>NZ_JBNPXA010000003.1:0-496612 GCF_050433545.1 Rhodococcus sp. BE178 | reverse complement strand
CCGACCATGATCTGGTGCTCCTCGCGCAGGTAGTGGTGCAGCGCCTCGGTCAGTTCCTCCCCGGCCAGTTGGCAACTGCGGTGCGAGATCACGCCACCGAAACAGATGGCGGTGACCTCCGAGACACCGGCCGGCGCCGAGAAGACGGCCGTTGGCCGCCGACCGTACCGCCGGTGCGGGGCGACCTGCTCGATGACGGCCGTGACGAATGCCCGGGCCGACTCCAGATCCACGATCAAGGCGTTTCGCGACAAGGACCTCGAAGCCGACACATCGGATCTGCACATCGAGCTCGACACCGACGCCCGCACTCTCACGGTGCGCTACAGCGGCATCGGCATGTCCCGCGACGAGGTGATCGACCTGATCGGCTCCCTCGCCAATACCGGGACCGCCGAATTGCGCTACTACACGGCGTTTCGCGCTGAAGCGGCGAGCTGGAGCACCCTGCGCACTTCGCGAAGCCTGCTCGCGAACCGAGCTCGAGCTTGTCGAGCGCGTCGGACGCGTTGGAGGCGAGCGCGCGGAGGGAGGTACCCCGTCGCACATGGGGCGAACCTGTGCGATGCCTTGTCTTTGTTGGAGTACACCGAATGGATCATCAGATCCAGGATCTGGCGAGTCTCGGTTTGGAAGCGGATTCGTAACTGGCACAAACCACTCCAAACCCCAGAATGCGGCAAATCGCATATGGCAATTTCGGCTTCCGCTACCCAATCGAAATGCTAGGTTGACTTCGCCTACACGCATGTGAGGCGTCAACCGTCAGTCGGGGGTCTGGCGGAGTTTCGTAGGGGCGATGGTTGCGTTTCAATGAATTTGATTGCATGCGGTTTGGGCGGATCGTCTTAAATTCTGCGTAGGTCAATCGAGGAGGTCGTGAAACAATGCCAACCCACGGGAGCGGAAATCCCCGCACTCTGAAGATGAAGACCCGCATCATGATTGCCGCGACGGCGGCCACCGCGCTCACGGTCGGCGCGCTTGCGGTCGGGCACGCTGATCCTGAATCTGGAAGCCATGGATCAGTGGAATCCCTCGCCGCCCCGGTGTCGGGCAGCCTCGACGGCTCCGGAAGTCACGATGGCAGCTCTGGCAGCAAGGACGGCAGTTCCGGTGGCAGCCTGGGGAGCCTCGGTTCCGGTAGCAAGGATGGCAGCAATGAGGGGAGCCATGACGGCAGTTCCGAAGGCAGCCACGATGGCAGTTCCGATGGCAGCCTGGGGAGCCTCGCTTCCGGTAGCAAGGATGGCAGCAATGAGGGGAGCCATGACGGCAGTTCCGAAGGCAGCCACGACGGCAGTTCCGATGGCAGCCTGGGGAGCCTCGCTTCCGGCAGCAAGGACGGCAGCAATGAGGGGAGCCATGACGGCAGTTCCGAAGGCAGCCACGATGGCAGTTCCGATGGCAGCCTGGGGAGCCTCGGTTCCGGCAGCAAGGACGGCAGCAATGAGGGGAGCCATGACGGCAGTTCCGATGGCAGCCTGGGGAGCCTCGGTTCCGGCAGCAAGGACGGCAGCAATGAGGGGAGCCATGACGGCAGTTCCGATGGCAACCTCGGGAGCCTAGGGGCCCTGGGGAGCCTCGGCGCACTGGGAAGCCTCGGAGCCCTGGGGAGCCTCGGGGCCCTGGGAAGCCTCGGTTCAGGCAGCCACGACGGCAGTATGGATGGCAGCCACGACGGCAGTAAGGATGGCAGCCACGACGGCAGTAAGGATGGCAGTAAGGATGGCAGCCACTGGGGGTGACCGTTTTTGAATTGCTTCGTAGGCCTATCCCGAAGGTCATGAAGCGATGTCAATTCACGGGAGGGGGAAATCTCCCGCACTCCGACGATGAGGACCCGCATCATGTTTGCTGCGACGGCGGCCGCGCTCGCGATCATCGCGCCTGCGGTCGGACAGGCTGATCCTGTCGACCTCATGAGGAAATGAATTTCTCCCCAATGGTGCCGGCGGTTTGTTGCCTTGCCTCGTGCGACAACAAACTGCCGGCACCAGCGTTTCACGCTGATGCGAGCCGAGCGGAACTTTGATCGTTTGATCGTTTGATCGTTCCGCGGCCGCAATTGTTTCGATGCACAACGCGCCCGCGGGAGCAGGACTCCCGCGGGCCGCTGCCTCGAGTTGATAACGCGTCTAGATGGTGCGTGCCAGGCGGTTCGCGAGCATCTTCGCGAAGTGCGCCGGATCCTCCAACTCGCCGCCCTCCGCGAGAAGTGCGGTGCCGTAGAGCAATTCGGCGGTCTCCGCGAGGCTCGGGTCGTCGCCGCGCTCGGCGTGCGCAGCCCGTAGACCCTCCACCAGCGGGTGCGTCGGGTTGAGTTCGAGGATCCGCTTGAAGTGCGGGACCTCCTGGCCCGACGCCCGGTACATGCGCTCGAGCGACGGCGTCATGCCGAATTCGTCGCCGACGATGCAGGCGGGGGAGTCGGTCAGCCGAGTCGACAGGCGCACCTGCTTGACGTGGTCGTCGAGGGTGGAGGTGAGCCAGCCGAGGACGTCGGCGAACTGCTTGTCCTGTTCCTCGCGCTTGGCTTCGGCGTCCTTCTTCTCGTCCTCGGTGTCGAGATCGACCTCGCCCTTCGCGATGGACTGGAGCGGCTTGCCGTCGAACTCGGGGACCGACGTCACCCACATCTCGTCGACCGGGTCGGTGAGGAGCAGCACCTCGAGGCCGCGGGCGCGGAAGGCCTCCATGTGCGGCGACGCCTCGAGCTGCTGGCGGGACTCGCCGGTGAGGTAGTAGATCTGCTCTTGGCCGTCCCTCATCCGCTCGACGTACTGCGCCAGCGTGGTCTGTTCGTCCTCGCTGTGCGTCGACGGGAACGAGGAGATCTCGAGCAGGGTGTCGCGGTTGTCGAAGTCCGACAGCAGACCCTCCTTGAGGACCCGGCCGAACTGCGACCACACGGTCCGGTACTTGTCCCGCGACGTGTCGTCATCGTGCGTCATCATTTCGCGGATAGTGGTGAGGACCTTCTTGGTGAGCCGGCGCCGGATCGCCCGGATCTGCCGGTCCTGCTGCAGAATCTCGCGGGAAACGTTGAGCGACAGGTCCTGTGCATCCACGACACCCTTGACGAAGCGCAGGTACTCGGGCATGAGTTCCTCGCAGTCGTCCATGATGAAGACACGCTTGACGTACAGGTGGATGCCGGCGCGGTGCTCGCGCGAGAACAGATCGAACGGCGCGTGCGACGGGATGAACAGCAGCGCCTGGTACTCGAACGTGCCCTCCGCCTTCATCGGGATGACCTCGAGCGGGTCGTCCCACGAGTGGCTGACGTGCTTGTAGAACTCGTTGTACTCGTCGTCGGAGACCTCGCTGCGGGGCCGGGCCCACAGCGCCTTCATCGAGTTGAGCGTCTCGGTCTCGACGACGGTCTTCGGGGCGTCGTCGGTGTCGTCTGCATCGTCACTGCTCTTCGGGGCCGGCTTCTCGACGTCCATCCGGATCGGGTACGCGATGAAGTCCGAGTACCGCTTGACGATTTCGCGGAGCTTGCGCTCGGCCGCGTAGTCGTACAGGTGGTCGTCGACGTCCTCCGGCTTGAGGTGCAGCGTCACCGATGTGCCCTGCGGGGCGTCGTCGACGGTCTCGATCGTGTACGTGGACTCGCCGCTCGAGACCCACCGCGTCGCGTGGCTCTCGCCGGCCTTGCGGGTCAGCAGCGTGACCTTGTCGGCGACCATGAATGTCGAGTAGAAGCCGATACCGAACTGACCGATCAGTTCTTCGGAGGCGGCGGCGTCCTTCGCCTCGCGCAGCTTGCGGCGCAGCTCGGCGGTGCCCGACCTGGCGAGCGTGCCGATGAGGTCGATCACCTCGTCGCGCGACATGCCGATGCCGTTGTCGCGCACCGTCAGCGTGCGCGCCTCCGTGTCGACGTCGAGCTCGATGTGCAGGTCGGAGGTGTCGGCCTCGAGGTCCTTGTCGCGGAACGCCTCGAGCTTCAGCTTGTCGAGTGCGTCCGACGCGTTGGAGACGAGCTCCCGGAGAAAGGTGTCCTTGTTGGAGTACACCGAGTGGATCATCAGATCCAGAATCTGGCGAGTCTCCGTCTGGAACTCGCGTTGTTCGATACCTGTGGTCATTCCTGGTTCCCTTCGGCAGCAGAACGTTCGACGCAAATGTTAGGACGAGGCCCGTGGTTTCCGCGAGGAAGGGCGACACCGACGTATCTTGGAATCGGGCTTTCCGCGTCCGGACCCCGAGCGCTCGGGCTCTGTTGCAGCGCGTCGACCTGGGCGGAGGGACTGAGATGGCGCCTTCCGCGACAGCACACCCTCTTCGCGGCCGTGAACAGGGAAATCTGCCCGAGGACGTCAGCAGCTTCGTGGGCCGCAGTTTCGAGGTGAAGGAGACGCGGCGGTTGCTGTCCGAATCGCGCCTCGTGACGCTGACCGGCCTCGGCGGGGTCGGTAAGACGCGACTGGCTCTCCGGGTCGCAAGGGATGCGCAGCGGACATTCGTCGACGGAACCTGGTTCGTCGACCTGAGCGAGCTCCACGATGCCGACCAGCTGGCGCAGGCAGTGGCGAGCACCCTGGGACTTCAGGACTGGTCGGTTCGGTCACCGCAGTCGGTGTTGATCGATCACCTGGCAGACCGGCGAACCCTCCTGTTACTCGACAACTGTGAGCATCTCGTAGGTCCTGTTGCCGCACTGGTGCAGACGCTGCTCAGGGCCTGCCTCGGATTGTCCGTGCTGGCGACGAGCCGTGAACCCCTCGGCATCGGCGGCGATGCGGTGGCCCTGTTCGAGCAGAGAGCCAGGGCCGTGGTGCCCGGATTCCGGCTCACCACCGAGAACAGCGCCACGGTCGCCCGGATCTGTGCGCGACTCGGGGGCCTGCCCCTGCCGATCGAGCTGGCGGCGGCCCGGCTCCGAGCGCAGTCCGTCGATCAGCTGCTCGAACGACTCGACGACCGCCTCCGCCTGCTGACCCGGGGCGACCGCACCACACCGAGCCGCCAGCAGACCCTGCGGCTGTGTATCGACTGGAGCTACGGCCTGTGCACCGATCGAGAACAGCGGTTGTGGGCTCGCCTGTCGGTGTTCGCCGGCAGCGTCGCGCTCGACGCGATAGAGGGCGTCGTGGCGGACGACGGAGTAGACGGTGACCTGCTCGACGTCGTGACGTCCTTGGCCGACAAGTCCATCCTGATCCGGGAGGAGGTGGATGCGGCCGTGCGCTCGGCTTCGCCTGGTGCTTCGAAGAACTCGCGTGGACCGCTGGCACGGAACGGCCCGAGCGGGCCGCGATGTTACTGGGCGCGTCCGACGCCCTGTTCACGGCGACCGGCAGCCCGTCGGCAACCTTCCAGGCCCTGGTCTCCTAACACGACGCGTGCGTGCGGGCGGCGCGTGAGGCGCTCGGGGACAAGGTATTCGATGCAACACTCGAGCGAGGAATGGCCATGAACCTCGACGAGGTCGTCGCCTGGGCCCTGGACTAGCGGAGACCGGAGACGCCGCTGCCGTCGCCCGCCGGTAGCAGCGCCACGCTGACCCCGCGCGAACGGCAGGTGGCCGCACCCGTGGCCGAGGGCATGACGAACAAGGCGATCTCCGAGCGACTGGTGATCGCTCCGCGCACAGTGGAGGGACATGTCGAGCACATACGCGACAAGCTGGGATTCAACTCGCGCGCACAGATCGCTGCCTGGACCGTCGAGAATCAGGCGGACGGTTGATCTCCGGCGACCGGCACCGGTCGGTCCCGACCCAGGACCGGCCCGTCGATCGCGCAGAAGCTGTGGCACAGACCGGTGACGATCCGGTGCGCGCGTTCGGGGTCGAACCAGCGGTCGACGTGCGCCCAGTGGTAGGGGTGGGTCATGTAGGGGCCGGTCAGCCCGTCCACGCTCGCGTACTCCTGTTCCCACACGTGGGTCCACCGGGTGCCGCACGACTCCCGCACGCGGCTCAGTTGGGAGGCGCCGATCGACGGTATGTAGTCCGGCATCGCGGCCGTCTCGGCCTCGAACTGCGCCACCAGGTCGGGATCCGTCGCGGGGTCGACCGCGACCAGCAGCGTCCGGTAGACCGTGGGCGTCGACGCGACGCTCGCCGGTCGCACGGCGCCGGTGTAGGTGACGCCGTCGATCTGGTCGACGGTCGGAACCCACAACAGGAAGTCCACGGCGTTCTCGACGCCGCGCCAGTCCGATTCGCTGTCGAACCGGAACTTGGCGACGAGGTCCCCGCCACGGATCCCACCCGGCAGGGTCGGCCGGACGAGGACGCTGCGGGCGTGCGGTTCGACGGCGTCGCGCAGGCCCGCGACCACGGCGTCACGTGCGGCGTCGTCGGCGGTGTCCGTGAAGCTGATCAACCTGATGACCTCAAACATCGGTCACCACCGGAAGATCCGCGGCGGCGCAGGCAGTGGAGCGTCGACGGCTGGTCAGCGACCGGTCGGCGGACGCCCACCACTGCGCCACGTCCGGGTCCCGGCCCGCGGCCCACCGCTGCTGCCACCAGGCGTCGGCGCCGTGGACCGTCCAGGTGACGGTCACGGTGTTCGACTGGTCGTCGAGCCAGACCGGTGGGCTGACGAGGATGCGGTCGAGGGTGAGGCCGCGTGCACGGGCACCGGGTGCGTACTCCTCGAGGTACGACGCGAGGAACGCGCGGCCTTGTCCGGGCGCGACCACCATCTCGTCGACGACGTAGACGACCGGCTCCAGGGTCTCAGCGGTCTCGGGGGAGGTCACGGGCTACACCTTCTGGGTGAGACCGGCGTCGACCACCAGTTCGGTGCCGGTGACGAAGCGGGACTCGTCGCACGCCAGGAACAGCACCGCGTTACTCACGTCCACGGCGTCGACCCACGGTACGGGGATCAGGTTCCGATCCGACAAAGCTTGCCTCGCATCGGCTTCGGTCGGTGCAGCGAGATCGGGACGTAGTCGCGCGATCGCCTCGGCGGCGAGTGGCCGCCCGCTGCCCACCGCGCCCGGATGCACCGAGTTGACGCGGATCGAGCGCGGACCCAGTTCGATCGCCAGCGTGCGCGCCAGACCGACGGCGCCGTGCTTGGCGGCCGCGTAGTGCGCGCGGTTCGCGTTCCCGCGGATGCCGGCGGTGGAACCGACCACGACCACCGATCCGCCGTCGGGCATGTGAGGAACGAAGGCGCGCACCGTGTTCCAGACGCCGCTGAGATTGATGTCGAGGGATCGCTGCCACGTCAACTCGTCGATGGTCAGGGCCGGGCCGGGGGCGTCGCACAGCCCCGCGTTGGCGACTACGACATCGACGCGTCCGAACTCGGCCACCGCGGCGTCGGCGGCGGCGCGCAGGGCGGCGACGTCCCGGACATCGGCGGTGCGGGTCAGGACCCGGCGCCCCGCCGGGACGCTCGCGGCGGTCTCTGCCAGGGCCTGCTCCGACAAGGTGCCCGGCAGGTCCAGCGCGACCACGTCGGCGCCCTCGTCGGCCAGCCTCCGGACGTGGACCCGGCCCGTACCGTTTCCTGCCCCGGTGACCACTGCCACCTTGCCGGTCATGCGACCCGCCACGCGCGTCATCCAACTCCCTCCGTAGTGCTCGGACAGGACGCTAGGGCCCCGCCGAGCGGGGTGCCTACGGCCGATTCCACGGAGCGGGAGGGTCCGCCACCGCCCGGGTGCGACCGGCGCGGTAGCGTTTTCCCGACAGCTACGGAGGTGCACCGATGACACGGGTCTTTCTCGTCGACGATCACGAGATCGTGCGGCGCGGACTGGTGGATCTGCTGGGCAGCGCGCCTGACCTCACTGTGGTCGGCGAGGCCGCCTCGGTGGGGGAGGCGCTGGCCCGGATCCCGTCCAGCGGCGCCGACGTCGCGGTGCTCGATGTCCGGCTGCCCGACGGCAACGGCGTGGAACTGTGCCGCGACCTGCGGGCCGTGCTGCCCGACCTGCGCTGCCTGATGCTCACGTCGTACGCCGACGACGAGGCCCTGTTCGACGCCGTCATGGCCGGCGCGTCGGGTTTTGTGCTCAAGCAGATCCTCGGCACCGACCTGATCTCGGCCGTGCGGACGGTCGGCGCGGGCGGCTCGCTCCTCGACAGCCGCGCCACGGCCGCCCTGATGCAGCGGATCCGCTCCGAGCGCACCACCGACCCGCTCGCGGAGCTGTCCGACCAGGAACGCGCGGTCTTCGACCTCATCGGACAGGGTCTGACGAACCGGGAGATTGCCGAGCGCCTGTTCCTCGCGGAGAAGACGATCAAGAACTACGTCTCGCGCCTGCTCGCCAAGCTCGGCATGCAGCGGCGCACCCAGGCGGCCGTCCTCGCCACGGAGCTGCGGAACAGCCGGCGCCGCTAGGTACGGGGTGCCGGACTTCGATCCCAGCTGAGTGTCGGCTGTCCCCGCTACTCTCCTACGGTCGCGATCAACAAGGTCGGACTCGTGGACGAATGGAGCGATGATGGGCATCCAGGGATGCGGCGAGAGCGGAACCCCCGATGGTGCAGAAGCAGCGGTGACGAGTATTCCTGCACCGCTGCTTCGGGATTACCGCCACATCGGAGGAATCGAATCAATCGCGGTCGACGGTCATCGGTACTTCTTCGGCTACGACTTCAGTGAAGATCTGGTGCTTTCCCCACTGATCGACGACAACGAACTCATGTCGGTCTTCGCGGAGGCGCACATGGAGCAGCGGGACGGCCTGCACGATCGCGAGTACTGGCGGGATCTCGTTGATGGATCACTCGAATTCTCAGGGTTGGCGGAGCCGGAATCTTGCTCCTTCGAGTCCGACCAACTGCGCTTGATCGTCACCTCGCTGAAGAATATTGCCGAAACCGGAGTGCCGGCGCCTGACTTCGACTACCCCTATCACCTGAGATTCCTGTTGTCCTCCGCCGGGCAGTGGGAAGAGCAATTCACCGCAACCGAAGAGGGCATGACGGCCCTCCAGGGCATCGAGAGCTCTGCCGGAGGGGCCACGCTCGAGCAGATCGCTCGAGATGTTCTCCTCGAGACTCGGAATGCGATGAATGTTGCTGGGGGAAACTGGGCAGAGGTCTTCGACGCCCTCGGCCAATGACACCTCGCGGTACTGCTCCCTGACGTCGAAGCCACCCAACTGACGCAACGTGGGACGAGCGAAACGGGTCGTCACCTCACCGCAGCGGCACCCGCCACGTGAGTTCGGTTCCTCCGCTGAGGCCGGGCAGGACGGTGCAGCTGCCGCCGCACTGCTCGGCCCGGCGGGCCAGGTTGTCGAGCCCGCTGCGGCGCGTCGTCTCGGGCAGGCCGACGCCGTTGTCGCAGATCCGGATCGTCAGGTGATCGGCGGCGTCGATCGCCACCGTGATCGTCGTCGCGTCCGCATGCCGCAGCGCGTTGCTCAGGCCTTCGCGCAGCACCGCCTCGGCGTGCGGATGGATCCGCGGCGGCACGAGGGTGTCGATGGCGCCGGTGAACTGCACGTTCGGGACCAGCACCGAGCGGGTCGTCAGATCGCCGATCGCGTCGAGCAGCCGTCGCCGCAGGCTCGTGGGAGCCTGTTCGCCGGTGGTCTGCAGGTCGAAGATCGTGGTGCGGATCTCGTGGATCATCCGATCGAGTTGGGACACCGACTTGGTGATCGTGCCCGACGCGGACTCCGGCACGGGCGCGTTCTCGTCGAGCAACAGGCTCTGCAGGCTCATCCCGGTCGCGAACAGTTGCTGGATGACGTTGTCGTGCAGGTCGCGGGCGATGCGGTCGCGGTCGGCCAGCACGTCGAGCTGCCGTCGCCGGTGCTGCTGGTCGGCGAACTCGACGGCCAGCGCGGCCGAGTCGGCCATCGACCCCAGCCGGGTGATCTCGTCGGGCGCCCACCCGAGGCCCTCGCGCGTGACGACGAGCATCCCGGCGACGCCGGACGTCGTGGACAGCGGCAGCGCGGCCACCCGAACGTCGCTGCCGGTGGCGAACGGTGCCACCCGATCCCGCTCGGTGAGCAGCGCGGGCCGTCGACCACGGACCACCGGCAGCAGGCCGGAGTCCGACAGGTCGATCCGGCTGCCCGGCCGCGGGCCGTCGCCGCCGGAGGCCGCCTCGACGATCGCGTCATCCTCGTCCTCGACCACCAACACGTACGCGCCGGTCGCTCCGCACAGATCGCGGGTGCGCGTCACCAGAAGCTCCAGAGCCTCGTCGATGGACCCGCCGGACAGCAGGCGGGCGTTGGACGACGCGAGGGCCGTCAGCCAGCGTTCCCGGGTGCGGGACTCCTCGAACAGGTGGGCGTTGTCGATCGCGACGCCCGCTGATGTGGCGAGGGCGTCGAGGATGGTCTCGTCCTCGTCGGTGAACTCCGGACCGGTCCGCTTCTCGGTGAGGTAGATGCTGCCGAACACCCGACCCCGCACGATGATCGGCATGCCGAGGAAACTGTCCATCGGCGGATGGTTCGGCGGGAAGCCGACCGACGCCGGGTGCGCGCCCAGGTGTCCGACGCGCACGGGTCGCGGATGCTCCATCAGCAGGCCGAGCAGCCCGTGGCCCTCCGGCAGGTGCCCCATCCGCGCTCGCTCCTCCGCGGTGATGCCCTCGTACACGAACTCGGACAGTCCACCGTCGGGGTCGCGCACGCCCAGCGCGCCGTAGCGCGCATCGAGCAGCGTGGTCGCCGCCTGCACGATCCGCTGCAGGATCGAATCGAGTTCCAGTCCGGCGCCCACCACCAGGACGGCCTCGAGCAGTTCCCGCAGCCTTGCCGGGGTCGCGACGCTGTCGACGAGCCGACTGCGCATGTCGGCGAGTAGTTCCTCCAGGTTGTCGAACTCCCCGAAGCCCCAGTTACCGCCGTTCACCATGCACGCAGCATAGGTGGCGAGGAATTTGTCCGACACGGGTGTAACACGTTGCAGTCGCGCCTCGATGCATTCGGTGAAGTTGTCGTGAGCGAGTTGTGGTGGCTCGCCGGCGACATCACAACTGTCCGGCGTCGATCCTCGGGGGAGGGGGTCGACGCCGGACTCCCTTTCGGCCGCTCTGTGCGGCCCGCCGGGTCAGACCAGGAGGTCGTCCAGCGCGAACGGTGGCGCGCCCACCCCGGTGATCCGGAAGTGACCCCACGGATCCCGCTCGGCGAGGATCGCGTCGACGAGGGGCCCGTCCCCGATCCGGAGCGTCGGCACTCCGGCGTCGGGACGTTTCAGGTCGGCGATGCGATCGTCCCCCGCGACCTGCCCGTACCAGTGGTAGTGGCCGTCGAGTGGGTCGAGGTGCCCGGTGAGGTGCACCTCGACGGCCAGTCGCAGCCCGGCGCCCTCGAGAACCGCGGGGCCGCGGTAGTCCTCCTCGTCGCGGTCCTCCGCGGAGCTGAGGTCGAAGTCGTCGACGCCGGGGCGGCGCATGCGCAGCCAGTACGACGCGCTCGACCCGGGCCAGACCGCCCGGTTGCGTCCCGTCCGGTCGAGGTACCAACTGTCGCAGCCACCCGAATTCCACACCGAGCCCGCGAGCTTCTGATGGATCCGACGATTGAAGTCCCGCTGGGTGCCGCCGCGCACCTCGATGCGGGTGGCCTCGTGGCCGTCCATCAGCTTCAGGCACTCGAGGATGTAGTGCGCCTGTGCCTCGATGACGAAGACGATGGACTGGTTTCCGCCACCCGAGTTGGGGCCCATCATGAGGAAGAAGTTCGGGAAGCCGCTGACGGCGACCCCGAGGTAGGCCTCCATGCCGTCGCGCCACGCCTCCTGGATGCTCAGCCCGCCGCGTCCGACGATGTGTTCGCTCGCGAACCGGTCGGCGATCTCGAACCCGGTCCCGAACACGACGACGTCGGCGTCGTGCGCGGCGCCGTCGTCGGTGCGGATCCCGGTCTCGGTGAACTCCGCGATGCCGGACGTCACCAGGTCGACGTTCTCGCGCTGCAGCGTCGGATAGTAGTTGCTGGACACCAGGATTCGTTTGCAGCCGATCGTGTAGTCCGGGGTGAGGGTCGCGCGCAGCGCAGTGTCGCGGACCTGGTGGCGCAGCAGACCGCGGGCGGCGCGTTCGAGCGCGCCCATCAGCCGCGGGTGCATGAACCCGGCGATCAGCGATTCGTGACTCCAGTAGATCGCGCCGCGGTAGGTCTTCTGCACGCCCGGCACCGTCCGGAACAGGTGCTTCTCGGTGGGGGTGATGGCCCGGTCCAGTTTCGGCAGCACCCAGTGGGCGGTGCGCTGGAAGACGTCCACGTGCGCGGCCTGCTTCGCGATCTCGGGGACGAACTGGACGGCGCTCGCGCCGGTGCCGATCACCGCGATGCGCTTGCCGGTCAGGTCCACCGAGTGATCCCACTCGGCGGAGTGAAAAACGTTTCCCGTGAAGCGATCACGGCCGGGGAACGCGGGGATGCTGGGCTTGTGCAGCGGGCCCGGGCCGGCCGCGACGATGCGCGGTCGGTAGACGTCGCCGGCGGCGGTGCGGACCGCCCAGCGGTCGGTGGCCTCGTCGAAGTCGTAGGCCACGACCGCGGAGTCGAAGCGGATGTGCGGGGCCAGGTCGTAGTCGTCGACGATCCGCCGGATGTAGTCGAGGATCTCGGGTTGGCGGGCGTACATCCGCGTCCACCGCCGGTTCGGGGCGAACGAGAACGAGTACATCAGCGACATCACGTCGCACCCGCATCCGGGGTACGTGTTCTCCCGCCACGTACCGCCCACCTCCGACGCCTTCTCCAGGATGACGAAGTCGTCGATTCCCGCCTCCTTCAAGCGGATCGCCATGCACAGCCCCGAGAACCCGGTCCCGACGATCAGGACCCGGGGCGCCGCGACGGTCTTCACAGGAATCCCGCTCGACGCCACATCGCGCGCGAGGGTCGGCGCATCAGGCCGGTCTCCTCGAGGAACGCGGCAAGGTCGGCGAACCCGCGACGCTGGTTCGCCCGGAAGTGCGGATTCGCCAGGGCCTGTCGGCGAGCCTCCCGCGGGTCGAGGCCGGCCCGCTTGTACATCGCCGGATTGGTGAACAGTCGCGCGAGCAGCAGTCCGCCGAGGCCCTGGGCCGTACCGACCCAGACCCTGTCGATCCGATGGGTCCCGGCGATCCTCCGGCGCACGCCGGCCCGCGCGAACTGGATGTGTCGGGCCTCCTCGGTGACGTGGATCCGCATGAGCCGGGCGATCAGGGGTTGCAGTTGGGGATCGTCGACGACGCGACGTTGGGTGGCGTCGAAGATCTCCTCGCCGATCAGCGCGGCCACCCACAGCATGGTGCCGCGAAAAGTCTTGGGCAGCACGTTGACTGCGGCCGCCTGATACCAGCGCAGTCGGTAGGGCTTGGCGCCCATCCGTTCGATCGCCCGGCCGAACATGGCCATGTGCCGGCACTCGTCGCCCATCTCGGTGAGCGTGTACCGGGTGTGCAGCGATCCGGGATCGTTGTGCAGCAGGTGCCGCAGCAGCGCCTGGTTGAGAATGTTCTCGAACCAGATCCCCACGCTGAGGATGTTGGCGGACTCCTGCCGGGACAGTTCGATCCGCTGCGCTTCGCTCATCGAGTCCCACAACGGCGTGCCGTACAGCGACAGCACGTGGGGCGGGAGGAAGTACTTGCCGTCCTCGAGCGGTGCGTCCCAGTCGATGTCCACCACCGGGGCGTACGAGCGCTTGACCGATCCGTTGAGCAGTCGGTCCGCGACCGACTCCCGATCGGGTGGACTCGTCGTCTGCGTCATGACCGTCCCTCCTGGGCGTACCCTGCGGGACTCGCCGCAGGGGCGGGAACGAACGCCGTAGCCGATACGGCGCAGTGTTTGTCGTTTGCCGATATCACCTAAAACGTAAGCGCATCCGCGACGGTCGTCAATGGTGTCTGTGATGCTGCGGAACAGTAATCGCGTCGTGACTGCCCCGGCGCGATCGGCGAGCCGCGCTACTAAACTCTCTGCGGTGAATTCCCGTGCACAAGATCTGAGCCCCACCGCGTTTCGCGAACGCATCCTCGACGCAGCTGAGGCGTGCCTGATCGACGTCGGCTACAGCCCGCGACTGCACGCCCAGATCGCCGAGCGGGCGGGGCTGTCGCGCCCGACGGTCTACAAGTACGTGGGCGACCAGACCGCGATCTTCGAGGCACTGTTCCAGCGCGAGATCACCCGGTTCTTCGCGGTGCTCGATCCGGTGCTGCGCGGGCGCGATCAACTGCACGTCGGATTCGTCGACTGCATCGTCTTCGCGGTGTGTTACGCGCGCCGGCACACGATGCTGCAGAAGGCACTTCGAGACGATCCGGACATCGTCCTGCCATGGTTCACGGTGCGCGCGAGGCCACTGATCGAGCGAGGCGCCGATTTCCTGGTGCCGCACTTCGAGCGCCTGTTCACCCCGCAGCAGCTCGTGGCGGTGAGTCCCCGCGCGATCTGCGAGTGGGCGTTCCGGTTGGTGGCCTCGCTCATCGTCACCGAGGGAGTCGTCGACACCGCGGACGAGGCCGCGGTGCGGGGGTTCGTCGGCGGTCTGCTGTCGATCGCGGTCGTGCCCGCGACCGACGCGCGGGTGGTCTGACTACTTCGCGACCGTCAGCAGGAACGCAACGTCCTCGAGCGCCTCGACGCTGTGTCGCGCCGCAGGCATGATCAGCAGGTCGCCGGCCGACCCCTTCCACGAGTCCTCGCCGCAGATGAGCGCCAGTTTGCCGCTGAGCACCAGCAGCGTGGCCTCGCCGGGGCTGTCGTGCTCGGCCAGGCTCTTGCCGGCGCCGAGCGCGATCACGGTCTGACGCAGGCTGCGTTGATGGCCGCCGTACACGGTCTGCGAACTGCGTCCGCTGGACGACGTGGACGCCAGTTTGAGCTGCTGCCGGGCGAGGGCCGTCAATGAGGTCTTGTCCATCAAAGGTCACTCCTGGTGACTGCAGGGACGGTGTCCCCGCAGTATGACCCACCGCGCCGGAGATGACCGGGTTATCGGCCTAACGGTTCGGCCACCGTCCGGGAGTGGCCCGTCAGCCGCGGACGTACGTGAGGAATCGGTAGCGCAGACCGGACTTCTCCGAGATGTGCCAGTCTCCGGTGTCGCCGACGACCCACTCGTCGCCGATCTCGGGCGCGAAGGCGTCGCCCTCGATGTCCGCGTCGATCTCGGTCACCGACAGCAGGTCCGCGAACGGCATTGCCGCGGTGTAGATCTGCGTACCGCCCACGACCCAGGCGGTGTCGCCCACGAGCGCGAGGGCCTCTTCGATGCCGTTCGCGGTCTCGGCGCCGGCCGTGGTCCAGCCGCTCTGACGGGTGACGACGATGTTCCGGCGGCCCGGCAGGGGGCGGAACTTCGGCGGGAGCGAGTCCCACGTGAGCCGGCCCATCACCACGGGGTGACCCATGGTGGTGTCCTTGAAATGGGCCATGTCCTCGGGGACGCGCCACGGGATCGTGTTGTCCCGGCCGATCACGCCCGCGGTGGTCTGGCCCCAGATCAGGCCGATCATCAGATCGCCACCGGCGCCTTGATCGCGGGGTGGTGGCGGTAGTCGACGATCTCGACGTCCTCGAAGGTGTAGTCGAAGATCGAGTCGCGCTTGTTCAGCTTCAGCGTCGGGTAGGGGAGCGGCTCCCGGGAGAGCTGCTCGGTGACCTGGTCGACGTGGTTGTCGTAGATGTGGCAGTCGCCGCCGGTCCAGATGAAGTCGCCCACCTCGAGCCCCGTCTGCTGCGCCACCATGTGGGTGAGCAGCGCGTAGCTGGCGATGTTGAACGGCACGCCGAGGAACAGGTCGGCACTGCGCTGGTACAGCTGGCAGCTGAGCTTGCCGTCGGCGACGTAGAACTGGAAGAACGCGTGGCACGGCTGCAGCGCCATCGCGTCGAGGTCCGCGACGTTCCACGCCGAGACGATGATGCGGCGCGAATCCGGATTGGTCTTCAGCGTCTCGATCACCTTGGTGATCTGGTCGATGTGCTCGCCCGACGGGGTGGGCCACGACCGCCACTGCACGCCGTAGACCGGGCCCAGCTCGCCGTCTGCGTCGGCCCACTCGTCCCAGATGCTGACGCCGTGTTCCTGCAGCCACTTGACGTTGGACTCGCCGCGCAGGAACCACAGCAGCTCGTACACGATGGACTTGAGGTGCACCTTCTTGGTGGTGATGAGCGGGAAGCCCTCGCCGAGGTCCCAGCGCATCTGGTGCCCGAAGACACTGCGCGTACCGGTGCCGGTGCGGTCAGCCTTGGTGGCGCCGGTGTCCATGACCAGTCGGAGCAGATCTTCATACGGGGAGTGCACGGCGGACAGTCTAGTCGGCGACTCGGGCATCGACCCCCGAGCGGTAGCGTGCCCCGCATGCGTGAGCTTCTCGTGATCGGCATCGGTGCCGGCGACCCCGACCAGGTGACGATCCAGGCCGTGAAGGCCATGAACCGGGCCGGCGTGTTCTTCGTCATCGGCAAGGGCGACGAGAAGCAGGAGCTGGTAGACCTGCGCACCACGATCCTGGCCGAGCACATGGAGCGCGAGTACCGGATCGTCGACATCGTCGACCCGCCGCGGGACCGGACCCCGTCCGACTACGCCGGCGTCGTCGACGACTGGCACGACCGCCGCGCCGAGGTGTTCGAGGAGAAGTTCGCGGCCGAGGACGGCGTCGGCGCGATCCTGGTGTGGGGCGATCCGTCGCTGTACGACAGCACGCTGCGGATCGTCGAACGCGTCCTGGCGCGCGGCAACGTGCGGTTCGAGTACACCGTGATCCCCGGCGTCACGAGCATCCAGTCGCTGGCCGCGCAGCACCGCATCGTGCTCAACCGGATCGGCGAGCCCGTCCATGTCACCACCGGACGCCGGCTGCGCGAGGGTCTGCCCGACGGCGCCGGGACCGCAGTCGTGATGCTCGACGCGGACTGCAGCTTCACCCACGTCCCGGACCCCGGCAACGAGGTGGAGATCTGGTGGGGTGCGTACCTCGGTCTGCCCGACGAGGTGCTGATCTCCGGCAAGCTGCGCGAGGTGGAGGACGAGATCGTCCGCGTGCGCGCCGAACTGCGCGAGCGCAAGGGCTGGATCATGGACATCTACCTGATCCGTCGCTGACAGGCCCGCCCACCCCAGGGTGGGATTTCCTCACCCCTACGAGTGTGTGGGTCCACCCTCGGGTTGCTGTTCAGCGGGACGCCGTCGGACGAGGTTGGAAACCGGGAGATTTGGACATCCGACCTTGGAGCGTCACCCTCGCTCCGAGCCCTACACCTGGACGGCGGTGGAGGAGATATGAGGTTTCTCGAAACTGACCGCGGCGTGCTGCAGCGCAGTCTGCCCGGTCTGGACGAGGCGCTGACGGCGATACCGCCGGGCGACCTGGAACGGCGGGGCAGCCCCGGCACCGCGGTGTTCCGGGAGGCCGGTGGGCCGGGCCTCCTCGTGCCCGCCGATCTGGGCGGCATCGGGGCAAGTCCCCTCGAGGCCGTCCGGGTGCAGCGCGCGATCGGCTCGCGGTCACCGTCGCTGGCGGTCGCCACCACGATGCACCACTTCTCGGTGGCGAGCCTCGTCGCGGTGAGTGAGACGAACACCGGTATGGACTGGATGCTGCTGCAGGCCATCGCCGCCGACAGTCTGCTGCTCGCATCCGGCTTCGCGGAAGGGCGCCCGGACGGGCAGATCCTGAAGCCGACCATGACCGCCACCCCCACACCTGACGGCGTCCGGCTGAGCGGGGTCAAGAAGCCATGCAGCCTGTCGCGCTCCATGGATCTGCTGACCGCCAGCGTCATGCTCCCTCGGCCGGACGGCCCGGGAGAACAGCTCGCGGTCGCGCTCATCCCAGCGAAGGACGACGGCGTCTCGGTCAGCTCGTTCTGGTCCAGTTTCGCGCTGGCCGGTGCCGAAAGCGATCAGGTCACCATCGACGACGTGCTGGTTCCGTCGGATCTCGTCGTAACCACGTCGGTGAGCGAGGGCGAACAACTCGACGACATCCAGAATGCCGCCTTCCTGTGGTTCGAACTGCTCATCACCGGTTCCTACGTCGGAGCCGCCAGCGCCCTGGTGGAGTTGGCGCTCGGTTCGGACCGGGTCAGCGAATCCGACCGGCTCCGACTGGTCGTCACGTTGGAAGGTGCGATGGCGTCGGTGGAGAACATCGCCCGCCGGATGACCGACGAGCTGAACAGCCGGCAACTGCTCGTGGACGCGCTCCTGGTGCGGTACGCCGTGCAGGATGCGATCGCGGCCGCCGTGCCCCGGGCAGTTGAGCTGCTCGGCGGGATAAATTTCATCACCTCGGATCGGATCGGCTACCTCGCGGCCGCGGTCAACGGACTGGGCTTCCATCCGCCGGCCCGAGCCAAGATGGCCGGCCCGTTGCTGGGTTACTTCGCCGGGAACCCGCTGGCCATCGCGTAGCGCCGGATAACGTTGCTGCGCAGCGTAATTCACTGGAACTATCGAAGAAATCGAAACGCATCGAAGGGGTGCCGACATGAAGATCGAACAGTTCGATCACGCTTCCCGTCACGGCCCGAAGGGTGGGGTCTTCGCCCCTGATTCCCGATGACCCGGAGCAAGCGAACTCTGCTGCTCACCGGTGGCTCCGGAGTCATCGGCAGGGCCGTGCTCGACGCGATGGCCGAGGACTTCGACATCGTGTGTCTGCGCGGCAGACGCCCGATCGACGACCCACGGGTCAGCGAGTTCGCCGGTGATTTCACGCACCCCACGCTGGGCTTGCCGGCCGCGGACTACGCCGCTCTGGTGAACCGGGTCGATGTCGTGCTGCACGGAGCAGCGGTCACCAAATGGAACGTGGATCCGGAGCGCCTCCGGGCGGTCAACGTCCAGGGTCCCGCGTCCATGCTGCGTGTGGCGGCCGACGCCGACGCCCCGCTCTACTACCTGAGTACGGCCTTCGTGATTCGTCAGGCCCCGGCCGACGAGCGTTTCGCCGGACTGGCCGCCTACCTGGAATCCAAGACGGAGGCGGAGGAGTTGATCCGCGCCGGTTCGGTTCCGGCCGTCATCCTCCGGCCGTCGGTGGTGACCGGAGACTCCCGTGACGGTCGAATGGCCGCCTTCCAAGGGTTGCACCGCATGTTGGGTAACGCGGTCAGGGGCAATCTCCCGGTGGTCCCGGGGGAGATCGAATCCCTGGTCGACACAGTTCCCCTGGACATCGTCGTCGAGGCCGTCGGCAAACTTATTCGTGAGGACGTGACCGAGGGCGAGTACTGGCTGACCGCGGGAGATCAAGCACTCACGTTCACCGATATCGCCGAGCTGTGCGAGTACGTGTCCCGGCTCGCCTGGATCGGCGCGGTGCGGCCACGGTTCATGCCCTTCGAGTCCGTCGACCGGTTGTTGTTGCCGCTGTTGGACGACCTGATCTCGGACGGACGACGACGGATGTTCATCGACTTCCTCGAGTCCGTGTGGGTGTTCCAGTCCAGCGATGCCATGCCCAGTGACCTGGACAGGCTGGGATTCGGTGATCGGGCCACCAAGGACGCCCTCACCGAGGCGCTCAGGCGCTCGCTGATCTACTGGGCCCAGGTCAAGAAGCTGTTGCCGGCGGAGCCGCCGGCGGTCGAAAGCGCAGTCCGATGAGCACCGGCATGCTGCTCGATTCCGATGTGCTGACCGACCGATACCGGAGGCACTTCGGCAGCGGCCGGGCGGCGCTCGGGCGGTTGATCGGTGACCTGGTCGAGGTCGAGTCGTCGGGTGCCTGGATCACGGTCGCGGACGGCCGTCGGGTCCTGGACTTCGGTGGCTACGGCGTCTATCTGCTGGGGCATCGTCACCCGGCAGTCGTGGAGGCGGTGTGCGATCAGGTTCGGCGGCACCCGATGGCCTCCCGGGTGTTCTTGGACCCCGTCAGTGCCGGTGCCGCCGCCGCCCTGGCCGAGATCACCCCCGGTGATCTGGACCTGGTGCACTTCGTCAACTCCGGTGCGGAAGCCACCGAGTGCGCGCTGAAGTTGGCTCGCGCGCAAGGCAAGACGGCTGTGATCACAACCCGCGCGGGGTTCCACGGCAAGACGCTCGGCGCGCTGAGCGTCACGGCGAACGGCGTGCTGCAGCAGCCCTTCCGACCGTTGCTTCCGCACATCATGGAGGTCGCCTTCGGCGATCCGGCCGAGCTGGAGGTGGCGTTACGCGCAACCGGCGGCCACGGCTGCTTCATCGTCGAACCGGTGCAGGGGGAGGGCGGCGTGAACGTGCCGCCCCCGGGCTACCTGCGCGACGCCGCCGAATTGTGTCGCCGCTACGAGGCGTTGCTGATCGTGGACGAGGTCCAGACCGGTCTCGGTCGGCTGGGTCGCTGGTGGGGAGTGGACGCCGACGGCGTGGTGCCCGACATGATGTTGGTCGGCAAGGGCCTCTCCGGGGGCGTGATGCCGATTGCCGCGGTGGTGGCCACGCGGGAGTCCTACGAGCCCTTCGCCCGGGACCCCTACCTGCACACCTCCACGTTCGCGGGGTCGCCGGCGGTGTGTGCGGCCGCCCGTGCCGCCATCGGCGTGATCCGCGACGAGGACCTCACGGCTCGCGCAGCAATGCTCGGCGAGCACCTCCTCGCGGGCATCCGGACGGCTGTGGCCCGGTACGGCGGCGGCCGCGTGGCCCAGGTGCGTGGCCGCGGGCTGTTGCTGGGCCTCGAGATGGCCTCGAGCGGCCTGGTCGGGGAACTGTTCCTGAACCTTCTGGAACGTGACGTCCTGGCCAACCACTCACTGAATGCGGCCAACGTGCTGCGCTTCACCCCGCCGGCGATCCTGACCACGGACGAGGTCGAACTCTTCCTCCGAGCCCTCGCCGAAGCCCTCGAGGACCTGACCCTCACCTGAACACGATCCTTTGGAGTTCTCATGCGCCACGTAGTCATGCAGATCCGCGCCGAGCACGTGCAGCCCGAAGCGGCCTACGCCCGGATCAGCGACTTCGCCCGCTACCCCGAACTGACGGAAACCGTCCTCGCCCTCGAACTCGAACCCGCGCAGGCGGACGGGTCGGTCATCTCCAGTTGGCTGGTCCGGTTCCGCAAGGGCACATTGCGCTGGACCGAGCGGGACGTGCTCGACCCGATCGCCCGCCGCATCGAATTCGCCCAACTCAGCGGGGACTTCCTGACGATGGAAGGGTCCTGGCAGCTCGACCCGGAGCCGGATCGTGACGGTGTGCTGATCCGCTTCGAGACCCGATTCGACCTCGGGATACCGAGCCTGGCGGAGATCCTCGACCCGGTTGCGGAGTCCACCTTGCGCAGCAACATCGTGCTCATCCTGACGGGCTTGCTCGGTTCCGTGGTCGACGTCGGGCCGCTCAACGAACCTGTCTGACCCCGCCCGGCTGTCGGCGCCGGCGCCTACGCTGAGCGCATGCCCGAACTGCCCGAGGTGGAGGCCCTGGCCCAGTTCCTGCGTGACCATGCCGTGGGGGCGGTGGTCGGTCGCGTCGACGTCGCCGCGCTGAGCGTGCTCAAGACGTTCGATCCGCCGATCACGGCGCTGCAGGGCCGTGACGTCACCGGGGCGCGGCGGTTCGGCAAGCACCTCGCGATGGACTGCGACGGGCTGTGGCTGATCACGCACCTGTCCCGCGGTGGCTGGTTGCGCTGGGCCGACAACCCCAGCACGGCGCCGCCGAAGCCGGGGAAGGGCCCGCTGGCGCTGCGGGTGCACTTCTTCACCCCCGACGGCGCGACGCCGGCCTTCGACCTCACCGAGGCCGGTACCAAGAAGCGGCTCGCGGTGTGGGTGGTGACCGACCCGCATCAGGTGCCGGGCATCGCCCGCCTCGGACCCGACGCGCTCGAGGTGGCCCGTCCAGAGTTCGGGGCACTGCTCGCCGGGACGTCGGCCCGGATCAAGACCGCGCTGGTGGACCAGTCCCTGCTCGCGGGAATCGGGAACGCGTACTCCGACGAGATCCTGCATGCCGCCCGGCTGTCGCCGTTCGCGACGGCGTCGAAACTGACGTCCGACGAGGTCGACGCGCTGTACGACGCGATGCGGTCGGAACTGTCCGACGCCGCGGCGCGCTCGGTGGGGCAGGAGGCGGCCCGGCTCAAGGGCGAGAAGCGGGCCGGGATGACGGTGCATGCGCGAACGGGAATGCCGTGCCCGGTGTGCGGCGACACGGTACGCGAGGTGTCGTACGCGGAGCGGTCGTTCCAGTACTGCCCCACATGCCAGACCGGCGGCAAGATCCTCGCCGACCGGCGGATGTCACGACTGCTGAAGTAGCGGCTGCCGGCGGCCGAACACCCAGCCGCGCAGTGCGATGAACCGGAGCCCGCCGACGACGCCGCTCACGGCGATCACCAGCGCGATCGACACCAGGCCGCCGACGTCGGGGAAGAAGAAGTGCAGCAGCGCCAGGGCCAGGGAACTGATGAGCAGGCCCAGCAGGGCCAGCGCGCCGCCCTCCCACTGTGCGGCGAACCAGGGCACCCGGTCGGCGGCGCGGAAGGTGCGGCGTCGATGCAGCTCGTTGGCCAGCACCGTGCTGGTCGCGACACCGACGGCGTTCGCCAGCAGCGTCCCGTAGGCGTCGAGAACGAGGAACGACAGCGCGTACAGCACATTGCTGGATCCGCCCACCAGGGCAAACCTGGTGAGCTGGGCGGCCCATCCGTCGCCGCCCAGACGCCTGTCGAGCACGGACATCGAGGTCTCCCACAGCCTGAGATTTGGTTGCAGTTCGCAACCGTAGCTCACGGGGGATTCAGTGACGGTGCCGGTATCCGAGCCAGGCCTCGCGGCGGGTGCGCAGCGGATCGGTCTCCACGCGGGACTCCGCGTCGATGATCAGGGTGTCACGGCGCTCCAGCGAGTAGCGCGGCCACGTCCCGAGCGGTCGCCCACCGCGCGCGAAGCGGAGCCAGTGGCTCTGCATCGTGTCGGTGACGACGCGCAGGTCGCGGCGGCCGCCGAGCGACGTGAGGGTGCGCGCCGCGGGCCCCCGCGCGCCGAACACCGCGAACAGTTCCGTCGCGTGCGTCGCCCCCAGGCCGGTCAGGCGCAGGAGGCGAGGCGCGAAGTCGTACCGGTACATGTAGGTGTCGCTGTGGCGGGTGTGCGCGTGTGCGCAGCGCACCGACGGCTCCCAGAAGACAACGTCGCCGCCGAGATCCGCGGCGGCCCGCCGGCCGGGATATCCGGGATACGCGCCGATCGCGCGAGCCTTGATCGCGGGATCGGTGTCTTCGAACATCTTCTCGATCCGATCCCGGTTCGTGGGAAGGATGTCGAGGAAGCGCGGGAAGATCCGCCCCT
The DNA here is from genome assembly GCF_050433545.1 of Rhodococcus sp. BE178. Taxonomy (NCBI): domain Bacteria; kingdom Bacillati; phylum Actinomycetota; class Actinomycetes; order Mycobacteriales; family Nocardiaceae; genus Rhodococcus; species Rhodococcus sp. BE178. The sequence goes on along the minus strand of NZ_JBNPXA010000003.1, from coordinate 473,413 downwards.
CGTGCGCGTTGGTGCCGATCAACAGTGGCACCTGGTGTTCGGTTCCCGCCTCGAACGCATTCAGTGGGTGCTCCGGCAACAGGTCACCGTCGGCGACCGCAGCGAACGGACGGGTGCCGGGCACCTCGTCGGCCCCACGGGTACTGAGCGTGGTGGCCGCCTGCACGAGGAGTTCGGGTGCGGCTGTGGTCAGGTACTCGGTCACGTCGGACCCGCAGACGCCCGCGATGTCGAGGAACTCGCGAGCCCACAGCGCCGCCAGTTCCCGGCCGTTCGAGGTGGCCGGGGGCGGGCTCTGGGCGATGGCGCGCGCGAACAGGCCCTTCGCGGCGGGCGTGCACATCAGGGTGACGACCGCGTCGGCGCCGGCGGACTCGCCGAACAGTGTCACGTTGGCGGGGTCGCCCCCCAACGCGGCGATGTTGCGCTGCACCCACTGCAGTGCGGCAACCTGGTCGCGCAGGCCGAGATTGGTATCGAATGGTCGTTCGGGCGTGGAGAACTCGGAGAAGTCCAGGTAGCCGAGGGCGCCGAGCCGGTAGTTCAACGAGACGAACACGACGTCGCCGCGGCGGACCAGCGAGGCGCCACTGTACAGCGGCGCCGACGAGGTCCCGGCCGTGTGTGCGCCGCCGTGGATGAACACCATGACCGGCCTGGCGACGTTGCTCGGGTCGGCCGACCTCAGCACGTTGATGGTCAGGCAGTTCTCGTCGCCCTGTCTGCGCTGCTGCGGCGCGGAGGGACCGAACTCGGTGGCGTCGCGGACGCCGGCCCACGGCTGTACTGGTTCCGGAGCGCGCAGCCGGAGCGCTCCCACCGGCGGTGCAGCGTACGGAATTCCCCTCCACGACAACAGATCCGGAAGTCGACGCCCACGGACCACGCCTTCCTGGAGGGTGGCCTCGACCTCGAGGTCGATCCCGGTCATGCCCGGTGCTCGGGTTCGGCAGGGTGTCGGTCCCGGTCCTCGTCGAGGTATCCGCGATAGTCGGCCCACGCGAGCCGGCGTTCCCGGTCCGGATCGCGTTCGATGCGGGTGGGGACGTCGAGGATGAGGGTACGGCGCATGTCGGTGTCGTACCGTGGCCACCACGGCGCAGGGATTCCGTTGCAGGCGAAGGAGATCCAGTGCTCCTGGACCCGGTCGGTGACCACGCGCAGTCCGCGTCGACCACCGGGGGCGGTGAGCGCACGTCCGGCGGCGGAGTCGCCGTAACCGAACACCGCGAACATCTCGAACGCGTGTGTGGCGCCGAGGTCGAGCCAGTGCATGAGGCGCGGCGCGAAGTCGAAACGGTAGCTGTAGGTGGGGGCATGGACGGAGTGAGCCTCGGCGATCTGGACCGACGGCCTCCAGAACGTCAGATCGCCGCCCAGATCGATCGCCGCTGCCGGATCCGGGTAGCCGGCGTATGCGCCGACGACGCGCGCCCGGGCCTCCGGATCGGTGAGCTCGAACATCGCGTCGATGCGTGCCTCGTCGGTGGGCAGACCGTCGAGGAACTTCGGGAAGAGGGTGCCCTCGCGGGCGTTGGTCCCGATGATCAGCGGTACTCGGTGCGCGGTGCCGTCAGTGAATGCCTGCAGTGGCGCCACGGGCAGGAAGTCGCCGTCGACGGTCGGCCCGAAAGGGTGCAGGCCGGGAGTCTCGGCGAGCACCTTGGCACCCAGCCGATGCCCCGCCTTGCCGAGTTCTGCCGAGGTGGCGTCGTCCAGGGCGCGGGCGGCCGCCGCAGGGTCGTCTGCGTTCGATCCGAGCAGCGACACGAACTCCCGGGCCCAGCGTCGCGCCCGCAGTGCGTCGTTCACGAGGACGGGTGCGGAACTCTGGGCGATGGCGCGGGCGAACAGTCCACGGGCGGCCGGCGTCGCCATCAGCGTGGTCACCGAGGTGGCGCCGGCGGATTCGCCGAACAGCGTGACGTTCTCGGGATCGCCCCCGAAGGCGGCGATGTTGCGCTGCACCCACTCCAGCGCGGCCACCTGGTCGCGCAGGCCGAGATTGGCGTCGAACGGCCGCGCGGGCGTGGAGAACTCGCTGAAGTCGAGGTATCCCAGCGAGCCGAGCCGGTAGTTGACCGACACGAACACCACGTCGCCCCGGCGCACCAGACGGTCCCCGTGGTAGATCCCCAAGGCCGTGGTGCCCATCGTGAAGGCGCCGCCGTGGACGAACACCATGACGGGCCGCGGCGTCGAGTTGGGCGCGGCCGGGGCGAGCACGTTGAGCGTGAGGCAGTCCTCGGACATCGGCTGGTACTTGCCCGGTCGCAGGGCGGTGCCCATCCGGTGCTGCGGTGCGGCGTTGCCGAATGCGGTGGCGTCGCGGACGCCGGTCCACGGCTCCACCGGTTGCGGTGCCCGCAGACGCAGCGGGCCGGCGGGTGGATCGGCGTAGGGGATACCGCGCCAGGCCAGCAGATCGCCGACCCGTCGGCCACGAACGACGCCGTCGACGGTGGTTACGTCCAGCCCGGGGGTCATGGTCGCGACTATACGACGGATCGCGTGCCCGGCGGCCGCCGAGCACGTCGACGTCCCGAGGTGGCTCGTCACCGAGCCTCGAGGAACCTCCCGGTCCGTGCGCTGCCCAGGGTAGACGCGGGCTGCCCGTCGCCGAAGACGTATTCGCCGCCGACGAAGACGGCCGAGACGGTGTCGTCGTTGCGGTTCACCATCCGGGAGAGGTTGTCGTACTCGGGGATCGGGCACTCGGCGTACGTGTCGAGCGAGGCGTCGAGATGCTCGGGGTCGACGACCACCAGGTCGGCGCGGTCGCCCTCCCTGAGGTGCCCCGCGTCGAGGCCGTACCAGTCGGCGAGCTCACCGGTGACCCGATGCACCGCCTGCTCCACCGACAGGAACGGCGTACCCGCCCGCTCGGCGTCGCGCACGCGTCGCAGGAAGCGCAGTCCGAAGTTGTAGAACGCCATGTTCCGCAGGTGCGCGCCTGCATCGGAGAAGCCCAGCTGCACACCGGGATCGGCGGCGAGCGTGTTCAGCACCTCGGGGCGGTGGTTCGAGATCGTGGTCCGCCAGCGGACCTTCGGTCCGTACTCGACCACCAGGTCGAGGAACGCGTCGACGGGATGCACGCCGCCGCGATCCTCCCCGACCTGACCGAACGTCTTCCCGATGACCGATTCGTCCGGGCACTCGACGATCTCGGCGTCGAAGAAGTCGCGGTGCCACACCCGGGGCCCGTACTTCTTGTCGTAGTCCTTGCGGAAGCGCCGGCGATAGTTCTCGTCGGCCAGCAGATCGCGGCGCGCGTCGATCTGGTTCGACAGGTGCAGGGCCGCCGCGCCGGAACCGAATTCCTCGAACACCGGCAGGTCGATGCCGTCGGAGTACACCTCGAACGGGACCGGCAGGTGCTGCCAACGGAAGTCGCCGCCCAGGCCGTTGATGACCTTCGCCATCAGCGGAAAGACCTTCACCACACCGGGGATCGCCTTGACGTCGGCGGCCGATAGCAGGCTCGTCTTGAGCGGCTTGCGGAAGATGCCGAGGCTGCTGAGTGCCATCACCACCATGCTCTGCGGGCGGGCCACATCCGGGCCGCCCTGCAGCGCCCGGCGGCGGCGTCGCAGGATCGCGTTGAGTCGGCGGCGCTCCTTGGCGGTCGCGTACGTCGACGGCAGCGTGCGGGACCGGCACACCTCGCCGTCGAGCTTGTCGAACATCAGCTGCTGCGAGGACATCCCGACGAAGCCGGCGTCGAGCGCCTCGGTCAACTGCTGCTCCATCGCGGCGAGTTCGGACGCGGTGGGCTTGATCTCCTTGCGAGTGGCCCGGTCCAGGCCCATCAGCGCCGCCCGCATGTCGGAGTGGCCGATGAACGCCGCGACGTTTGCTCCCAGCGGCAGCGATTCGAGCGCGTCGACGTACTCGCGTGCCGAGTTCCACGTCTTGCGCTCCTCGAGCCCGTCGACGACGTGGCGACGGGGGATCGCCTCGACCCGGCCGAACAGGTCACCGGCGTCCGACGGCCCGACATGGACCGTCGACAGCGAGCACGAGCCCACGAACACGGTGGTGACGCCGTGCCGCACCGACTCGTCCAGTTGGGGACGCAGCAGGACCTCGACGTCGTAGTGCGTGTGGATGTCGAGCATGCCCGGGATCACCCACTTGCCGGCCGCGTCGATCACCCGCGGGCAGTCGGTCTCGTCGAGCGCGGCGGCCGAGACTGTGGCCACCCGGCCGTCTCGGATACCGAGGTGTCGGGTTGCGGACGGGGCGCCGGTGCCATCGAACCACCGGCCGTTCTTGACGATCGCGTCGTAACTCATCGGGATCTTGCCTCTCTCACCGCTGGGAGCGGGGAACGTGTTCGCTCACAGAGCGATTCGTGTGCGGATCGTCTTTCCGGTCGCGTTGCGCGGCAACGAATCGGTGGTGATCTTCCATCGGGTGGGCACCTTGAAGTACGCGAGACGCTCGGACGCGAACTCCCGCAATTCGTCCTCGGTCACCTCCATCCCGGGCCGGACGACCACGATCGCGCCGACCTCCTGCCCCAGGTCGGGGTGGTCGACTCCCACCACCGCGGACTCCGCGACCGCCGGATGCTCGTCGAGGCACTGCTCGATCTCCACCGGGTAGACGTTCTCTCCGCCGCGCAGGATCAGATCGGAGCGGCGTCCGGTGAGCCGAACCATCCCGTTCTCGATCACCCCGAAGTCGCCGGTGTGCAGCCAGCGTCCGGGACGGATGGCCGCGGAGGTGGCCGCGTCGTCGTTCCAGTAGCCGAGCATCACGTACGGGCTGCGCGCGCAGATCTCGCCCTCGGTCCCGTCGGGCACCGGCTCGCCGAACGGGTCGCGGATCTCCACGCTGACACCGATGATCGGCCGGCCGAGCGTGCCGGGGAACGCCTGCAGATCCATCGGCGTCGCAACCGAGATCGCGGTACTGCACTCGGTGAGCCCGTAGCTGTCGACCAGTGCGTTGCGGGCGAACGGCAGCTTCTCCCGCAGGCGCTGCTGGAAACCCGGCGACGACGGAGCCGAGGCGAGCGCGAACGAGGTCAGCGACGACAGGTCGTAGCGAGTCACATCGTCGTGTTCGAGCAGGCGACCCGCCATGGTGGGGACCGCGCCCCAGTTGGTCACCTTCTCGCGCTCGATCAGACGCAGCACCCGGTCCGCGTCGAACGAGCCCTGATAGATCACCACGGCGCTGCCCGTGCCCAGACGCGGGACGACGAGGTTGTGCAGGCTGGCGATGTGGAACAGCGGCGACGTGAGCAGGTAGCGCAGATCGCTCGGCGCATCGGAGCTCGGGTCACCGCCCGTGAAGGCCGCGACGAGGCCGTCGCTGTAACGGTGATAGCCGATGACGGCCAACAGGTTCCGGTGCGAGTGCACCGCGCCCTTCGGGCGGCCGCTGGTGCCGCTGGTGTAGAGGATCACCGCCGGATCGTCCTCGAGAACGGTCGTGTCCGGCAGGTCGGCGCCCGCGAACTCGGCGATCAGCCTCGGCAGGTCGTCCTCCATCGTGAGGACGGGGACGTCCAGGTCGAGCCCGTCGAGGAGCGCGGCGCGCTTCGCGTCGACGATCAGTACCGACGGCTGGGCGTGGCCGACCCCGTACTCGATCTCGCGCGTCGTCCACCACGCATTGAAGCCCACCGCGATCGCGCCGAGCGCCTGCGCCGCCCAGAACGACAGGACCCACTCGGGAGTGTTGGCGGCGAGGATGCCGACACGGTCGCCCTTGTCGACGCCGTACCGCTCCCGCAGGGCGCGGGCCAGTGCCGCCGCGGCGGCACCGTGCTCGGCGTAGCTCATCCGGCGGTCCTCGGTGACCAGGTAGTCGCGGTCGCCGAATGCGATCGAGGCCGCCAGGGCGTCGCCCAGGGACCGATCGCGGTTCTTCATCACCGGCATGCGGGCGCCGAGGACATCCTCCTCGTGGAGTTCGAACGGCCCGCCCGGGCCCGTCAGTCCGGCCATGACGGACGCGATGTAGGCCTGCGGGTCGACAGACTTGGTCACGGGTAGTTCCTTTCGATGCGGGCAAGGATCGTCGCCGTGCTCGACACCGGCGCACATCTATAGTGATGTGCGTCATACTTTCTGATTGACTGACGATGTGTCAAGTGAATGACGATCCGTCCTTCGAGCGGCGATTCGACTTGCCTGCGCCCGTCCGGGTGCGCCATCGTCTAGGGCGTGGGAGTTGCTGCGGACGAGATCAAGAGCCGGCGCGGAAGTCTGCGAGAAGAACAGAAGCGGTGGACCCGGACCAAGCTCATGGAGTGTGCTCGGGAGTTGTTCTGCGCGCGCGGCTACGCGGCGGTCACCGTCGACGACATCGCCGCTGCGGTCGGCTGCAGCCGCGCCACCTTCTACCTGCATTTTCCCGGCAAGGTGGAGATCCTGCGAGCCATCAGTGCGGAGAAGATGGTGCCGAGTGTCTTCGCGTTCTACGAGGACCTCGATCGGGTGCTCGAGACCGGATCCCGCGCCGAGTTCACGGCCTGGGTGAACCGGGCCATCGACTGGTTCGACGAGTGCAAGGACATCCTGCCCGCGTGGGACGAGGCGGTCGCCCTGGAACCCTCGTTCCGCGAGACGTCCCGTGACGGGATCCTCGCCCTGCCCAACTCGATGACGCAGTACCTGGCGCGCTGGCCGCAGGACCGGCAGGACGAGGCCCGGTTGCGTATCGAACTACTGGTCGCGCAGCTCGAACGGTTCTTCACCCGATGGGCCCTCCAGGGGACGATCGAGGTTCCCCGCGAACAGGCGGCGGAGGTCCTCACCGACATCTGGTTCCCGGCGCTCAGCGCCCCGGGCGGTGACTGACGCCGGCGCTCGTCCCCTGGGGGTGCGCGGTCAGGCGGGCTCGCCCGACAGCATCCCCGCGGGGGACGGCTCCACCGGTGCGGGTGTCGTCTTCTTCGATTCGGACTGCAGTCTGCTGACCGCGATCGCTCCGAGGATAAACGCGCCGGCGACGAGGATGTACAGCTGTGTGGGCGTCCAGTCCAGATCCAACAGCTTGCCTGCGACGATGGGCGAGACGATGGCGCCGATCCGTCCCACGCCGATTCCCCAGCCGACGCCGGTCGCTCGGACGGACGGTCCGTACACCGACGGGGTGATCGCGTACAGCCCGGCGACGCAGCCGTTCACGAAGACCCCGATGAGGGCTCCGAGCGTGAATCCGACCACGATGGAGCTGGTGGCGGGCACGAAGACGACCAGGAGAACACCTGCGATCACCATGTAGGCGGACAGGACCGATCGCAGCGCGAACCTGGCGGACAGGGCGCCGAGCAAGGTGGCCCCGAAGATTCCGCCGAGGTTGAGCAGCACGCCGCCGGTGATCCCCTGGTTCGCGGAAAGTCCCGCGGCCACCAGCAGTTTCGGCGTCCAACTGGTGACGAAGTAGAAGCCGAACATGATCATGAAGAACGCGAACCAGATCAGCAGGGTGGGACGAAGCAGTTCAGGCGAGAACAGTTGCCGCAGTTTGCCGGCCGACTCGGTCGGCGAAGTGCCGTCCTCGGTCGGGTCCGGAAGCTCGGACAGTTGCGGCTGCCCGATTCGCGCGGCGAACTTGTTGATGCGCGCGAGTGCGTTGGCCGGCCGCCGGGTCAGCAGAAAGTCGAGTGACTCGGGCAGTCGCAGGAACACCACGGGAATGATGGCCGCGGTGCAGACGCCGCCGAAGAGGAAAACGGAGCGCCACCCGAAACTGTTCTGCAGCACCACGGCGATGATGCCGCCCGACGTGGCGCCGATCGCGTAGCCGGTCGAGTTCAGGCTCACCGCGAGTCCGCGCCAGCGGGACGACGCGTACTCGCTCGCAATGACGTTGCTGCTGGCCAGGATTCCGCCGATTCCGACTCCGGTCAGCGCGCGGAGGAGGCCCAGTGCGAGGGCGTTGGGGCTCAGCGCCGACAGGGTCATCCCGGCGCTGGCGATGGCCAGGCAGAGCAGGATCATCCGGCGTCGGCCGATCGTGTCGGCCCAGGGCGCGAGTAGCAGTGATCCGCCCGCCATTCCGAACAGTCCGGCGCTCAGGAGTAGTCCGACCTCGGAGCCTGATAGTCCCCATTCCTGGGATACCGACTGTGCGGTGAAGGCCATCACCAGCACGTCGAAGCCGTCGAGGACGTTGAGCAGGACGCAGATCGCCACCGCGCCCCATTGGAATCGCGACATCGGACTGGAATCGATGCGCTCCCGCAGATCAATACTCATGTTCGGTCCCTTGATCGAGTGATGTGATGTGAGCCGGATCACTCGGCAGAACATTTGCGGATCGCCTCGTCTCGATTCCACCCCCATTCCGGATATCGGAAGACGGCACACAGTCTTCCGATATCCGGAAGTCGAGTGGTCTCGGTCATACCGGTTCCGTGACAGTGGATGCAGTCACCGGGCCTGCCGGCCCCACCCGAAGTCGAGGTGCGCGAGACGCGCCGCCCAGTTGGGAGCACACGATGACATCGATAGCCCGAAACCAGTGGTACGTGGCGGCCTACGGTTCGGAGGTGGGGCGCGAGTTGTTCGCCCGAACCATCTGCGGTGAGCCGATCCTGTTCTGGCGCACCGAATCCGGAGAAGTCACCGCGATGTCGGATCGCTGCGTGCACCGCAGGTTTCCGCTGTCCCAGGCGCCGAGTCGCCTCGAGGGCGACACGGTGGTCTGCGGTTACCACGGATTCACCTACGGCCGTGACGGGGGCTGCGTGGCGGTGCCCGGCCAGAGTCGGATCCCGCGTACTGCGCGCTTGAAGAGCTTCACCGTCGTCGAGCAGGACTCTTTCGTGTGGATCTGGATCCTGGACCCGCACGATCCGACGGAGCCCGATTCGGCCGAGATTCCCCGTGCCCCATGGCTGGACAGCCCCGACTACGCGGTCGTGCGAGGCATGGAGCCGCTGCGGGCGCGATACGGCCTCCTGGTGGACAACCTGATGGACCTGTCCCACGAGACCTATCTGCACGGCGGATACATCGGTACACCCGAGGTCGCGGCGACACCGATCAGCACCGAGGTGGACGAGGATGCGGGCGTCATCTGCATGAGCCGGCACATGGACGATGCGGAGTGCCCCCCGTTCTACGCCGAGTCGACCGGCATCGAAGGGCGCATCACCCGATGGCAGGACGTCGAGTACACCCCACCATGTCTGTACCTGTTGCACAGTCGTATTGCCCCCGTCGGTGTGATGCCGCCCGAGGAGGGTCCCGACAGCCAGGCCTTCCACGTCGAGGTGGTCTACGCCATCACCCCCGAAACCGAACACTCGACGCACGACTTCTGGTCGGTGGCGAGAGATTTCGCGCTCGATGATCAGGACGTGACCGACTTCCTGCGGGAGAACAACCGCACCGTGGTGCTCCAGGACGTGGTCGCCCTCGATCTGCTCGAGACGGTGATCGCGGGCGAACCCTCGGGTTATCAGGAACTGAGCATCAACATCGACGCCGGTGCGCTGGCCGCGCGCAGGATGCTCGAGCAGATGGTGAAGCGGCCCTCTCGATCCGTCCCGGTCGGCTGACGAGAGCGCATCGATGGCCACCGAACCCGCCGTAAGGCCGAAGGGCCGCAACGTCGTACGAATCGTCTGGGTGCCGGGATCCGACAGCCTCGAAGGCACGTGTCACTGCGGCGCCACCAGGGTCGCCGACGATCCGATCGAGCTGTGGAACTGGTTGCTCGGCCACCCGACCGGCCACACGACCGGCTCCGGGACCAACGAGACAGCGACCCCCTACATCCCTCCGAGAGTGTTGGTGAACTCATGACAGTCCGGTCACACGAATTCGAGGCCGACCTCGAAGTGCATCGCAAGAGCGACGTCGTCGACGGCGTCGCCGTCCTCGAACTACGCCACCCAGCGGGGGTTGCGCTGCCGCAATGGACTCCGGGCTCGCACATCGATGTCGTATTGCAGCCGGACCTCGTGCGGCAGTACTCCCTGTGCGGCGATCCCTCCGACCCCGGCTGTTGGAGGATCGCGGTGCTCCGAGAGCCGGACGGCCGCGGTGGGTCACAGTACGTGCACGACAAGCTCGATGTGGGTGACTCGGTCCGGGTCCGCGGTCCCCGGAACAACTTCGAACTACGCGACGCGCCGCGGTACATCTTCATCGCCGGCGGCATCGGAATCACCCCGATGCTGCCGATGGTCGCTGCCGCGCACGCCGCGGGATCCGACTGGACGCTCACGTACGGCGGCCGCCGTCGTGGCTCGATGGCGTTCGTCGACGAGCTGACGACGCTCTACCCGGACAGCGTCGAGGTGTGCGCGCAGGACGTCTCCGGGCGGCCCGACCTCTCGGCGATCCTCGGTACACCGCTTCCGGACACCCTCGTGTACTGCTGCGGTCCAGCCGGCCTCCTGGATGCGGTCGCCGAGAGGTGTGAGCAGTGGCCCGCCGGAACGCTGCACGTCGAGCGTTTCGCGGCAAGGGAACTCGGCGCCCCGGTCCTCGACGAGACGTTCGAGGTGGAGCTCGCGCTCAGCGGCACGACCGTGACCGTGCCACCCGGTACCTCGATCCTCGAGGCGGTCACCGCGGCGGGAGTTCAAGTGCTGTCCTCCTGCCAGGAGGGTACGTGCGGGACCTGCGAGACGTCGGTGCTCGGCGGCGTCGTCGACCACCGGGATTCGTTGCTGACCGACGAGGAACGAGCGGCCGACGACACGATGATGATCTGCGTTTCGCGAGCAGCGTGCCCGCGCCTGATTCTGGACCTGTGAGGAGAGCGGACACATGACCACCGAGACCTCGACCGTGCGGGTGGACCTGCCCGGTCTCGACGACGACCCGTTCGACGATGCGACCCTGGCGGATCCGTACGAATTCCATGCCAGGCTGCGAGCCGCCGGGCCGGTCGTGCGCCTGCCCCGATACGACGTCCTCGCGATGGGCCGCTACACGGATGTGCACGCCGCGCTCACCGACTGGCGCACGTTCGTTTCCGGCCGGGGCGTCGGGCTGAGTGACTTCCAGCACGAGACACCCTGGCGGACACCGAGTTTGCTGCTCGAGGCCGACCCGCCGGACCACACCTCGGTGCGGGCGGCGATGAATGCGATCCTGTCGCCGCGATCGGTCCGCCAACTGCGAGACCACCTCCAGCAGCAGGCGGATCTGCTCGTGGACGCGTTGGTACGTCGTGGCGAGTTCGATGCGGTCACCGACCTGGCCGAGGTGTTCCCTCTGCAGGTGTTCCCGGACGCGGTGGGTGTGCGCGCCGAGGGCCGCGAGAATCTTCTCCCGTACGGCGCGATGGCCTTCAACGCTTTCGGCCCCCGCAACGACCGGGTGACGAGGGCGCTCGAGACCGCCGAGCCGATCCAGGCGTGGATCTCGGAGAGCTGCGAGCGTGCCAACCTGTCGGTCACGGGATTCGGTGCGCAGATCTGGGCAGCCGCCGACCGCGGCGAGATCACACATGCTCAGGCGCCGATGCTGGTGCGCTCGCTGCTCACCGCGGGTGTGGACACCACGGTGTTCGGTATCGGGAACGCCCTGCACGCGCTGGCCGCGCACCCCGCCCAGTGGAGCATCCTGCACGAACGGCCCAACCTGGCGAAGTTCGCGTTCGACGAGGCGCTGCGCTTCGAGTCCCCTGTGCAGACGTTCTTCCGGACCACCGCCGCGGACACCGAGTTCGCCGGTCACCGGATCGCGGAAGGCCAGAAGGTGCTGCTGTTCCTCGGATCCGGAAACCGCGACGAGCGGCACTGGGGCGACCGGTCAGAGGAGTTCGACATCCAGCGCGCCGCGAGCGGCCACGTCGCCTTCGGAATGGGCATTCACCAGTGCGTCGGACAGCCCATCGCGCGGCTCGAGGCCGAGACGATCCTGACTGCCCTGGCACGCCGGGTACGCCGGATCGAGCCGACGGCCGCCGCCGTCCCGAGGCTGAACAACACCCTCAAGGGCTGGGCTAGCATTCCGGTGCGGGTGCATCCCGTCTGAGTCGATGAAGGCCTTGAGTGGGGTGTTGGACATGTCCGTGGTCGGGAGTCGCCGGGGCCCAACCGGTTCCGTCACCGTGCGGGCACTGAACCTGCTCGAGGTCTTCTCTCCGGACCAGCCCGTTCTGACGCTCAGTGAGATGTCCCGCCTGACGGGCTTCCCACTCACCACCGTGCACCGGCTGGCCGCGGACCTGACCGGGTGGGGCGCGCTCGAACGGGACGGTTCGGGCCGGTACCGGATCGGGCTGCGGCTGTGGGAGGTCGCGTCGCTCGCGCCCCGCGGCACCATGCTGCGCGAGCTCGCCATGCCGGTGATGGAGGACCTGTCGCAGATCACGCAGGAGAACGTTCAGCTGGGGGTACGCGAGGGTTCCGAGATCATCTTCCTCGAACGAATCGGCGGCAAGCGCGCCGTTCCTGTCCGAACCCGGGTCGGAGGACGATTCCCGATCCACGCATCGAGCATCGGACTCGCGCTGTTGGCCTTCGCGCCGGTCATGGTGCAGGAGGAGGTGCTGTCGAGACCGCTCGAACGGTTCACCGAGAAGACCATCACCTCCGCGGACGAGCTGCGTCGAACACTCGCGGAGGTTCGCAAGCGGGAACTGGCGATCAGTGACCGTCAGGTCACGATGGAGGCGCTGTCGATCGCCGCACCGATCTTCGGACGCCCGGGTGTGGCCACGGCCGCCCTCGCGATAGTCGTCAACGCCGAGACCGCGCAGACGACTGCACTGTCCCAGATGGTGCGCGCTGCGGCGCGGTCGATCGGCCGTTCGTTGCAGCCGGGCGGCCTGACGGCCCGTGGTTACGGAGGCGGGCTGCCGGACTGAACGATGTCGGGCACGGGCGTCACCCGTGTTCGACGAGCCCGGCGAGCCGATCGAGCGCCTCGGCCCAACCCAACTCGTTGTCGGCCGGGTCGACGCCGGGCGGCAGGTCGTCGTGCACGGCGATCAACTCGGTGTCACTGTCGTTGTCGCGCAGTGTGATCGACAGCGTCATCTCGCCACGCACGGAGGGGTTGTCGGTTTCGAACTCGAGGATCTCGACCACCCGCTTGCCGGGCACGATCTCGGCGAAGTGCCCGTGGTAGGTGTCGGTGTGGGCGGTGGTCTTGCCGGACCGGTCGGGGGAGTCGTACGTGAGCGAGATCCGGAACCTGCCACCGGCACGGGCATCGAACTCGTGTACCTGTGCGCTCATTTCGGCCGGCACCCGCCACGTCGCGATCGCGGTTGGATCGGTCAGGGCACGGTAGACCCGCTCGCGGGGAGCGTGCAGGATCCGGCGGACTCGCGTCGACGACACCCGAAGAGTGTTGCACGCCAACCGTCCCGGGCGGGCGTGATTAGGGAGCCAACGCCGCGTTGTGTACGGTGAGCAGCGCCCCGAGAAGGTAGTGCCCGTCCGCCGAATCGAGCGGAACGACGCCGCCGACCGCCGTGACCGCGGGGTGCGCGATGGTGCCGGGGGAGCCGGCGAGCATCCAGGCGAGGTTGTTCTCGTCGTGCCGGGGCCGGTATTGCAGGCCGTCGATGCCGGGATTGGCGGCCAGGACGGCTGCGGCCCAGCGCCGGGTGTGGAGGTAGCCGGACGGGTCGCACGTGGTGAGCCAGACGCCCGCGTTCAGGCGCGCCGACCCGGTGCCGGTCAGGTCGGCCACCCGCACCGGGCGGGTGGTTCGCAGTTCGCTCAGTACGCGTCCCCGGATCTGCACCCGCGGAATCAGTCTGGGGGACTGGTCGACCGGCAGGTTCCGGCACAGCGTCTCCGCGACCGCGGCTGCGGGACTGTCCCCCAGATACAGGTAGGCGTAGGAGCCGTCGAGACTGTCGAACCTGCCGCCGGCACGCGGGCGTGGTCGTGGGGTGGGGTTGAGGTCGGCGGCGCCGCGCACGGCGCTGTGAATGCGCCACACCGACGTGTCGGCGGGAAGCGTGGTGATCAGGGCGGGTGGCAGCAGCGCCGGCGGATCCGGGTAGATCACGCGATGCTCAGCCGTGGATCAGGTCGTCGGCCATGTCCCGCAGATCCTGCTCGTGCCCGCCCGCGACGGCGAGCTCGGCAGGGGAGCGCGGGTCGTCGGCGAAGGCGGTGGGGGACAGCCACCACGACGCGGTGCCCCATGGATCGTCCTTGGCGCCGATCATCCGGTTGATCTCGGCGACGATCGGGCGCACCTCGCGGCGTTCGGCGTCGAACTGGAAGGCAGGGAAGAGATTGTGCCCGGACGCGGGCAGTGCGATGACGGTGCCCGCCGCCGCCAGGCGGCTGGCGGTGTTGCGGCTGGTGGCCGACTTGCCGAGGGCTCGGCTGACGGTGGTGGAGTCGAACATCTCGTGCTCGTCGACGAGCGATCGGAGCGCGGAGGACACGATGCGGGTGCGTGCCACCGCGGCTGCGGCGGGGTTGGCGACGGCACGCTCGTGCTGCAGCGCCAGCGCCGGCCCCATCGCCATCAGCGCGGTCACGTCGTCGCGGACCGGCCGCAGGTTGGGCCGACGGGAGAACTCCTCTGCCAGCAGCTCGACCAGATCCTGATCGGACAGCGCGTGGATCGTGTCGCGGGCACGGTCGCGGTCGACGAGCATGGTCACACCTCCGTATGTGCCACCAGCGTACCGCGTACCGACCGTGTCGGCCAGGAGGTGGGGAACGTCCTCGCGGTGCTCACGACGGATTGCGTCTCGCCTCGAGCAGTCGCAACCACACCTCGCTGACCGTCGGATACGACGGGACCGCGTGCCACAGCGTCTCGACCGGGACCCGGCCCACCACCGCGACCGTCGCCGCGTGCACCAGTTCCGCGACCCCGGATCCGACGAACGTCGCGCCCACCACGGTGTCGGTGGCCCGGTCGATCACGAGCGCCGCGCGCCCGGTGTAGTCGTCCCGCGACAGCGCGGCACCCGCGACGTCGATGTCGACCGCCAGCACCTCGACGTCGAGGCCGTCGTCACGGGCCTGTTCTTCGGTGCGGCCCACCGCGGCGATCTCGGGCGTCGTGAACACCACCTGCGGCACCTGCCCGTGATCGGAGGACGCGACGAACCGGGGCCCGTCGAGCGGCCGGCCCTCCGCTCGCGCCGCGATCACGTCGCCACACACCCGCGCCTGGTACTTGCCCATGTGGGTGAGCAGGGACCGACCGTTGACGTCGCCCACCGCGTACAACCAGTCACTGTCGACGCCCGCCACAGTGAGGTGATCGTCGACGGTGACGTAGCCGTGAGAATCAAGATCGGGCAGACCGAGCGTCTCGAGCCCCAGCCCGGCGGTGGCGGGGGTGCGTCCGGTCGCGACGAGGATCTCGTCGGCCTCGAGTTCGGGGTCCGAGCCGTCGCCGCTCAGCGCCAGCGTGACGGGTCCGCCGTGGATCCGGCCGATGCCGGTGTCCGACGGGGCAATGCGAGTCACCGATTCCACGTTCGCGCCGAAGCGCAGGTTCACGCCGTGCTTGCGCAGTTTCTCGGCGACCATCTCGCCCGCGAACGGTTCGGTCCGTCCGAGCAGCCCGGACCCGCGGACGACGAGCGTCACCTCGTCGGCGCCGAGTTCGTGCAGCCACGTCGCGGCCTCGCACGCCACCACGCCACCGCCGATTACCGCGAGTCGTCTGGGGATCTCCCGCACGTTCGTGGCGTCGCGCGACGTCCACGGCAGCGCCTCCTGCAGGCCCGGTGTGCCGGGGACGGAGGCGGTCGTGCCGGTCGCGAGGACGACCGCGTGCCGGGCCCGCATCACCCGGTCGCCGACGGTCACCTCCCGCGCCCCGGTGATGCGGGCGCTGCCGCGGATGACGTCGATGCCGACCGAATCCGCCCACAACACCTGTGACGAGTCGTCGAGGTTGTGCACGAAGCCGTCGCGGCGCGTGAGGACCGCCTCGACATCCAGTCCGTAGGCGTTGACCTTCTCCTCCACACCCGGCATGTGCCGCGCGGTGCCGAGCACCTCCACCGGTCGCAGCAGTGCCTTCGACGGCATGCACGCCCAGAACGAGCACTCGCCGCCCACCAGTTGGTGCTCGATCAGCGCCGCGGTGCGGTCGCTGCCGGCAATGGCGTAGGCCGCCGCGTTCTCGCCGGCCGGCCCGCCTCCGATCACGATGACGTCGAACTCTTCGGGAGCCATGAATCCACGGTAGGCCCGACCGGGCGGTTTCGCGCCGCTTCCGGTCGGGCCAGGGGGTGGGGATCAGCGTATCGAGCGACGCTCGAACCGGCGCTTCGCCCACACGTACCCGAAGAGGGCGATTGCGGCGGACCAGGCGACCGCCAGGGCTGCGTCGGCGCCGATCGGACCGCCCAGGAGAAGCCCGCGCAGGGTGTCGATGACCGGGCTGAACGGCTGGTACTCGGCGAACCAGCGCAAGCCGGTCGGCATGGAATCGGTGGGGACGAAACCGCTACCCAGGAACGGCAGCAGGATCAGGAACATCGGTAGGTTGCTCGCGGTCTCGACGCTCTTCGACACCAGCCCGAGCGCGACGGACAGCCACGTGATCGCGAACGTGAAACCCGCCAGCAGCGCGATCGCCGCGATCCACTCGACGACCCCGGCCGTCGGGCGGAACCCGACGAGAAGTGCCACACCAGTGACCAGCAGCAGGCTCAGCATCGTCTGGATCATCGTGCCCACGACGTGACCGGTCAGCACCGACGCGCGCGATATCGCCATCGTGCGGAACCGGGCGATGATGCCCTCGGTCATGTCCGTGGCGACGGAGATCGCGGTTCCCTGAGCGGCGCCGGCCACCGTCATCAGCAGGATGCCCGGGGTCACGAAATCGACGTAGGCGGAGCGCCCGCCGGTCGGATCTCCCAGGCCTGCACCGAGAGTCCCGCCGAACACGTAGACGAAGAGCAGCAGGATGACGATCGGCATCCCCACGAGCAATACCGTCATCGACGGGTACCGGACGATGTGCCGGAGGCTGCGCCGCAGCATGGTCGCCGAGTCCGTCAGTGTGTACGTCATCGTGGTCATCGCACTGCCTCTTTTCGTGTTTCGGGTCGGCCGGTGAGTGCGAGGAAGACGTCGTCGAGGTCGGGCGTGTGGATCGACAGATTCGCGACCTCGATCGAGTCGGCGTCGAGTCGGTCGAGAATCGACCGCAGTGACCGGATGCTGCCGTCTCCGGGAACCTGCAGCGTGAGGGTGTCGTCGTCACGAACGGCGTCGGCGAGTGATGTTGCAGCCGAGTCCAACTCGTCCGGATCGATGAACTGCAGGCTGACGTGACCGCCCGGTACGAGGCGCTTGAGTTCGGTCGGCGTGCCTGCCGCGACCACGTGGCCGCCGTCGAGGACGGCGATGTGATCGGCGAGTTGGTCGGCCTCCTCCAGGTACTGCGTCGTGAGGAAGATCGTGACGCCGCCCGCGACGAGTTCGCGGATGATGTCCCACATCGTGCGTCGACTGCGCGGATCGAGTCCGGTCGTCGGTTCGTCGAGGAAGATGATCCGGGGACTACCGACCAGCGTCATCGCGAGGTCGAGTCGCCGCCGCATCCCACCCGAGTAGCTCCCGGCAGGTTTCGAGGCCGCATCGAAAAGGTCGAACTGCTCGAGCAGTTCGCTCGCCCGGCGCCGACCGGCGTCCCGGCCCAGGTGGTGGAGATCGGCCATCAGGATCAGGTTCTCGCGGCCCGTGAGGAGGTTGTCGACCGCGGAGAACTGCCCGGTGACGCCGATCGCGCGGCGGACGGCGTCGGGTTCCTGTGCCAGATCGTGGCCGCCGACCGTCGCGTCACCCGCGTCGGGGCGGACGAGAGTGGACAGGATGTGGACCGTGGTGGTCTTGCCCGCCCCGTTGGGACCGAGGAGGGCGAAGACGCTTCCCTCCGCGATGTCGAGGTCGATGCCGTCGAGCACTACATTGTCTCCGAAGGACTTTCGAAGCGAGCGAACGCTGATCGCCGATCGGGTGCTGACCGATGTCGTCATAGCTCTGCCTTTCCGGTAGTTGTCTGCCCGACCTCTGCGCGGTGAACGATGATGTCGCCGAAGCCGGTGTGGGCCTGGAGTTCCAAGGTTTGGTCGGTCGATGCCGGTCCGGCCGTCTCGGCGAGCCTGTTGTGGACCTTGCCGAACGAGGTGTGTACGTCGAGGCGCGCGGCCGTGCCGGACCGGATTCCCACCTCGATCTCGCCGTGTCCCGTCCGCAGGGACGCGGTGCCACGGGTGACCTCGCCGATCCGGATGTCGCCGTTCGCGGTCGCGGCGGTGACGTCGGCGCCGGCGTGGTCGACGGTGACGTCGCCGTTCGCCGTCTTGACCCGGAGACTTCCCGTGACGCTGCCGATCCGGTTGTGCCCGTTGGCATTCTTGACGACGAGGCTGCCGTCGACGCGGGGCAGTTCGACCTTGCCCGAGCCGGTGCTCACGTCGGCGTCGCCGGACACACTCTCCACCACGATCGCGCCGGCACCGGAATGCGCGGTCAGTGCGGCGGTGGCACCGAGGCGGACGTCGCCGGTCGAGGTCTTGATCCGGCAGTCGCCGAGTCGGCCCGTCGAGCGGAACGCCGCCACCGACGCGTCGGCCTCGACCGCCGATCCGGAGGGCAGTGCGACCGTGATGTCGACCGATCCGACCTTGCCCCACACGCCGAGCACTCGGGGCTTCGGTGCTCGTACGAGCAGTCGGCCCGAGGCGAACTCGACGCGGGTCTGTTCGGCGGCGCGCACGTCCGTCTCGCGGTTCGGGTCGCTGGGGCGGACCTCCACGACCGTGTCGTCACGATCGCTCGCGGTGATGGTGGCGTCGCCGACGGCGAACTGGAGGGTTGCGGTGATCGGTTCTGTGCTGGCGAAAGTAGGCATTGGTGATCCTCGGGGGTTCGATGGTGTGCGGGGTCAGCCGGGGTCAGCGGACCCAGCCGGTGTAGCGGTCGCCGCCGGTCGGGGCGCGCCGCTCGGGCCGTCGGGCGCCGCTGCCGTCGTCGAGCGCGGCGGCGGCCGACCGGACCAGCCAGGCGTTGACGGACAGCCCGGCGGTACGGGCCGCGTCCTCGACACGGTCCTTGAGGTCCTGCGGGAGTCGGAGATTGATGCGGGTCATCGGCCCCTCGTCGGTCTCTGCGGGACGAGGCGTCGGAGGCTCGGATTCGGAGGCCTCGCCGGGGTCGGTGAACGCCGGCGGCGCGGGCGGCGGGGTCACGACGAAGCTGGGCTCGCGTCCGCGCAGGCGCAGATCGACCGAACCGGGGGCCAGTTCACTGGTGATCTCGCTCGCGGCGGCCGAGAGCGCGTCCAGCAGTGCCAGTCGGATCGCCGAATCCAGCGGTGCCGTCAACCGTTCCGCGAGTGCGCGGGCGTCCGGGCCGCCCGCCTCGGCCGCGACGGCGAGATCGTTGTGGAGTGCGGAGACGTACGGTGTGAGGTCCATGGCACCACTATGGCACCAACATGATGCCAATGGGAAGGGTTTGGCATCAAATTCTTGTCCACATGGCGCCGAGTGGTGCCATGTGGCTCACCAGGCCTGCGCCGACAACCCCCGCTTCGCGAGCTGTGCGACGGCGAGTTCACGCAGTTCGTCGGCGCTGTCGAAGTACGCGGGATCGACCCCGACCAGCGACAACGAGTACGTGTCGCCGTACGAGCACAGGTACGCCGACAGCCGCGTCATGGTGCCGGCGTCGTGGTCCACGGCCAGGCGCGGGTGGACGGCGCGGGTCGCCACGCCGGTCGTGCGGTGCGGGCCGAGTGACCCGACGGAGTCGGGCAGCCGCCCGATGTTGGAACAGAGTGCATCGCGTTCGCCCGCGCCCGCAGTCAGGTGGTGCGCCAGTCGGTCGGGGAGCAGTTGGGAGATCTCCTCCGGGAACCCCGA
This sequence comes from Rhodococcus sp. BE178, assembly GCF_050433545.1. NCBI lineage: Bacteria > Bacillati > Actinomycetota > Actinomycetes > Mycobacteriales > Nocardiaceae > Rhodococcus > Rhodococcus sp. BE178. Next base: position 453,607 of record NZ_JBNPXA010000003.1, on the reverse strand, counting down.
CGGCGCGCCCATCGGCGGGCGGGAGTACGCCTCCCGGCTCAGCTCGCGGATGTCGGCGAGTGAATCCTCCGGTCCGACAGTCACATCCGTCATCACGATGGAGTTGTCGGCCGTCTCGGAACTGCGCATGTCGACCGGCAGGCAGATGTTCAGGGGCATCGGAACCCCGGCGGCGTCGGCGATCGCGGTGAGCACCGCGATGAACAGTCCGTTCGCGGTGCCGTCCTGTTCGGCGGCCACCGCGTCCCAGGCGGTCGCGTCGATGTCGAGAATCGCGCTACACATCGCCGACGGCCTGTGGGCCTGGCCCGACCCGGGCTCCGGTGTCTGGTCGACGAAGTCCCGCAGTTCACGGCGCCGGCGCGCGCTGAACGCCAGCCCCAGCGTCGCCGCCAGCCCGCGCCCGACGACGGTACCGACCAGGCGCGCTGCGTCCGCCACGTCCGACGTGCGCGAGATGGTCGGTGGGGTCGATCGGCCGGTGAGGGCCGCGTCGACCGCGGAGATCAGTCCGCGGGCGTCGGCGATCACGTGCGAACACACGAGGGAGATCACGGTGCCACCGTCGGCGACCGGCGCCGCCGACAGCGCCCACCCCGGCCCGAACTCGGGGTCGACGTCGACGGCGGCCTCCGCGTCGGCCCACCGGAGCACGTCGTCGACCGGCACGGTCTCGGTGTCGTACCGCAGGGGATAGCAGTCGGTGCTGGTCACCCAGCGCAATCGGGCGCCGGGCACCCGCGGACGGACGACCCGCCGGGCCAGGGCCCCGTGCCTCAGCCCGTCGTGCACCGACGCGAGGACCGCGCCATCCATGACGTCGGCGGTGCGCCACAAACCCTGCATCACGATCGGCAACCCGTAGCCGTGATGTCGGCGCAGGAAGATCTCGTCCACCATGGTCAACCGGTCCATGGGATCGGACGTTACCGCCAAGCGGGCCTCAGCTGCCGAAACTGCCGTGCCTGCCCTCGCCGGCCGCGAACCGGGCGGCGCCGCCGAGCGCGTCGACGGTGACCGCCACCATGCCGTGCCGGAACTCGGACGCCAGGGCATTCTCCTCGGACAACCCCTCCTGTTCGAGCGCCGACATCCGGTCCTCGCGGAGGCAGGTTTGCGGGAATCGGGCGAGTTCGGTCGCCAACTCCTCGGCGGCGGCCCGCGACTGCTCCGGCGGCACCACCCGATTGACCAGGCCGATCGCGAGGGCCTCGTCGGCGTCGACCGCGCGGCCGGTCAGTATCAGGTCCATTGCGCGTCCCGCGCCGATGAGGCGGGGCAGGCGCACGGTGCCACCGTCGATCAGTGGTACACCCCAGCGCCGGCAGAAGACGCCGAAGACGCTGTCGGACTCCGCGACTCGCAGGTCCGCCCACAACGCCAGTTCGAGACCGCCGGCCACCGCGTGCCCCGCGATCGCGGCGATCACCGGCTTGGACAGTCGCATGCGAGTAGGTCCCATCGGTCCGTCGCCGTCGGGTGTGACGTGGTTGGACCGGTCCGTGCCGAGTGCCTTGAGGTCGGCGCCCGCGCAGAACGTGCCACCGTCGCCCCACAGGACCGCGACCGCGGCATCGGGATCGTTCTCGAACTCGCGGAACGCCTCGGCCAGCGCGGCGGCGGTGGGCCCGTCCACCGCATTACGCACCTCGGGCCGGGACAACACGATGGTCGTCACGGGCCCGGTTCGTTCAGTGCGCACCGGCATGGTTCGACGCTACCCGGGGCCGCTGCGCCGGAAGGGTTGAATCGTGGGTTCGCGGGCCGTACTGGAACACTGACCACCATGGCCTACCGTCGAACCCCCGCCGTCGAGGCGCGTCTCGCGGCCCAACGCGACGCCATCTTCCAGGCCGCGGTCGCGGTGCTGTCGGAGGAGGGCTATCAGGGGCTGACGATCGCGGCCGTCGCCACCCGCGCGGGGGTGGCGACCGGCAGCGTCTACACGCATTTCTCGGGCAAGTCGGACCTCGTGGTCGCGGTGTTCCGAGAGATCGTCGGTCGTGAGGTTGCCGAGGTGAACGCGGCTGCGGGACCTGGTCGTTCGGCCGCCGAGCGGATCGCGGCGGTGATCGAGACCTTCGGCGGTCGGGCCATGCGAAACCCGAAGCTCGCGTACACGCTGCTCGCGGAACCTGTCGACGCGGCGGTCGACGCCGAGCGTCTCATCTTCCGCCGCACCTTCGCCGACGCGTTCGCCGCGGCCGTCGCCGACGGTATCGCCGACGGCGAACTCGAGCCGCAGAACGTTCCGCTGGCGGCGGCGTCGCTCGTCGGCGCCACCGCCGAGGTACTGGCCGGCCCACTGGCGTCCGGCGGTGCCGATCCCGGCGTGATCGAAGACCTGGTCCGGTTCGCCCTCACCGCGGTCGGTGGTGTCCGCTCGACGCGTTGACCAGTGCGTTTGCCGTGCAGGCGCATACTGGGTGCAGCGAATTTCTCGATTCACGGAGCACGTCATGCTTGTCGACACGAGATGGAGCGCCTGGAACGAGGAGATCGAGGTCCAGGTCACCGAAGCCGCGGCGCTGGGACCCGCGGCGGGGCTGGTCGGTGCGGTCCTGTCCGAGGCGGAATCCGCCTGCAGCCTCCACCGCGGCGACGCCGAGATCCACGCCGTCAACCTGGCACAGGGGCTGCCGGTGCGAGTCAGTGTCCGGTTGGCCGGGCTCCTGCGATCGGCGCTCTGGGTGGCCCGCATGACCGACGGCGTGGTCAGCCCGCTCGCCTTCGACGAGCCGCCGTCGAGTGTTCCGTCCATCCACCCGGAGCCCACGTTCGCGGACGTCCAGATCGACGACGCCACCGTGCTCGCACCGTGGGGGGTGTCGTTCGACATCGGCGACACCGCGAAGGCGGATACCGCGGATCGGGCGGCCGCGCTGGTCGCCCACGAACTCGAGTGCGGTGTGCTGGTCCGCGTCGGCGGCAACGTCGCCACGGCCGGACACTGTCCTGCCGGCGGATGGCAGGTTCCCGTCCCGGGCGACGGGGCGGTGGAACTGCCGGCGGGTACCGCGCTGGCGACCGCCGGCGCAGATCGCACCCGGGCGAGCGAAGGTGTGGGAGGCGGCTGGGAACAGGTGTCGGTGATGGCCGGGGACGCGTTGTGGGCCTACGCGGCCGCGGCGTCGTCGCAGCGACGGAACCTCGGTGCGGTGGCCTGGCTCGACCAGCAGGAACTGGCCGCCCGACTCGTCGACTACGACGGGCGCGTCTACACCACGTGCGGATGGAGTCATCCGCACGCGGCGTGAGGGTCGCCGACGTCAGACGGTGCGGCCGCGCTGCTTCCGGTACCAGCGCACCAGTGCGTCGGTAGACGAATCGTCCTGCTGCGGAGGCGCTTCCGTCGACGTCAGGACCGGACCGAGCTCGAGGGCCTGGGCCTTGCCGAGTTCGACACCCCACTGGTCGAACGAGTCGACGCCCCAGATCACGCCCGCCACGAACACCTGGTGCTCGTACAGCGCGATGAGCTGACCGATCACGGCCGGGGTCAACCGCGGAGCCAGGATCGTGGTCGACGGCCTGTTGCCCGGCATCACCTTGTGCGGCACGAGTTCCGGCGCGGTGCCCTCGGCGGCGATCTCCTCGGCCGTCTTGCCGAATGCGAGCACCTTCGTCTGCGCGAACAGGTTGCTCATGAGCAGGTCGTGCATGCTGCCGGTGCCGTCCGCGGTGGGCAGATCGTCGGTGGGCTCGGCGAAGCCGATGAAGTCGGCCGGCACCAGGCGGGTGCCCTGGTGGAGCAACTGGTAGAAGGCGTGCTGGCCGTTGGTGCCAGGCTCGCCCCAGAAGATCTCGCCGGTCTTGGTGGTGACGGGGGAGCCGTCGGCGCGCACCGACTTGCCGTTGGACTCCATCGTCAGCTGCTGCAGGTAGGCGGCGAACCGGGCCAGGTCGTTCGAATATGGAAGCACCGCACGGGATTCGGCGTCGAAGAAGCTCGAGTACCAGACGCCGATCAGTCCCAGCAGTACCGGCGCGTTCCGCTCGAGCGGTGCTGTCCGGAAGTGCTCGTCGATCGCGTGGAACCCGGAGAGGAACTCGGCGAACCGTTCCTTGCCGATCACCGCCATCACTGCCAGGCCGATAGCCGAGTCCACCGAGTAGCGGCCACCCACCCAGTCCCAGAACCCGAACATGTTGGCGGTGTCGATACCGAACTCCGCAACCCGCTGCGCGTGCGTGGACACCGCGACGAAGTGCTTGGGCACCGCGCTCTCGCCGAGCTCGTCGACCAGCCACCGGCGCGCGGCCGACGCATTGGTGAGCGTCTCGAGCGTCGAGAACGTCTTGGACGCGACCACGAACAGCGTGGTGGCCGGGTCGAGGTCGGCGAGCGTTCCCACCAGATCCGACGGGTCGACATTCGAGACGAACCGCGCCGAGATCCCGGCGTCGGCGTAGTGGCGCAGTGCGCCGCACACCATGACCGGTCCCAGGTCGGAGCCGCCGATGCCGATGTTGACGACCGTGCGGATCCGTTCGCCGGTGGCGCCGCGCCACTGCCCGGACCGCAGCCGGTCGGTGAAGTCGCCCATGCGACGCAGGACATCGTGCACGTCTGCGACGACGTCCTGACCGTCGACGGTCAGCTGCGCGTCGGCCGGCAGCCGCAGCGCCGTGTGCAGCACCGCGCGGTCCTCCGACGTGTTGATGTGGGCGCCGGCGAACATGTCGTCACGACGCTGCTCGACGCGCGCGGTACGAGCGAGTTCGACCAGCAGGTCCAGAGTTTCGCGGGTCACGCGGTGCTTGCTGTAGTCGACGTACAGGTCAGCGGCGGTCACCGTCAGCGCGGTGCCGCGATCGGGATCCTGAGCGAACAGGTTTCGCAGATGGGCAGATTCGATCACTCGATGATGCGCATCCAGGTTCTTCCAGGCTGCGGTACCGGTGATGTCTGTGCTCATGGAGGCAGCTTATCGGCACTGGACCCGAACATCTTGTCGGCTCTCATTCTCTGGAGAGGCGGCGCATGATGGAGGTCATGAACCCAGCCGAATTGATTCGTGCCGTTCCTACCAAGCTGTGGATCGGCGGCACCCCCGTCGACGCCGAGAACGGCGCCACGTTCCCCGTTCGGAATCCCGCGACCGGTGAGGTCCTCACCGAGGTCGCCGACGCCAGCCCCGGTGACGCCGTCAAGGCGCTCGACGCGGCGGTGGCCGCGCAGGCGGACTGGGCCGCGACCCCGGCACGCGAGCGCGGCGAGCTGTTGCGCTCGGTCTTCGAGAAGATCACCGTTCGCGCCGAGACGTTCGCGCAGCTGATGACGCTCGAGATGGGCAAGGCCCTGCCGGAGAGCCGCGCCGAGGTGAAGTACGGCAGCGAGTTCTTCCGGTGGTTCGCCGAGGAGGCGGTCCGGATGGAGGGCCGCTACCAGTCGGCGCCGGCCGGCAACGGGCGCATCCTCGTCAGCAAGCAGCCCGTCGGGCCGTGCCTGGCGATCACCCCGTGGAACTTCCCGCTCGCGATGGGCACCCGCAAGATCGGACCCGCGCTGGCCGCCGGCTGCACCATGATCGTCAAGCCCGCGTCCGAGACGCCACTGACGATGCTCGCGCTCGCGGAACTGTTCGTCGAAGCAGGCCTCCCGCAGGGCGTGCTGTCGGTGCTGCCGACATCGCACTCGGGTGCCGTCACCGAACCGCTGCTCGAGGATCCCCGTCTGCGCAAGCTCACGTTCACCGGTTCCACCGCGGTGGGCCGGATGCTGGTCGAGAAGTCGGCGAAGGGCTTGCTGCGTACGTCGATGGAGCTCGGCGGGAACGCTCCGTTCGTCGTGTTCGACGACGCCGACATCGACGCCGCCGTGGACGGCGCGATGCTCGCGAAGCTCCGCAACGGCGGCGAGGCCTGCACCGCTGCCAACCGTTTCCACGTCGCGAACGCCGTCCGGGAGGAGTTCACCGCGAAGCTCACCGAACGCATGGCAGCGTCGAAGATGGGCCCCGGTATCGACCCCGAGACGACACTGGGGCCGCTGATCAACCGGGACCAGCTCGAGACGGTCACCGACCTCGTCGAGGACGCCGTGAAGGCCGGCGCCGAGGTCCTGCTCGGCGGCGACGCGCCGGAGGGTCCGGGCTGGTTCTATCCCGCGACCGTCCTCGCCGACGTGCCCGCGTCCGCTCGGATCCTGCGCGAGGAGGTGTTCGGCCCCGTGGCCGCGATCACCGGCTTCGACACCGAGGCGGAGGCTGTCGCCGCCGCCAACGACACCGAGTTCGGTCTGGCCGCGTACATCTACACCCGCGACCTCGACCGGGCCCTGCGCGTGTCGGACGCCCTCGAGACCGGGATGGTGGGCGTCAACCGCGGTGTCATCTCCGACACCGCCGCACCGTTCGGCGGCGTCAAGGCATCCGGGTTCGGGCGGGAGGGCGGCAGCGAAGGCATCGCCGAGTACCTCGAGACCAAGTACATCGCGCTGACCTGACCCCGGCATACGAGAACCGCCCGGTCGCAGGACCGGGCGGTTCTCGTAGGACGTGTCGGTGCCGGTGAGGTCAGTGCCCCAGTCGCCCGCGCCCGAGGCGCAGCAGCAGCATCGCGAGGGTATGGCCCTCCTGGCCGAGTTCGCTGAACCGCTCGAGGACCTTCATCTCCCGGCTGTGGACCAGCCGCGGGCCGCCCGACGCCATGCGGGTGCGGCCGATGATCTGGGACACCTCGCTGCGGCGCTTCACCGCCGCGAGAATCTCGGCGTCGAGGCGGTCGATCTCCTTGCGGAGTTCATCGATCTCGGCCTCGCTCGCGGGAACGGGTGACTCGGATGAAGGAGGTGCGGTCGGACTGCTCATATTCTTCTCCTCGTGTCAGAACTGGGTTCGTTCGGTGCCCTCGAGTCGTTACGAATCCGGGTCCAGCTCACAAGAACGCCCCGGGATCCGGTGTGGACCTCGGGGCGCGCGGGGGATCAGGCCGCGGGCACCATAGGTCGGTACCCGCTGGGAAATCGCCTGTGCTCGCGGGGCGAGCGCCATCGGGCGCCCGGCTGGTGCCCCTGCGTGGCAATGATCATTACTCCAGTTTGCCACGCAAATGAGACCAGCCCAAGCAGGGGTGACTGCCTTCACCGTCGACGGGATCGGGTAGCTGCCGAAGTGTCGGACTTCGCCGGTAGCGTTGACAGGCGATGAATACTATTTCCGGGTCCACGATCGGCGCTGCAGGAATGTCGTCAGGTATGTCTTCGGGCGGTGCCCACGGTTCGACCGACGCCCTCCTCGAGGGTCTCAATCCGCAGCAGCGAGAGGCCGTCCTGCACGCCGGATCGCCGCTGCTCATCGTGGCCGGAGCCGGGTCCGGCAAGACCGCGGTGCTGACCCGACGGATCGCGTACCTGCTGGCCGAGCGCGGCGTGATGCCCGGCCAGATCCTGGCGATCACCTTCACCAACAAGGCCGCCGCCGAGATGCGTGAGCGGGTGGCCCAACTGGTCGGCCCCCGCGCCAACAGCATGTGGGTCTCGACGTTCCACTCGAGTTGCGTGCGGATCCTGCGGGCACAGTCGGCGCTGCTGCCCGGCCTGAACTCGAACTTCTCGATCTACGACGCCGACGACTCCCGGCGCCTGCTGACGATGATCTCCAAGGATCTGGACATCGACACCAAGCGCTTCTCCGCGCGGCTGCTCGCCACGCACATCTCGAACCTCAAGAACGAGCTGATCGATCCCGAGGAGGCCGCGGCCACCGCGGACCGGGATCCGGCCGAGATGCCCAAGCTGGTGGCCCGGGTGTACGCGCACTACCAGCAGCGCCTGCGGGCCGCGAACGCGATGGACTTCGACGACCTGATCGGCGAGACTGTCGGGCTGCTGCAGGCGTTCCCCCAGGTCGCGGAGTACTACCGGCGCCGGTTCCGGCACGTGCTGGTCGACGAGTACCAGGACACCAACCACGCGCAGTACGTGCTGGTTCGCGAACTGGTGGGGGAGGCCGCCGAGGGCGCTGTCGATCCGCACACGGTGCCGCCGGCCGAACTGTGCGTAGTCGGTGACGCGGACCAGTCGATCTACGCGTTCCGCGGGGCCACGATCCGCAACATCGAGGAGTTCGAGCGCGACTACCCGGACGCGCGGACCATCCTGCTCGAACAGAACTACCGGTCCACGCAGAACATCCTGTCGGCGGCGAACTCGGTGATCTCCCGGAACACCGGCCGCCGCGAGAAGCGCCTGTGGACCGATTCCGGCGAGGGTGAGCTCATCACCGGGTACGTCGCCGACAACGAGCACGACGAGGCACAGTTCGTGGCGTCGGAGATCGACCGCCTGGTCGACGCCGGCGACGCGAAGTTCGGCGACGTCGCGGTGTTCTACCGGACCAACAACTCCTCGCGTGCGCTGGAGGAGATCTTCATCCGCCTCGGCATTCCGTACAAGGTGGTCGGCGGCACGCGGTTCTACGAACGCAAGGAGGTACGCGACATCGTCGCGTACCTGCGGGTGCTCGCGAACGAGGACGACACGGTGAGCCTGCGCCGCATCCTCAACACTCCCCGCCGCGGGATCGGTGACCGCGCGGAGGCGTGCGTGTCGGTGTTCGCCGAGCAGAAGGGGGTGGGGTTCGCGCAGGCGCTCCGCGCCGGTGCCGAGGGCGTCGTCCCGCTGCTGAACACCCGCTCCCAGAAGGCCATAGCATCGTTTCTCGAACTGATGGACGGGCTGCGGGCGTTGATGGTGAGCACCGACGCCGACGGCAACGATCTCTCCGACATCGGTGAGATCATCGAGGCTGTCCTGGACCGCACCGGGTACCGCCGCGAGCTCGAGGCCAGCAGCGATCCGCAGGACGGCGCCCGGCTCGACAACCTCAACGAGTTGGTCAGCGTTGCAAGGGAGTTCAGCTCCGACGCCCGTAACGCCGCAGCGTTCGCGGAGGACGAGTCCGCCGCCGGTGACGAGTCCGGCGAGGCCGGTGAACGCGACGACGAAGGCCTGCCCGACCCCGGTTCGCTGGCGGCGTTTCTCGAGCGGGTCTCGCTGGTTGCCGACTCGGACCAGGTACCCGACTCGGGTGAGGGCGTCGTCACGCTCATGACGCTGCACACTGCGAAGGGGCTCGAGTTCCCGGTGGTCTTCGTGACCGGCTGGGAGGACGGGCAGTTCCCGCACATGCGCGCGCTCGGTGATCCGGCTGAGCTGTCGGAGGAGCGCCGCCTGGCGTACGTCGGTATCACCCGCGCCCGGCACCGGCTGTACCTGACCCGCGCGATCGTACGCTCCGCGTGGGGGCAGCCGGTCACCAACCCGGAATCGCGTTTCCTGCAAGAGATTCCGGCGGATCTGGTGAACTGGCGCCGCGAGGATCCCGGCGTGCTCGGTGCCGGCGGAGCCATCGGCGGTGGCAGGGCTCGCGGACAGGGATACGGTGGATCCGGTTACGGAGGTTCGGGATTCGGCGGCGGTGGTGGCGGCCGAGGGGCCGGTACGACGCCGAGCTTCGGCGCTCCCCGGGGGCGCAACAACAATCTCGTGCTCGCGGTCGGCGACCGGGTCAGCCACGACAAGTACGGGCTCGGCAAGGTGCTCGAGACGAAGGGCGCCGGACCCACGGCCACCGTGACGATCGACTTCGGTTCGGCGGGTAAGGTCCGCCTGATGCTGATCGGTGGCGTGCCGATGGTCAAGCTCTGACGCAACGAGGCCGATCGGCAGGCTGGATATTCGACTCCGTGGCTGCGTTGCTTCTGGTCAGGGCTGCTCGGTGGGCAGGTCATCGCCGGAGGAGGCCGGCGCGTTCGGCACGGTAGAGGATGTCTGCGCGATCGGCGCTCTGGAACTTCCGGTAGATGCTCTTCAGTCGGTATTTCACGGTGTCTTGTGAGATGAACAGCTCGGCCGCCGCTTCCCGGGTGGTTCGCCCGTTTCGGAGTGCCTCGAGGGTGCGTCTCTCTGCCTCCGTGAGCGGGGGAACCAGCGACACCTGCAGCACTGCGGGCAGCCCGTCGATCTCGTCGACAACATCGACGATGCCGGTTTCTCGTGCGTGGACCGCGAGTGCGCGGAGGCGGTCGAAGGGCACGGAGCCGAGCATGGTACCCTGCCCGTGGAGGTGCTTGTGGGCCATGGCCCGCTCGAACACGACCACCGCTTTGCTCTCCCAACCCGTTTCCCAGAGCACCACAGCGAGGAGGATCAGCGCTTCACCACGGTAGCGGGGTGAGACCTGCCGCCTCAGTATTCGGTCGAGCCTGGTGATGGCGTCACTCGGCTGCCCGCGGGTGAGAGTTATCCGAGCAGATGTGACTTCCACGACGGGCGAGATCGGAAGCTCTCGAAGCTGTCGCTCCGCGCCGGTGACATCGCCCTGCGCGAGCAGCATGTTCGCGGCGTACGCCGCGAGTTCTGTCCGCAAGTACGGTGTGGGCGGGAGGTTCATGGCCCGGGCGCGTGTCAGCTGTGCAAGCGCTTCGGCCGCTCCACAGCGTGTGCGCGCCGATGCTGCCGCAGCGACGACGAGCAGTGGCCAGAACTCGCAGCGACCCCAGCCCGCGTCGCCGTCCAGCAGCGGCTGCGCGGGCCGGTCCGTGTCGGGGGTTTCGAACATGATGACCGCTCTCACGAATTCGAGCTGCCACCCGATGGGCGCGGTGACGGATTGTCCGTCCGTCTCGTGGTGCCGCCCGATTCGTTCGATCTCGCAGCGTGCCCCGTGGATGTTTCCCTCGACGGCGTGGAGGAAGGCCATTCCGACGTGCGCGCAGAGCCGATCCTGGGCTTCTCCGGTCTGATCGCTGAGTCGGATTGCCTCCCCGAAGTTCCGTGATGCGCCAGTGAGTTCTCCATTCAGCGTGTACGTCAACGCGATCCCCGAATGTATGAGGGATCGTGCCGTGCGTAAGGGTGAGGCCCGATCGTCGGAGGTCTCCGCGAGTTGGAGTTCCAAGGCTTCGGCGTGGTTCCGTGCGGCCACCGAATTCCCGAGGATCCGCTCTGCGGTCATGTGCAGATACCGGGCGACGGCGGAGGGCTCGGTGTGGGCGTGGCCCGCCGCGTCGGCTGCGGTTCGGAAGGCCCGCACGAGGCCGCGAAGTGAGAGTGCCGAGGTACCGGCGCGGCCATAGCCGTGGAGCATCCGGGCGCCGGCGAGCAGCGGCGACCGGTCGGAGACATCGCGAGGCACCCCGGTGAGTACCGACGCGATGGGCGAAGGGGCGAGGACCAGGCGCGGGTGCGATTCCAGCAGCCGTTGGAGCCCGGTGTGGTGGCCGGCTTCACTGAACAGCCGCGCGGCGGTGGCCGGATCCTTGCCCTCCACCTCGCGCGCCCACATCAGTTTCAGGCCGAAGATCTCCTCGTTGCCGAGCTCACGCTCCACAATTCCGTGAGCGGTGGTCTCCAACGCGGGATGCACGCGGTTCGACCCGTTGGCCGGGTTGCGCAGGACGAGGCCCGCGTTCTCCAGCGTATGCAGCGCGGTGGCCGTCTCTTGCCGGGCCAGTCCGGACAGGCGTGTCAGTGCTGCGGAGGGTAGGGGCGTGCCGCACCCGGAAAGGACACAGAAGAGCCGTCGTTCAGGGTCCGCCCGATCCAGCAGAAGCGTCTCGAGACTGCCGGTCAGGAACTCCTCTGCCCAGGTGGCAGCCGGCACGTCCGTGCGGTTGTCCGTGCAGGCCGCGGTGAGGGCGAGCGGCCACGACCGGACGAGTCTCCGGACCCCTTCCAGCCAGCCCGGATCGGTGTCCTGGGTACCCGCGAGCGCCGCGGTCTCCTCGCGGGTGAACGCGAGGTCTTCGGGGGCGAGGGACCATGTTTCGTACCGGGCCGTGGTCAGCGGAGCATCCAGGGCCGTGAAGCGGCGCCCGAGGACGACGAGCGAAAGCCCTGGCCCGCTATCGAGGAGCTGGGCCAGGGCTTCGTCCGTCTCGCGGGAGGAGTGGAGGTGCCAGTCGTCGACCACCAGGTGTACCTGACCGGACATGCCGCCGACGACGTGCAGCAGCGACGGATAGTGATCCAGATCGTGCTCGCGCTGGATGCCGGCGGCCGTGGCCAGCCGTGCGGCGGCGAGTCCCCAGAATCGGTGCAGGTCTCCAGCGGTCTCGCGCGCACTCACCCAAGCGACCGGTGCGGCCTGCACGGTCGCCCACTGGGCCGCAGCCAAGGATTTCCCGGCACCCAACGGTCCGCGCAGGATGCGGAGCCGCGGCTGCCGGGCCTCACCCTCGACCAGACGGATCACCCGGTCACGCACCAGCACCTGTGTACGAGCCTCGCGACTCGCACGAGAAAGCCGTCGTCTCGCATTCCCACTCATGCATGCACACTCTCGGTCTCGGAGTTACCTTTCACCAGCACTCGACAGGCGCCATCGCGGGTTGGCTGCGGCCGCACGACGGCCAGAAGCGTCAGGCCGCAGACCAACCCGTGAACCTGGTCCGTGACGTGTCAGTGATGGACAGTTGAGACGCGCGCGGCTCGTTCAGATGTCCGACTACTCGGCGCAGCCACTCGCCTCGAATGCGGACTTGGCCGTGTACTGTCCTTCCGGCAAGTACTGCCCCATGACGGCCTTTTCATCGCCGGGAGTCTTGGTATCATGCGCGGCATGGCTGAAGTCCTTGGACGGCAGCATGTTCCGCATGATCAGGAGGGAATCGTCGGGATGCCCGGCGCCATCGCCAGTCGGCGAGAGCGGCAGCCATGACACCCCGCACTCCTTGGTGGCATTTGCGGGTCGGTCTTCAGGCAGCGACGCGACGATTGTGTAACGACCGGCCGCATCAGTGGTCACCTGCTCGTCGTACAGGCATGCGATCACCTTCGTCGTTGCCAGTGATTCGTTGCTGCACATCGACCAGAACCGCATGTCGACAGCGCCGTTCATATGCTGCGTGCCCGTCGTCGTCTTCGGAGTCCGCGGCAGTTCGCCACGAAGTACCAGAACGTCGCCGAACCCGCGGTTCACTTCGGCCGTGACGTAGCTGTTGTCGATGTTGGAGTACTGTCCGCCCACCCGCTGGGGTGTGCCATCACACTTGCCGAGATAGGTACACCCGAGCGTGAACTCGGCGCTGTAGTAGGCCCGCCACACAGGTGTCTGGTCCGCAGGGAATGTCGCCGGCTTGCCCGGCTGGTCGCGCAGAGCCTTGTACGTGTCCAGCGGCAGTGGAGTGGGCTTCAAGATCGCATTGTCCGCGTCGACCGCCGAACACAGTGCTTCGCCGCGCAGCACCTGACCGTCGGCGAGGTGCAACTCTGGATCCGGTAGTCCTACGCCGCCGGTGAGATCACGTCCATTGTCGGGAAGGTAAATGCGGTAGAGGAGGCTGATCCGATCCTGTCCTGGCACACCGGCATACAGAGTGTTGTGTCGCGGCTCAGCCGGCGGCGTCTCGTCGAGCACAGAGACCGTATACGACCTGCCGTCTTCATTCAGGCGGTCGGCGCCCGGAAGATAGGTGTTCTGCGAACCGGCGTCCGGGGCGGTCGAAATGTCGTTGAGGACGGCGGTCGGCATCGCGGTGCCGGCGTTGTACGAGTTCAACGACTGGTAACGCGCGTGCGCGTACTGCCCCCGGATGACCAGTTCGGCATCCTCCGGGACAGTGAACTGCGCAGCCCAATAGACCGCCGCGGTGTCGGGGAAGGCGTAGTTGAGCTGCGGGTCTGCGAGCTCGGGATTGACTGGCACGGACCAGAAGCAGGTCGACACCGGATACTCGGGATCGGGGCCGCTCGAACCGGGATCGACGGATCCGAATCCGGATCCGCTCGACGAGCCGAGATCGACGGATCCGAATCCGGATCCGCTCGACGAACCGAGATCGACCGATCCAATCGCCGGCTCAGCGACCGCGGACCCGGTCCCGGGCAACGCTGTGATCGCGGTCAGCGCCGCCGCAGCTACGAACGTTTTCAATGAAGGCATCTCGCTCCTTGTGAGGTGGCTGACGAATTGTGGTAGATCCCCGTTGACGGCGACTTGTGAAGGGCACCAACTCCAGTGGTGTCTGCGCGGGCCTGGGTATCGATGGTGAGTCCGAGTGGGATCGCATGCCGGTGCTGCCCCACCCGGCGGGGCAGTGGCCCCGCTCCCCGCTAGAGCGCTTCGGGACGCGGCGCCGTCCAGGTGCCGTCGAGCACGGAGGGCCGGGGGCGGTACAGCCGCAGCACGTAGTTCCAGCCCGGCATGATGGGCAGGGCGTTCGCGACACCATCGAGGTGTACGCCGAAGCGGATGGTGGTACCGCCGTCGGCGTCGGGGGTGGCGGTGAGGCTGTTGATGCTGTTCACGCCCAGGGCGTTCTCCTCGAAGTAGCCGGCCGCGTTGTACAGCGACACCGACCAGAACGCATCCACCGGAACGTCGTTCAGACGGAGACGGTATTCCGCGACAGGGAGGCGTTCGTCGACGCTGACGTAGGTGGCCTCCTGTTCAGGGAGGCCACCCCAGCCGGAGGCGGTGCCGAGCAGGTGCATGATCGGATCGACTTCTGCTGCGGTGCCGAATGATCGGTCGTACTTGCTGACGCCGCGAGCGAGTGCGAGGATCGCGTCGCGGGTCTCGTTCTGCGACTGCTCGTCGTAGCCGGGCAACGGGAACTCGCCTGATCCGCCGCCGTCGATGGCGAGGACGTCCTGCAGCCGGTTCACCTCGGCGACGTCTTCGGGGCTGTTCGGATCGACGAGGATGCGCACGATGAGTGCGGCGTAGTCGGTCCCGACCAGTTCGCGCGTGAGCACGTGCTCTCCCGGATCGCGCAGGATGACCGGACCGTAATGATCTTGACTGATCACCCACACGGAGATGTAGCGCTTGCCGGTATCCGGCACCGTGATCGTGACGTCTTCGCGCACGTCGATGATGCTGCTGCTGTACAGGGTGTCGCGGTTCTGGCGGATGATCGGCTGGTTGTCGAGCGGCTCGAGCTCACGAGTGTGGTTCCAGGTGCCCAGGCCGCCGCCCGCGGCCAGGCGAGCGAACATGAGATCGGATTCTGCCCGATTGAAGTTCAGGATGTTGACGGGAATCGCGGACATGGCGGGTTCCATTCGGTGTCGGGTACGGCACGGGAGCGGGTATCCCTCGCCCCGTCGGGGAATTCAGCCGAGCAGTCGCGCTTTCGCGGCTTCGAACTCGGCATCGCTCAGCAGGCCTTGTGATTTGAGATCGCCGAGTTTCTGCAGCTCGGCGACGAGATCGACCGGGGCAGCGGGCGCGCGTGTGGTCATCGCGCGTGCTGCCTGCTGCTGGGCCAACTCGTACTGGGCCTGCTCGTACTCGGCCTGGGCCCTTCGCTGCCGGCGGGTGGCCATACCGTCGCTGACGGCGGTCGCGGTACCGGTCACGATCGCGGTGCGCGCGGCAAGGCCCAGCAGTCCGGGTCGACCGGTTCTCGGGATGAAGGGCATGTCAGACCTCCAGTTTCGGGGTGATCGTGTCCATGAGGGCGTTGACGATCGGGGCGGGAATCCGCTCGTAGCCCAGTAGCACCGCGCCCGACTCGGCGGTCCGGGCGGCGAGCTCACGCTGATAGACCAGCTCGAGCGCGACCAGCAGCGCCGCAGCGCCGGCGGGGATCGCCGCCGCGAGTTCGGTGATGTCTTCATGCCCGAGGAGACCGGACGCGCCGAGCATCTCGACATTGATCTCGAAGCCGTTCGGCAACTCCTCGACCTCGATGAGGGTGAGTTCGCCGTCCTCGGACTTGGAGATGACGATCAGATCGAGCAGCTGCACCAGGCCGGTATCTGCAAGGTCGGTGAGCGCGGAGAGTGCGGCCGGGTCGAGGCTCTCCCCGGGCAGGCCGAGAAGATAGAAGTCGACGGGTCCGAAACGCGCGGCACTCACCACGTCGCCGCTCACGAGAGGACCTTCAGCTTCAGTGCGGTGAACTCGTCCTCGTTGATGGCTCCTGTTTCGAGGAGTGCTGCGGCTGTGGCGATCTCCTCGCTGGGGCTCTTCCCTGCGACCTCGCGGATATACGATTCGGCAGCGTTCTCCGCGTCGCGTGCGGCCTTGTTGCTGCGTTCCGTCATCCCTTCGCCGCGGGCGACGAGATAGACGAGCGCTGTCACGATGGGCAGGAAGAGCAGGAAGAAGACCCAGAGGGCCTTCAACCAACCATTCAGCTTATGGTCGCGGAACAGGTCGGCAATGATCGCGAACAGCGCGAAGAGATATCCGATGAAGACGGTCGCCGACAGCATCCAGCCGAGGCTTTCCCAGAAGTTCATGTGTGTTGTCCGATTCGTGTAAGGGGCCGCGGGGTTCGCGGCCGATTGATGAGGGAGAGTGGCGAAGCAGAGGTCAGAGGGAGGCGATGGCCTTGCCGAGGATGAGTGCCGCCATGAATGCCATGAGTACGGTCATGACCACGTTGTTCTCGCGGACGAGCCACCGGTGCAGGGCATCCAGCGGTCCCCGGAGCTGCTCTGAAGCGACGATGAACGCCGAGACCAGCACCCACACCGTCGAGGTGGCGCACAGGACGAAGACCCCCGTCGCGATACTTGCCGGGAGGGCGGCGAGACCGGCGTCTCCGATCGTCACTCCGGCGCTCGCGGCGATGAGGAGGTTCTTCGGGTTGAGTGCCGAAAGCAGGAGGCCGAGGCCGAATGCGCGCTTCAACGTGAAGCCGTCGATGGCGGCCATCCATTTCGGGAGTGCGGGATCCACGCCGGGCTTCGGTCGGCCTCGCCATTGCCTGACCGCGAGCAACAGCAACAGGGCCGCGAGCAGGAGCTGCACGATTGCACGCGGCACGTTCGATCCACCCGAGTCGCCGTGGGGTGTGAGCAGGCCGGCGAGCAACACGAACGCCGTCACCGCGATGGCGATCCCGAGGATCCAGCCGATCAGGAATCCGGGGCCGGTGCGGCGAGCGCTCGAGGAAAGCAGCATGAGAATGGCCGCGATGATCGGGAAAGGGCTGATCGCGATGCCAAGCGCGAGCGGCAGCGTCTCCCCGATGACAGAACCCAACATGGTCAGTTCCCCTACGTAGCAGTCGCGTCGGTGGGAGCGGTTGCGAGTTCGGCGACGGAGGCCCGGTTCGTCGGGTGGATCGGATCTCCTTCGCGCACGACCTCGAAACGGCCCAGCCGCGGAAGCGCGCCGCTGCGCACCCAGCTGAACGCGAGCAGCGTGACTCCGGCAAGGAACTCCCGCCCGACATTCCGCCGGCTCAACCCGGCAATTCCGTTCATTGCGGCAATTCTCACCGGTTCCTGCAGGCTTCGATCGCGGTCTCATCCGCAGCGGATGAGACCGGATTTCTATGGCCGATGAATGCTCGTCTCGAGTATCTTCGACACATGATCGAAGCCGTGCGTGAGGCACTCGCCTCCGGTGAGGCAGAGCAGGCTCGAAGCGTCCTACGGAAGAACTGGCTCCGTCTGATTCTCGAATCTCACACGAGGGAACTCGAGCAGCTCTGCCTTGCCCATCCTGATCCGCACGACCCGCACATCCTGCTGATACGGGCGTGCTGCCGCGACCTCAGTGGCGACCCGTACGGTGCGGAGTTTCTCCGCGGACAGGGTTTACGGGTTGCGTCTGACGATTTCGTCGTCTGCTTCACTGACCTGCTGCTCGCTCCAGACTCCTCGACCAAGGCCGTCATCGCCGATCGCGCGCGCCACGCGCTCGCCCAGTGCGAACCGGAGGACGATTACCCATCCGCGCTTTTCCTCCTCGGATGGACCGAGGTCAGGCTTCGTCGCGATCTCCCTCGTGCTATCGCGCTACTTCGCTCCGCCAGCGATGAGGCGCAGTTGCAGTCGCGTGCGGAGACGTTGCGTCTCGCGCAATCCAATCTGGCCTTTGCGCTCACCCACGCGGGAGCATTCACCGAAGCCGAACAGATCCTCGACGGACTCCCTTCCAGGGAGGTGGCGTCCGACTGGGAACGCTTCGAAGGTGATCTCCCACAGTCGAATCGAGGGTGCATTGCTTTCTGGCGCGGCGACTTCGAGGAGGCGATCGCTCACTTCGACTCCGTCATCGTAGAGGGCAGCCCCGGAACCAACTTCGAGGCGCTCGCCCGTCTCTACTTGGTGATGAGCCTGATCGCTCTGAACCGGGAAGACCGATACCACACCGCGGCGCGTTTGCTGCGAGGCGTGAGCACTGCGGACAAGCATGGCATTCCTTGGGATACGCTGCGGCGCGTCACCACGGCCTGGCTCGCCCACGCGCAAAGGCAGGACGAGCAAGCTCGCCGTATCGCCAGGCCTGTTCTTACCCGCACAGGTGCTGCGGTTGCTCATGCGCTTCTCGCGGAACTCTATCGAGTCTTGGGGGATCCGGAACCGTCGGCTCGAGCGCTTCGCCTCGCAACATCGGCCGGGCTGCCGCGATATGCGCTGGTGAGCACACTCGTCACCTCAGCCGCACTGAACTCCGTATCAGGGCATGGTCTCCAAGCGCATGAGCAGCTGGATCGTGCGCTGGAGGCTGCATTCCCCGAACGGATTCTCGCCCCATTTCTCTCTGACGATCCGGTGATTGTCGATCTCTTGAACGCTCACGCAATACGGGGGTCGAGACATCACGAGCTCTTGTGCACGATCCTGGAACGGCGGAACCAACTGTCGGTACTGCTCGCGGGAGTCCTGACGGAACGAGAAAAGGAGATACTCACATATCTGCGTACCGCGATGACTGCAGATGAGATCGCAGCGCACCTCGGCATCGCTTACCCCACGGTGAAGACGCACATTCGCTCGATCTACCGCAAGCTGGGCGTGACCAAACGTCGTGCTGCTGTTCAAGCAGCCGACAGCAGATAGCTTGCGGGGCGGTCCGACTCGTCAACGGAGTACTTCAACGGGGGGCGCACTCGGCGGGTAGAAACGCGGGTAGTTTTTTTCTGTCCGTCGTTGTTGTCGAGATTGCCGCTACTGATTGCGGCCGGTTTCGAGCGCGCCGGCTCTGGCGGATCGCAGGCCAGCGGAGACCTGGTCGTATGCGCGGGTTCGAGGCCTTCTGTCGTTGGCTCCGCGAGGTCAGTGAAGCGCAGCCGACCGGTTTCGGCTTCCTCGCCGCGACGCCTCGGACCGATGATCGTCGGAGGGCAAACCCATTATTGTTCCGAGAACACCGGGTAGTCGCCGGGTGGCTCGACTGATCAAGGAGGCACGACGTATGCGTCTGCTGTTCCAGCTCTTTTCGCAATGCGTACTCGGTGTGGTGGCGTTGATCGTGGTGCATTTCGTTTTACCCGGGGTGGATCTGAGCTTCACCGGATTCTTCGTGGCAATCGGCGTATTCACCTTGGCCCACATGATTCTCGGCCCGTTCGTGCTCAGCGTGGCGCAGCGCTATGCCGCTCCGCTTGCGGGTGGTGTCGGGCTGGTCGCCACGCTGCTCGCGCTGTGGGTTGCATCCCTGTTCCCCGATGGCATTCAGATCAGAGGCGTCCAGTCTTGGATCTTCGCACCGATCATTGTCTGGGTGATCACGGCACTCGGCGGGTGGATCTTCATGGCCTTCGTCATCGACAGGTGGCTCAAACGACGCAGTGCAGAGAAGCTCGTGCGCAGTGTGAATCAGGCGTGACGGTTGATACTGCTCCTTGTCGCAGCAGTGCTGACCGTGGCGATCGTCCTCGTCGGTGTCGCGCGGTTCGACGGTCCCTCACAATTGCCTCCACGCTCCGCCGAAATATCTTGTCCTGGAACCAACCCCGTAGGAGTCAGCTATGACCGCTCACCCGCTCGACCGTCGCGTTCTCCTGAAGAGTGCCCCGAACTTCCGTGACCTCGGCGGTATTCCCGTTGCATCCGGCACCGTCCGCCCGGGCGCGCTGTACCGCTCGGCGACGCTCGCGAAGCTCGACGACGACGACCTCACCGCCTTCGAGGTCCTCGGTGTCACGACTGTGTACGACCTCCGCACTGCTGCCGAGCGCGAAGGTGCCTTCGATCGCCTTCCCGACACGGTGCGTACGGTCTGGCTCGACGTGCTGGCCGACAATGCCCAGAACGCCGCGGCCACCGGACTTCTCATGACGGACCCGGTCGCATACGCCGGGACGATCAACGACGGGCGCGGGATCGGGCAGATGGAGGAGGCGAACCGCAACTTCGTCAGTTTGCCCTCAGCGCTGAGCGCATACCGCGCGTTCTATCTCGACCTGATCGACGAGAAGCGTGCCGGGGCCGCCCTCTTCCACTGCACCACCGGCAAGGATCGCACCGGATGGGCCGCGACCTCCTTCCTGCTCCTCCTCGGCGCCGACGAGACCGACGTGCGCGCCGATTACCTCGAAACGAACACCGATCTGGCGCCCATGACCGATCCGATCCTCGCCTTCGTCGAGAGCAAGGGTGTCGACCCGGAGCTGATCCGTCCTCTCCTCGGTGTCCGTGAGAGCTACATCGATGCCGCTCTCGACGAGATGCGCACCCACTTCGGCACCGTCGAGGACTACGCGCGTGACGGGCTCGGACTCACCGCGGAGCAACTCGCGACGCTGCGCGAGCGGTTCACTCAGTCTTCGTAGAACCATCCAGTCGGAGTGGATCGCGCAGCGCGGGAACCGATCCGCCCCAGCCGATTGCCGGTGTCGTCGAGGACTGCACTCAGGATCCGTTGCGACACTGTAGAAGTCGGCCGGTGGGCGCAGTACGGCTCGAACGGGATTTCGGTTCGGAACCCAGTTCCCTGCTCCAGGATTCGCCTCGGGTCGAACCGACGACGAGTGTCCGACGGGGCCCACTCGTCCACGCCCTCATCGGTGCGGGCGCTGCAGGACCTCTTCTGAATCGCGAGCAACCGCCGAGGCGTTCGAGCGGGCCGGTCGCCGGGGACGGGCTCGTCCGCTCAGTGTGGTGACGCAGGCCGTGATCGTGGGATCGAGCGTCAGGGCTGCTCGACGCCGAGGCTGATGCCGCGGGTGGCGAGCCAGGGGAGCGGATCGATCTTGTTCTCGCCGGCCAGGTGCACTTCGAAGTGCAGGTGCGGGCCGGTGGAGAAGCCGCGGTTGCCCATCGTGGCGATCTGATCGCCGGCCATGACCTTCTGGCCCACCGTGACCAGCGTGGTGTCGATGTGGCCGTACACGGTGATGGTGCCGTCGGCGTGCTGGACGCGCACCCACATGCCGAAGCCGGAGGCCGGACCCGAATCGATGACCTCGCCGTCGGCGACCGCGTAGATCGGGGTGCCGATGGCGTTGGCGATGTCGACACCGGCGTGCAGTGTGCCCCAACGTGCCCCGAACGACGAGGTGTAGGTGCCCTTGGCGGGGAGGACGAACAGCGGGCGGCGGGCGGCGGCCTCGCGGGCCGCGCGCTCCTCGCTGAAACGCTGGCCCTTCGCGAGGAGGTTGGAGAACTGCCCCAGATCGGTGGGGTTCGCGACCGCGAGCACCTGGGGTGCCGAGCTGTCGGAGGAGGGATTCTGAGCGACGTCGCTGAACTGGGCGGCCTGCGGAACGGCGGTGGTCGCGGCGGCGCCGGAAGCGGTGAGGGAGACCTCGGAGTGATCGGAGTCCTTGGCCGGCGAACTGATTGCTGCCTGGCCCGCGGCGACGACTGCGCCGGCGGCTACCGCGATGACTGCGGCGCGGCCCTTGAGGGCGGAGGGGGGAGTGGGGAGGCGGTGTAAGCCGCCGCGTCGCGCCGGGGCGGCGACATCGCGGGCCGCGTCAGCGGATCCGGCGGGGGTGAAGGCGTCGAAAGGAGTCGAGTCTTCGAGGTTTTCGGACTTGTTCTCATTGTGGAGCATGGCGCTGCAAATCTCAGAACTTTCGGCCTCGGAGTAACGAACCTCCGGGGGCGTCGGATAGCTGGGCGTGACGCCGTCGTCCACTCGGTGTAGCAGCGTGACCGGAGACGGCTCCGCTGCTGGATTGCAACGCTCGAACTCGTGATCTGCCGCGGTCCGAAATGCCTGCGAAGGCTCGATGGATTCCGGGTCGGCGTGTTGTTTCACAAATCGACTGGCCGTGAACTGAGCGCGGTGGTGCATGTGCCCTGCCGTCCTCCTGTCCGTGACCTGCCTGTGACTTAGACCCTGGCGACGGTAACGAAACGGTTGCGGCGGGGCAACCTGTAGCCCATGACGAATCGACAGATGTGACCGGCGTCACAAGCTGAGCTGGGCGGATGTCGAACATCCCGAATGGTCTCGTTCATATATCGGGATGACACGGCGGTGTTACACACCACGCGGTGACGTGTTCACGAGATAGCGTCGCGCGGGTGGAATCCCCAACCCAGTCGCGCGCGGTGTCCGCAGTAGCCCACCCCGATGCGGCCCGGCGCGAGCCCGCCGTCGGGTCGTCGCCCAGCATCGCTGGGAAGCTGTCGATCGCCGCCGTCACGACCGCGGCGATCGGTGCGATCGGGGTCGCTGCGGGCTCCCTGACGGCGGTGGCACGGACGGCGGACGGCACTCGCATCCCCGCAGTGGGTGGCGCGACCCTGATCGCCGTGGTGGCCGCTCTCGCGGTTCCGGCCGTCGCCGCCGCGCTGATGTCCCGGTGGCCCGCTGCGGCGGGCGCACTGCTGGCCGGCGCCGGCGCGGTGACGGTCGGGCTGTGCGTCCTCGACATCCAGTTGTGGACCGATCCGATCGACGCCAACCGGCTGGAGCTGTTCCGTCCCGCGACTGCCGCCGGCATCACCACCGGACCCGGCGCCGCGTTGATCCTGGCCGGTCACCTCGGCGCCGTGGCGGCGGGGGCGCTCGGCCTCCTGACGGTGCACCGGGCGTCGCACGCCGACGGGCACGGCGCATCGCCCGATCCGGACGCGGTCGGGCGTCCCGCGGGCTCGCGGATCGGATTCGGGCTAACTGCAGGCGTTCTCGTGTCCGCGGGTGCGCTGGCGCTCGCGCTGCTCGTGCGCCCGCTGGCGTCGAACGACCCGGTGATCCTGGTGCGTGCCGCGATCGCCTCGGACGGTGCCACCCCGATCGGTGCGGTGGTCGTCGCCGTAGCCGTTCTGATCGTCGTCGCCGCTGCGCTGGCGTCGACCGACGTCGCGGTGGCCGCCGGGGCGATCGGGGGAGCCCGGTGTGGCGGCGCTCGGGCTGGTCGGCAGCCGGCTCGCCGCCGGGCTCGTCGACGACCGCCTCGCTCCCGGCCCGGGCGCGGTGTGGGGCACGGTCGGCGCCGTGCTGCTGATCGCTGCGGCGGTGTCGATCCCCGTCGCCGCGCGACACCGCGAGCAGCGCGCGGCGGAGTTGTCCGTCGCGGGGCACCGGGATCGTGCGGTAGCCCGGTCGACACCGCGGGAAACCGTCGGCCGATGGCACACCGCCACGGGCGTCGCGGGAATCTGCGCCGGGTTGCTGGCCGGCGCCGGCGCGCTGCTGCCCGTGCTGACAGTCCCGGATCCGCTCCCGGCTCCCGAGTTGCCCGCGACCCGAGTCGTGCTGGTCGCGGCGGCGCTGATCGCGATCGCGGCCGTGTGGCTGCTGATGTCGGAGTTCGCGGCCCTCGTCCGTCCCGTCGTCGGCGTGCTGTGGGTGTCGGTGGTCGCCGCGGTCGCGAGCGTCGCGCAGAGCGCCCTGGCGGCCCTCGAGATCCCCGGAGTCGGATTGGGTGCGGGGAGCTGGCTCATGGCCGCCGCGGCGCTCGTCGCGGTCGTGACGGGGCTGCTGGCGGGATTCGCGGGCGCGGCCGAACGCGACGACGTCGACACGTCGCAACGCGTCGACCCGGTCCGTTCGGTGGTGGTCGTCGGCGTCCTCGCAGCGACCGCGGTTGTCCTCGCCTACGTGCTCCCGCTGTACCGCGGGGCCGACGGAACGGCCGCGTCCCTCGGGCGGTTCCCATGGGGATGGGACGCGTGGGGACAGGCGTTGTCGGCCGTGGTCGTCGTCGTTGCGGTGCTGGTCGCAGTGCATGCCCGCGCGGCCCGCGCGGCCGCTCTTCTCGCAGGTGCGGCCGTGATCATGGCCTGTCATCTCGTGGCGTGGTCACTGTCGGCGGGTCGTCTGACGGATCCGGTCGCAGGCCCGGGCGTCGCACCTGCAATCCTTGCCGTGGCGCTCCTCGCCGGGACTGCGACCCTCGCCGGGTATCGCAACCCGCGGTGAGTCGTGCCGCGACGACTGTCGACGCGTGACATATGCCACATAGCATGTGGGCGAGCGATAGTCGATTGATTGAACTAGTTAAAGTCCGACACGGACCCGCTCCTACCCCTCGAGCGGGCGTCAACGCAGACGAGACGGTGAGCAGATGGATCTCTTCGAATACCAGGCGAAGGAACTCTTCGCCAAGCACGACGTGCCGACGTCGGCCGGCCGTGTTACCGACACTGTCGCCGGTGCCCGCGAGATCGCCGAGGAAATCGGCAAGCCCGTGATGGTCAAGGCACAGGTCAAGGTCGGCGGCCGCGGCAAGGCCGGTGGCGTCAAGTACTCGCCCGACGCGGATGCCGCGCAGGCGAACGCCGAGGCGATCCTGGGCCTCGACATCAAGGGCCACGTCGTCAAGAAGCTGCTGGTCGCAGAGGCGAGTGACATCGCCGAGGAGTACTACATCTCCTTCCTGCTGGACCGCACCAACCGCACGTACCTGGCCATGTGCTCGGTCGAGGGTGGCGTCGAGATCGAGGTCACCGCCGAGGAGAACCCCGACGCCCTCGCGAAGATCCCCGTGGACGCCGTCAAGGGTGTCGACCTCGCGTTCGCGCGCAGCATCGCCGAGGCCGGCAAGCTGCCCGCCGAGGTGCTCGACGCCGCGGCCAACACGATCCAGAAGCTGTGGGAGGTCTTCATCAAGGAAGACGCTCTCCTCGTCGAGGTCAACCCGCTCGTCCGTACGCCCGACGACCAGATCCTGGCCCTCGACGGCAAGGTCACGCTGGACGAGAACGCTGCGTTCCGTCAGCCCGGCCACGAGGCTTTCGAGGATCGTGACGCCACCGATCCCCTCGAGCTCAAGGCCAAGGAGAACGACCTCAACTACGTCAAGCTCGACGGCGAGGTCGGCATCATCGGTAACGGCGCCGGCCTGGTCATGTCGACCCTGGACGTCGTCGCCTACGCAGGCGAGAAGCACGGCAACGTCAAGCCCGCCAACTTCCTCGACATCGGTGGCGGCGCCTCGGCTGCCGTCATGGCTGCCGGCCTGGACGTCATCCTGAACGACGCGCAGGTCAAGAGCGTGTTCGTCAACGTCTTCGGTGGCATCACCGCGTGTGACGCGGTCGCCAACGGCATCGTCGGTGCGCTGCAGACCCTGGGCGACGAGGCCAACAAGCCGCTCGTCGTGCGCCTGGACGGCAACAACGTCGAAGAGGGTCGTCGCATCCTCGCCGAGGCCAACCACCCGCTGGTGACGGTCGTCGCAACCATGGACGAGGCTGCCGACAAGGCTGCCGAGCTCGCCTTCGCAGCGAAGTAAGGGACACACAACAATGGCTATCTTCCTGACCAAGGACTCCAAGGTCATCGTCCAGGGCATCACCGGCGGCGAGGGCACCAAGCACACCGCCCTGATGCTCAAGGCCGGCACCCAGGTCGTCGGTGGCGTCAACGCTCGCAAGGCCGGCACCACGGTCTCGCACACCGACAAGGACGGCAACGCCGTCGAGCTGCCGGTCTTCGCGACCGTCGCCGAGGCCATGAAGGAGACCGGCGCGGACGTCTCCATCGCGTTCGTCCCCCCGGCCTTCTCGAAGGACGCCATCGTCGAGGCCATCGACGCGGAGATCCCGCTGCTCGTGGTCATCACCGAGGGCATCCCGGTCCAGGACTCCGCTTACGCGTGGGCCTACAACGTCGACAAGGGCAACAAGACCCGGATCATCGGCCCCAACTGCCCCGGCATCATCACCCCGGGTGAGGCGCTGGTCGGCATCACCCCGGCGAACATCGCCGGCAAGGGCCCGGTCGGCCTGGTCTCCAAGTCGGGCACCCTGACCTACCAGATGATGTTCGAGCTGCGTGAGTACGGTTTCTCGACCGCCATCGGCATCGGCGGCGACCCGGTCATCGGCACCACCCACATCGACGCCATCGAGGCGTTCGAGAAGGATCCCGAGACCAAGGTCATCGTGATGATCGGTGAGATCGGTGGCGACGCCGAGGAGCGTGCCGCCGATTACATCAAGGCCAACGTCACCAAGCCGGTCGTCGGCTACGTGGCGGGCTTCACCGCTCCCGAGGGCAAGACCATGGGCCACGCCGGCGCCATCGTCTCCGGTTCCTCGGGCACCGCGCAGGCCAAGAAGGACGCCCTCGAGGCGGCCGGCGTCAAGGTCGGCAAGACGCCGTCCGAGACCGCTGCTCTCGCTCGGGAGATCCTGAAGAACCTCTGATCGACGTCCGATCACACGAACGGCGCTCGCAGCCAAGGCCTTCCGCCTGGCCGCGAGCGCCGTTCGCGTTCGGTGGGCGGCACAGTCAGACGTCCACCCACTGAACCCCCGCAGGCGTGAGTTCACCTGCGCCGGAAGTCAGTTCGGCGACGATCGACGCGAGCTGGGTGGGATTGCGGGTCGCGAGCGTGAAGGTGACCGCGGCGCCGTACGCGGCGTCGACGACGCTCACCCCGCGGGCGCGGAGTTCGGACTCCATGCGTCCGGCCGTGTCGTGGCCCACCTCGACGGACACCAGTTCGAGGCGTTCCCGGCTCAGCAACGCCGACGCGGCGACCGCCTCGTCGACGGCGGCGACCACAGCGCCCGAGTACGCGCGCACCAGCCCGCCGGCACCGAGCTTGATGCCCCCGAAGTAGCGCGTGACGACCACCGCCACGTCCACGAGGTCCCGGGCCCGCAGGACCTGGAGCATCGGAATCCCCGCGGTACCGCCCGGTTCGCCGTCGTCGTTCGACCGCTCGATCCGGTCCGACGGGCCGTTGCCCGTGATGTACGCCCAGCAGTGGTGCCGCGCGTCGGGATACCGGCGGCGCCGCTCGTCGACGAATTCCTGGGCGTCGGACGGGCCGTCGATCCGCCGGAGCACCGCGATGAAGCGCGAATGCTTGACCTCGGTCTCGGTCTCGACGTCGGAACCGGCTGGCAGCGTGAAGGGCATGAGCCCATTTTCCCGTGCGGTGCAGCGCGACCGGACACGCGGCGTGTCTGCCACCGGAGTCGTCGCGGTCTCGCCGACACCTTTCCCGATGATTCGCGTGGATGATCAGGGTAGCGTTCATGGGGTTTGATACGTCGACTAGGAGCAGACATGACTTACACCGACGGAGGGTCCGGCTTCGGTCAGCCCTCGCAGCCGCCGGCGGCGAACGGCACGAAGAGTTTGTCGTTCTATCTCGGTATTGCGGTCCTCGCGCTGGGTGTCGTCAACTTCCTCCTCGGGTTCGCTCCCTACCTGAAGAACTCGACGAGCTCCAGGTACGGCCTCGAGTTCTCGGCGAACGCGTTCGAGAGCGACGGCACTCTCCCGCTCAGCTTCCTGCTCCTCGGCGGACTGCTGGCCGGTCTGACGCTGCTGCCCAAGCAGTCCTACGCCGGCCCCGCTGCGGCGGCCTCGCTCGTCGGCTTCCTCGTGTCGTTCGTCCTGATGCTCAACATTCCCACCGGCGGCAGCCTCGCCGGCGGCGGCGTCATGATCCTGATCCTGGCGTTCATCCAGGCGGTGATCGCGACGGCGGTGTTCCTGTTCGGTGCCGGACTCGTCAAGCAGCCGCAGGGTCGACCGACTCGCACCCACGTCCACCCCGCCGCCTACGGTCACCCGCAGGGATACCCGGGCCAGGCACCCCAGCAGGGGTACGGAGTTCCGGGTGGCCAGCAGGGCTACGCCCAGGGGTACCCGCAGCAGCCGACCTACGGTCAGGCCGGTCAGCCGCAGCCGGGCTATCCGCAGCAGGGGTACGCGCAGCCTCAGCAGTCGCAGCCCACGGCCGGCTACGGACAGTTCCAGGCCGGTCAGCAGCCGTACCAGGCGCAGCAGCCGACGCAGCACATTCCGCAGCAGCAGACGCCGCAGCCCGAGGCGCCGTCGGCGCCCCCCGCCGCACCGGCCGGTTCTCCCGATTCGCCGGGCGCGCCCACCCAGGCGTTCGGTGCCCAGACCGAGAACCCGGACGACGAGAAGAAGTGATCGAGTGGGCCACGCCACGCCTCGGCGCGCCTGAACGCCGCCGCCGGGCACGGGTGCGACCCTCGAACCGATGACTTCTCTGCTTGGTCGCGGTGTTCGCCGCGACATCTCCGACCGACCCGATCCCGACACCGATCAGGTGCGTGCTCTGCTCGGGGTGGCGCTGCGCCCGACCGGTGTCGCGATCGTCCTGATCAGTGCGGTCGTCATCGTCACGCTGGTCGCGTCGAACAGCGACCTGACCGGGGCGGTCGGGGCGATCGCCGCGTGCTGGCTGGCGCTGCACCAGGTTTCGCTGACCATCACGGACGCTCCGCTCGGGGTACTTCCGCTGCTGCCGACGGCCGTGATGATGTGGGCCGTCGCCCGCGGATGTGCCCGCGCGGTCACCGCGCGCTCGACGCTGCGTGACGCCGCACGGGTGGTTGCCGCGGCGGTCGCGGGACCGTTCGTGATGACGCTCATCGCGCTCGCGGTGGTCACCGACGCGACGTCCGTCGTCGCGCTCGAGGCGCCGAACGCGGCCGAGGCCCTCGCATGGGTCGTGGGCATCCACCTCGTCGTGGCGGTGGCCGGTGTCGTCGCGACGACGGGGCGTGCGGAATGCGAGCGCCGAGGCGCCCCGTCCTGGGGTCCGGAGGTGGCACGCCCGGCAGCGCGAGCAGCGCTGGCCCTGTTCGCGGTGGGCTCCGCGGTGACGGTCGCATCGCTGGTGTGGTCATGGTCCGACGTCGGGACACTCCTCGGTGACGGTTCGGATCCGGTCGGCGTGCTGGGGCTCACCGTCCTGTCGGTGCTGTACCTGCCGAACGTCGCTGTCGGGGCGGTCGCGGTCCTGGTGGGCGGTACCGCGCACGCCGGTGGCACCTCGGTGAGCGTGTTCGACATCGTCGCGGGCCCGGTGCCGCCGGTCCCGGTGCTCGGTGGGGTCCCCGGCGAACTCGTCGGGACCGCGTGGCCGGTGCTGCTGATCGTCCCGCTCGCGATCGGCGCACTGCTCGGACGGGACTGCGGTCGTCTGCGCCTGCCCGTGCAGGAGACCGCGTACACCGTGGGGTGCGCCGCCGCCGGCGTCGGTGTGGTGGCTGCGGCCGTCGGTTTCGTCGCGGGCGGCGAGCTGGGGGCGTACGGATTCGTCGGCGTCGAGCCGCTCGCGCTGGGATTGATCACCTTCGGGTTCCTGGCACTGCCCGGTCTCGCAGTCGCGACCCTCATCGCGCGGCGCAACGGCGTCGAGTCGGACGGCGGAGACGAGACCGAACGAACCGAGAAGTCCGACAAGTTTGCGGAGACCGCAGCGTTCGAGGACACCGGAGCGGACGACCCGGCACTCGCATTCGAGGTGAAGCGCCTCGCGTTGCCGTCGATGCGCTACCGGTCGGAGCCGGAAGCGGGCACGGACGCGGATGCGGAGTCGGGACCGGAATCCGAGCCGGGATCGGCGGCCGGGCCGGCCGCTCCCGATACCTCCGACGGCTCCGGGGAGACGGTGCTCGAGGGCGAACTCGTCGACGACTCCGCCGCCGGCCCGACCGATGTGGCCGACACCGACGTGATCGACGTGGAGGTCGAGGCGGTGCCGCAGGATCAGGACGAGCCGGGCGAGCCGGAGAGCTCGCCGGGGACGGACGAGACGGAGACGACCTCGGACGAGGCAGCCGAGGCCGCAGAAGGCGACCTGCCGGACGGTCCGCTGACCCCCAGCGACTAGGCTCTAACCCGGCCCGTGATGCGGCCCGACCGTCTCGAAAACCAGGAGTAGTGCGCTGACTGCCACGCGTGACCAGCTGCGGCCCACGGTGCCCGCTCGGATCGTCGTACTCGCCTCGGGGACGGGCAGCCTGCTGCAGGCGCTCATCGCCGCCACGCGCACCGACGGATACCCTGCGACCATCGTCGCGGTCGGCGTCGACCGCGACTGCGGAGCAACGGCTCACGCCGACGACGCGGGCATCGACCACTTCCGTGTGGCGCTGCGCGATCACGCGGACCGCGCCGCATGGGACGTCGCGCTCACCGAGGCCGTCGGATCGCACCGCCCCGATCTGATCGTCAGTGCCGGCTTCATGAAGATCCTCGGCCCCGCGTTCATCGAACGCTTCGGCGGCCGGATCATCAACACGCATCCCGCGCTGCTGCCGTCGTTCCCCGGCGCGCACGCGGTGCCCGACGCGCTGGCCTACGGCGTCAAGGTCACCGGCTCCACGGTGCACCTGGTCGATGGCGGCATCGACACCGGCCCGATCCTGGCGCAGGAGCCGGTGGTGGTGCTCGACGGCGACGACGAGGCGACGCTGCACGAGCGCATCAAGATTGTTGAACGGCGACTGCTGGCCGAGGTCGTGGCCTCCGTCGCCCTCCGAGGTGTTGTTTCCGACGGACGAAAGGCCGTGATCCCAAGTGAGTGAACGCAAGGCAGTGCGCCGTGCACTGGTCAGCGTCTACGACAAGACCGGCCTGGTCGAACTGGCCACCGGCCTGCACCAGGCGGGTGTCGAACTGGTTTCCACCGGTTCCACCGCCGCCAAGATCGCCGACGCCGGCATCCCGGTCACCAGGGTCGAGGACCTGACCGGATTCCCCGAGTGCCTCGAGGGCCGCGTCAAGACGCTGCACCCCCGAGTGCACGCCGGTGTCCTCGCCGACACCCGGAAGCCGGAGCACCTCGCGCAGCTCGAGGAGCTGGGCATCGAGGCGTTCCAGCTGGTGATCGTGAACCTGTACCCGTTCACGCAGACCGTCGCGTCGGGCGCCACCCCGGACGAGTGCGTCGAGCAGATCGACATCGGCGGTCCGTCGATGGTGCGCGCTGCTGCCAAGAACCACCCGTCGGTCGCGGTCGTCGTCGACCCGAAGAAGTACGAGGGCGTCCTCGCTGCGGTCGAGGCCGGTGGCTTCAACCTCTTCGAGCGCACCGCCCTGGCCGCGCAGGCGTTCCAGCACACCGCGTCCTACGACGTCGCGGTCGCCACCTGGATGACGTCCACGCTGGTCGAGTCCGTGACGAGCGAAGCGACGGAAGATTCTGCACTGTCGCAGTTCCCGCGGTGGGTCGGTGCCACGTGGGACCGCTCCGCGGTGCTGCGCTACGGCGAGAATCCGCACCAGGCTGCTGCGCTGTACGAGAACCCCTCCGAGCCTGCGGGCCTCGCGCAGGCGAAGCAGTTGCACGGCAAGGAGATGTCGTACAACAACTACACCGACGGTGACGCCGCGTGGCGGGCCGCGTACGACCACGCCGAGCCGGCCGTCGCGATCATCAAGCATGCCAACCCGTGTGGCATCGCGGTGGGCGCGGACATCGCCGAGGCGCACCGCAAGGCGCACGCCTGCGACCCGGTCAGCGCATACGGTGGTGTCATCGCCGCCAACCGCGAGGTGACGGTCGAGATGGCCGAGCAGGTCGCCGACATCTTCACCGAGGTCATCATCGCGCCGTCGTACGCGGACGGGGCCATCGGTGTCCTCCAGCGCAAGAAGAACGTGCGCGTTCTCGAGGCCGCCGCTCCCACCGAGACGGGCATCGAGCTGCGCCCGATCTCCGGTGGCACGCTGCTGCAGGAGCGCGACGTCCTGGACGCGGACGGCGACAACCCGGCCAACTGGACGCTCGTCGTCGGCGAGGCCGCGGACGAGAAGACCCTCGCGGATCTCGAATTCGCGTGGCGCGCATGCCGTGCCGTGAAGTCCAACGCGATCCTGCTCGCCAACGACGGCGCCTCGGTGGGCGTCGGCATGGGCCAGGTCAACCGCGTCGACTCCGCGCATCTCGCGGTGCAGCGTGCCGGTGACCGCGCCAAGGGTTCGGTGGCCGCGTCCGACGCGTTCTTCCCGTTCCCCGACGGTCTGCAGGTCCTGCTCGACGCCGGTGTCCGCGCCGTCGTCCAGCCCGGTGGCTCGGTCCGCGACAACGAGGTCATCGAGGCCGCTCGCGACGCCGGTGTCACGCTGTACCTGACCGGTGCGCGCCACTTCGCGCACTGATCGACTGCTCTACTGCGCTCCCTCGTCCGGGGTTCGCGTGCCGCTCAGGCCGCGAGCCCGGACGGGGGAGCGTTGTGCTGTGCGGACTCGACCAGCGCGCGGGCGTTGGCGTCGTCGGTACCCGAGATGACCAGTCGGGCAGCGCCGCGGGCGAGTAGCCGGCTGATCAGTTCTGCCGCTGCCGCATTCTGGTCGGCGTCGATGTGACTGAGGTCGAGGGTGACGACCTGTCCGGTGAGGTCACCGGGCAGGTCCTGCTGGGGGGCGCTCAGAGCGCCGAGTCGAAGCTTCATGATGGTTCTCCTGAACTGTGTATGGGTGAAAGAGGCAAAAGAAAAGGCACCCGAGGCGGTGTGCCTTCGGGTGCCCGAGAATGGTTCCGGTTACGGGTGACTCATTCTCGGTGCCGTCGATCGAAGGCTGCGGGGCTGCGCCACGCGGGTACGGCTGCAAATACGTGATCGTGAGAAAAATGCTTGCTGCAAAGCTGCATTGCATACTTCGCGGGGCTTTCGACGCGCATCGTGACCGTACCCTTCTCGTGTGTGCCCGTTGGTTAACGGAGAACCATACAGCAGTGACCGCTCGGCGACATCTCGTTTTTGCGAGAGCGTGTCGCCGGCGGCCCCGCAGGGTGTCTAGCGGAGGGTTGCGAGCCAGCCCTCGAAACCGGTGGTGAACTCGGCGGACCACGGCAGCGGCTCGATGTAGTCGGCGCCGGTGGAGGCGGCATCGCCGATCTCCTTGAGCACGTGGTTCGCGGTCGTCATCCGCACCGGCGTCAGCGTGGTGTGGGCGAGTGCGACGTCGAGCGCGTCGACGTCGCCGCAGTCGAGCTGGATGTCCTTGGCGGAGCAGCTGGTGATCACCGGCATGCCCGTCGGCAGCTGGGCGGCCAGCTCGCGGGGGTCGAGCGCGTCCTCCTCGGCGAGCGCGCGGGCATTCGCCGGGACGAGGCCGGCGGCGCGCAGCGGGTCCGGCAGGTCGTCGCTGAGCGTCGCGTCGGTGCGCAGCGACTCGACCGCCCCGGCGAGCGCCAGACGCAGCTCGTCGGCGAGATGGACCGGCAACTGTCCGGCCCCGACGACCGCGGTGAGCTGGCCGTCGATCTGGGTGGTGAGCAGGTCCAGCAGCCGCACGCTCAGCGGCTCGAGCAGGCCCAGGCCTGCGACGTTCGCGCCGTTGGCGGCCAGCGCCAGGGCGATCAGGGCACCTTCGCTGTGACCGATCGCGAACACCCGGTCGGCGTCGACGGCGGACCGGCCGGCGAGGAAGTCCAACGCGGCGGCGGCGGAGTCGGTGAACACGGAGAATCCGAGGTCACCGATGTCCTCGACGTCGTACGGGCCCAGACCGGTGGAGCCGCTGCCGAGCTTGTCGTAGCGCAGGCTCGCGAAACCGTGCTCCTCGAGGACGTCGGCGAGGAACTCGAGGGTGCCGATCGAGCCGGGCAGCAGCGCGCTGTCCCCGTTGCGGTCGGTGGGGCCGCTGCCCGCGAGCAACAGCACCGCGGGTGCCGAGTCGGCGCCGTCGGGGATGCGGAGGCTTCCGTGCAGCGTGATGTCGCCGGCGGCAAAGGTGATCTCGGTATCGGCCATGCCCCGTGTTTATCAGAGCTGGGCACCCACTTCGTACGCGACGGCGGTACCGCGTGCCGAATCGCCCGAACACTCGTAACTTGGAGTGGTGACTGCCACATCGCCTGCCGATCTGCCACGGACCCTCGCCGAGCTCCGCGCGTCCGGGCACGTCCAGCGTCCGGTCAAGGACGAGATGCGCGAGAACCTGCTCGCGGCACTGCGGGACGGCCTCGACCCGTGGCCCGGGATCGTCGGTTTCGAGGAGACGGTGCTGCCGCAACTCGAGCGGGCGATCATCGCCGGGCACGACGTCGTCCTGCTCGGTGAGCGCGGGCAGGGCAAGACGCGGTTGCTGCGCACGCTGTATCTGCTGTTGGACGAGTGGACGCCGGTGATCGCCGGGTCCGAGCTGGGCGAGCACCCGTACGAGCCGATCACCCCGATCTCGGTGCGCCGGGCCGCCGAACTGGGCGACGCGCTACCGGTCGAGTGGCGGCACCGCAGCGAGCGCTACGCGGAGAAGCTCGCGACGCCGGACACCTCGGTGGCGGATCTGGTGGGCGATGTCGACCCGATCAAGGTTGCGGAGGGGCGCAGCCTGGGTGATCCGGAGACGATCCACTTCGGTCTGGTGCCGCGCGCGCATCGCGGGATCGTCGCGATCAACGAGCTCCCCGATCTGGCTGAGCGGATCCAGGTGTCGTTGCTCAACGTGATGGAGGAACGAGACATCCAGGTCCGTGGGTACACCCTGCGGCTACCGCTCGACGTCGTGCTGGTGGCCAGCGCCAACCCGGAGGACTACACCAACCGCGGACGCATCATCACCCCGCTCAAGGACCGCTTCGGCGCCGAGATCCGCACGCACTACCCGTCGTTGCTCGAGGACGAGATCGCCGTGATCCAGCAGGAGGCGAACCTGCAGGCGCAGGTGCCGCACCACCTGCTCGAGGTGCTGGCCCGGTTCACGCGGCTGCTGCGCGAGTCGACGTCGGTGGACCAGCGGTCGGGCGTCTCGGCCCGGTTCGCGGTGGCGGGCGCGGAGACCGTCAGCGCGGCGGCGGTGCACCGCAGCGCCGTCCTCGGGGAGGCCGATCCGGTGGCGCGGCCCATCGACCTCGGCACCGTCGTCGAGGTGCTGCGCGGCAAGGTCGAGTTCGAGTCCGGTGAGGAGGGGCGCGAGCTCGAGGTCCTCGAGCACCTGCTGCGGCGAGCCACCGCGGACACTGCGCGGATCCGCCTCGGTGGCATCGA
The DNA here is from genome assembly GCF_050433545.1 of Rhodococcus sp. BE178. Taxonomy (NCBI): domain Bacteria; kingdom Bacillati; phylum Actinomycetota; class Actinomycetes; order Mycobacteriales; family Nocardiaceae; genus Rhodococcus; species Rhodococcus sp. BE178. Next base: position 418,794 of record NZ_JBNPXA010000003.1, on the reverse strand, counting down.
CCTCGCCCCGTTGGTGACGGCGGTGGAACTGGGGCAGCCGGTGGTCACGGGCGAGCGGGTCACCGCGAAGGCGCTACTGGGCGAGCTGCCCGACCTCGAGGTGCTCGACGAGGTGGCGGGCCGGCTCGGCGCCGCATCCGACGGCGAGCTGGCGTCGGCCGCCGAACTCGCGCTCGAGGGTCTGTATCTCGCCCGGCGGATCTCGAAGAACCCCGACGAGAACGGCCAGGCCGTCTACTCGTAGTCGGCAGTGGTGAAGGGAGACAGGATGTCTCGCGGTGCGCGTTACGGCCCGTACGAGGGTGGCGATCCACTGGCCCCGCCGGTGGATCTGCGTGACGCGCTGGCCGCGATCGGCGACGACGTCCTCGAGGGTGCGTCGCCGCGGCAGGCGCTGCGTGAGTTCCTGCGGCGCGGCGCCGGTGACCGGCGCGGGCTCGACGACCTCGCCGCGCAGGCGAATCGGCGCCGACGGGAACTGTTGGAGCGCAACAATCTTGCGGGCACCCTGGACGAGATCCGTGAGCTTCTGGACCGCGCGGTGCTCGAGGAACGCAAGACCCTCGCCCGCGCTCTCGACGACGACGCGCGCTTCGCGGAGATGCGCATCGAGGAGCTTCCGCCGTCGACCGCGCAGGCGGTGTCCGATCTCGTCGACTACGACTGGCGGAGCAGTCAGGCGCGCGAGGACTACGAGAAGATCCGCGACCTGATGGGGCGGGAGCTGCTGGACCAGCGGTTCGCCGGAATGAAGCAGGCACTGGAAGGGGCCACCGACGCGGACCGTGAAGGGATCCGCGAGATGCTCGAGGATCTGAACACGTTGCTGGACAGTCACGCTCGCGGCGAGGACACCACGCAGCAGTTCCGGGACTTCATGGACAAGCACGGTGAGTACTTCCCCGAGAACCCGCGCAACACTGAGGAACTGCTGGACTCGCTCGCGCGTCGGGCGGCCGCGGCCCAGCGTCTGCGGAACTCGCTCACCCCGGACCAGCGCGCCGAGCTGGACGCGTTGGCGCAGCAGGCGTTCGGTGATCCGTCGTTGATGGGCCAACTGGACCGGCTCGACGCGCACCTGCAGGCCGCGCGTCCCGGCGAGGACTGGACCGGCAGCGAGAAGTTCCGCGGCGACGACGGTATGGGGTTGGGGGAGGGCACGTCCGCCCTCGCGGACGTCGCGGAGCTCGAGCGACTGTCCGATCAACTGTCGCAACAGTATCCGGGTGCCCAGCTCGACGACATCGACACCGAGGCATTGGCCCGGCAACTCGGCGGCGAGGCCGTCGCCGACGCGAAGACACTCGCCGATCTCGAGCGGGCACTGCAGCAGCAGGGCTTCTTCGACCGTGCACCGGACGGCCAGTGGCGGCTGTCGCCGAAGGCGATGCGGCAGTTGGGGCAGACCGCGCTGCGCGACGTCGCGGGTCGGCTGTCGCACCGCGGTGGTCAGCGGGAGACCCGTCGCGCGGGGGCGATGGGCGAGCCGACCGGGGCGTCGCGGCCGTGGGAGTTCGGGGACACCGAGCCGTGGGACGTCACCCGCACGCTCACCAACGCGGTGCTGCGCGATCCGGGCCGGGTGCCGGTTCGGATGTCGGTGTCCGACGTCGAGATCGCCGAGACCGAGCAGCGTGCGCAGGCGGCGGTGGCGCTGCTGGTGGACACGTCGTTCTCGATGGTGATGGACGGCCGCTGGGTGCCGATGAAACGTACCGCGCTGGCTCTCAACCACCTGGTGACGACGAGGTTCCGCGGGGATGCGTTGCAGCTCATCGGTTTCGGGCGGCACGCCGAGGTACTGACCGCGGCGGAGTTGGCCGGCCTCGACGGAGCGTGGGATCAGGGCACGAACCTGCACCACGCGCTGCTGCTCGCGGCCCGGCACCTGCGCCGGCACCCCAACGCACAGCCCGTCGTGCTCATCGTCACCGACGGCGAGCCCACCGCGCACCTCGAGCCCGACGGGGAGGCGTTCTTCGACTATCCGCCGAGCGTGCGGACCCTGGGACTGACGGTGCGCGAACTCGACACGCTCGCCCGCCTGGGCGCACAGGTGACGATCTTCCGCCTCGGCGACGACCCGGGCCTGGCCCGCGTCGTCGACCGGATGGCGCAGCGGGTCGGCGGCCGGGTGGTGGCTCCGGACCTCGACGGCCTCGGCGCGGCAGTGGTCAGCGACTACATGCGGATGCGTCGACCACAGCGGTGATCCGGCTCAGGCCTGACTCGCGATCTGGATCAGGTTGCCGCAGGTGTCGTCGAACACCGCGGTGGTGACCGGACCCATCTGCAACGGAGCCTGGGTGAACACCACACCCAGCGCCGTCAGCCGTTCGTACTCGGCCTGCACGTCGTCGACGCCGAAGGACGTGATCGGGATACCGTCGGCAACGAGTGCCCTCATGTAGGCCTGGGCGGCGGGATGCGCGTCGGGCTCGAGGACCAGTTCGGTGCCGTCCGGCGCGTCCGAGGAGACGACGGTGAGCCACTTGTGCTCGCCCAGCGGGACCTCGTGCTTCTTCACGAAGCCGAGGATGTCGGTGTAGAACGCCAGCGCCTTGTCCTGGTCGTTGACGTGCACGCTGGTCAGGTGAATCTTCACGGTGCCTGTCCTTTCCTGTCGCGGTCCGGGTCGGGTACGGGCCACCGGTCGGCGATGGCCCGCAGGGGAGTGGTGTCGAGATGGTGGAACTTGTAGCGGCCTTCCCGGCGGGTGTGGAGCAGTCCGGCGTCCTCGAGCACCGCGAGGTGCTGCGAGACGGCCTGCCGGGACGACCCGAGCCCGTACTTGGTGACGAGGCGGGCGCACAGCTCGAAGAGTGTCTGCCCGTCACGGTCGACGAGTTCGTCGAGAATCGCGCGCCGCGTCGGGTCTGCCAGAGCCTTGAACAGATCACCCACAACCGAACGATAGGCAAGTGGCTACTTGCGTGTCAATGGTGCGGGTGGCACCGAGCCTGTTCGGCCATCTCGAGGAACCCGCCGTCATCTCCGGCGCGACGGTGGTGGCGTGTCGTACGGTGGCCAGCAGCGCCGCATCGTCGTCCCGACGCGGCCGACGACGCCGGTGGTGATCAATGAAGCCGAAGGATCGAGCCTGGGATCTCGGGTACGCGGCCGGTTGGCGCCTGGTGCGCGCCCTGCCCCAGTGGTGGGCGAGGCGCCTGTTCGACGCTGCGGCCGATCGCGCGGCCCGCAACGGAGGTCCGGATCAGTTGCGGCGCAATCTGGCCCGAGTGCTGTCCGCCACGCCGGCGCAGGTGCCCGACGGCCTCGTGCACGCGAGCCTGCGCTCCTACGCCCGCTACTGGTGCGAAGCCTTCCGGCTGCCGTCGATGGATCCGGTGCGGTTGGCCGAGAGCATCGAATCCTCGGCCACCGGGCTCGAACACATCCACGAGGCGGTCGCGTGTGGCAGCGGGGCGGTGCTGGCCCTACCGCACAGTGGCAACTGGGATCTGGCGGGAGTATGGGTGGCGCAGCGGGTGGGCCCTCCCGTCGTCGTCGCCGAGCGCCTCCGTCCGGAATCGCTGTTCAAGCGCTTCGTCCGGTTCCGCGAGCAGCTGGGTTTCGAGATCATCCCACTCACCGGCACCGAGACGCCGCCGATCGAGCAGCTGACCGCGCGGCTGCGGCAGGGGCGGATCGTCGGGCTGCTCGCCGAACGCGACGTGACCGGCACGGGCGTGCCGGTCTCCTTCTTCGGCGAATCCGCCCGGATGCCGGCCGGCCCGGCCCGGCTCGCGATCGACACCGGCGCACCACTGCTGCCGGTGAACTGCTGGTTCACCCCGGACGGCTGGGGCTTCCACGTCGGCGCCCCGGTCGACACCGTCGGCGGGGTGCAGTGCACGACACAGGCATTGGCAGACCGCTTCGCCGCAGGCATCGCCGCCCACCCGGCCGACTGGCACATGCTGCAACGGGTGTGGACCGCCGACTTCGATCGCATCGAGTGACGCTGCGGGCGTCAGGCCAACAGCGCTGCCACGAGGGCGATCGCGGGAATCGACGCGAGGGTGGTGACGAAGGCGGCGTCGCGGGCCAGGACCATGCCGCGTTGGTAGCGGCTCGCATAGACGAAGACGTTCTGCGCGGTCGGCAGGGTGGAGACGACCACGATCGCGAACAGCTCGTGCCCGTCGAGGCCCAGCAGGAAGCGGGCCATCACGTACGCGAGGACCGGTTGCACGCAGATCTTGAGGACCGACGCGAGTGCCACATCGCGGCGCGGACTGGCACCCTTCTCGAGCACGCGCACGCCGTACAGCGACAGCCCGAACGCGAGCAGCGCGCCGGGGACCGAGGCGCCGCCGATGAGCCGGAACGGCTGCATCAGTGCCTCCGGGGGCGTCCAGTTCGACACCGCGACAGCCAGTCCGGCGGCGCCGGCCAGCACGATCGGGTTCTTGAACGGTGCGGTGATCGTCTCGAGCCGGGAGCTGCCCTCGCGCATCGTGCTGACGTCGAGAACCGTCAGGGCGATCGGCGAGAAGATCATGATCTGGAACAGCAGCAGGGGTGCGACGAACGACGCGTCGCCGAGGACGAACACCGCGATGGGAATGCCGAGGTTCGCCGAGTTCACGTACGACGACGCGAGCGCGCCGACCGTCAGTTCGGGAAGCGGTCTGCGTAGCCACAGCCTCGCGATGACGAGATAGATGCCCGCGACCGCGAATGCCGTGGCCGCGGCCACCGCGAGGGTCGGCGAGACGACCACCGACAGGTCGGAGTTGGCGAGGGTGTCGAACAGCAGCGCCGGTGTCGCGACGAAGAACACCAGTCGGCTGAGGACGAACTGCCCGTGCTCGCCGAGCGTGCCGGTGCGCCCCAGGAAGAACCCGATAGCGATGACGACGAAGATGACCGTGAACCCTGCCACCACGCCCGACACGCCTACATCCTTCGCTTCAATTGTGGCGCCGACCTGCATGATCAACCCAGTTCGAGAAGCTTACCGCCGCTAATCGCCGGTCGTGCGTCCGCCCGTCGAGTCGCCGATTCGCCGGTCTGCGACACGACAACCGAGCCCCCACCTCATCGGCGCGCCGACGAGGTGGGGGCCTACTTGTCGCGCAATCGGATCAGGAACCGAGCGAACCGGTGTTCAGCGAGCCGAGGTCCAGCGAACCGAGCGAGCCGGTGCTGGTCGACCCCAGGGAGCCGAGCGAGCCGGTGTCCAGCGAGCCCAGCGAACCGGACGCGCTCGGCGCCGGATCCTCGAGCGCGAAGTTCGTGGTGCAGCCGTTGAACTTCACGGCGTCGACCAGCGTCGAGGTCGCCTCGGATCCGCGGCCGATGCTCACGCCGTAGTGGTCGACGACCGCGTTCGGGTTGGCCGCGGCGATCTCGGCGAGCGGCACCAGCGCGCGGTCCTTGGCGCCGGCGATGCTCTTCGTGCTCCACCACTTGCCGTCCTGCAGGTTCACGTGGGTGCCGCCGTCGGACGTGTCGACAGCGCCGGCGTCCGGGACCCAGACCAGGGTCGTGAAGCCGTTCGCGAAACTCGTGTTCTCGCTGGTCCCGGTCAGCCGGAGCTGGAACACGGCCGTCGGGTTCTCGGCGCGTTCGGAGAAACCGATCTCGTGCTTGACGGCGTCGGACAGCTTGATGCCCCCGGCCTCGTGGTAGCTGACCGACCGGTCGGCGGGGCCGTTGACCTCGAGCTTCAGCGAGCCGTCGTCGTCGAGGACCTTCTCGGCGGAGTGGTAGGCAATCTGCCTCTTCTCGTCGTCGAACGGGATTCCCCAGCCGTTGGGGGCGGTCGCGGTCGACAGCTCTGCGCAGGCGATTCCTTCCGGCGCCTCGCTCGAGCCGAGCGATCCGGTGGAGCCGAGCGATCCGGTCGACGAGGCGCCGGCGAGGGCGGGTGCGACGAGGGCGGCGGCGCCGAGGATCGCCGCAGCGGATCCGATGCGGAATGCGTTCTTGGACATACTTCACTCACCTCTGTGGGAGTAGTGGACATGGTTCGACGCCCCGGTCGGATGCGGCCGAAGGCCGGTCCGGGATGTCATTAGTCGATGCGGCGTCGTCGCTGTCGAAAAATTACGACGCCACCCCCTGTGATCCCCCCATGGGTACAGGCGTCGCCCCCTCGTCCATGTGCTGAACAGTTGAACGACTTTGCTGAGCGTAAACAGCCGGACAAGAAAATACAAGACCGGTCGGTTTTTTTATCACCCGTACCTGTTGCTCTGACCTCGCGCATGCAAGTTAGCTATGCGAACCACCTCAGATTCCTTGTGGGCGACGCTGATACCGTTCGTCGCGTGGGAATCCAATCGCCGGATGAATCGACCCGGTCGAAGCGTGGTGTGTACGGCATCTCGGTGACATCCGAACTGGCCGGTATCGGCCCGCAGACGTTGCGTCTGTACGAGAGTCGCGGCTTGATCGCGCCTTCGCGCACCGGTGGCGGTACCCGCCGCTACAGCGAGGACGACCTGCATCGACTCGCTCGGATCAGCGAACTGGTCTCCCTCGGTGTGAATCTCACCGGCATCGGGCGCATTCTCGAGCTCGAGGACGAGCAGGAGAAGTTGACGGCCGAGAACGCACGTCTGCGGTCGGCCGTCGAGGCGATCGGGTCGGCTGTGTAGCGTTCAGTTTGCACCTCGTCTGAAGTTGCACCTACCCGAAGGACGATCGCCAGTGCCACGCACGCAGGAATACTCCGACCGTTACGCCGACGCGATGACCGCGTTGGCGGCTGCGACGCATCGGCCGACCAGCGTCGTCAACATCGGCGGCGAGTACGCGATCCGCGTCGACTTCGCCTTCAGCATGTACGTGCTGGCCACCAATTCCGAGCACGGTCTGAACAACGACCCGGACGCCCAGGATATCTGGCTGGTGCGCTTCTTCGAGGAACAGGCCGGCGGAGACGTCGCGCTCGTCGAGGCCCGGCACGAGTGGCTCGTCGACGCGTTCGACCTCGTGATCGAGGAACTCGTCCGCACCGGCAAATGGGTCACGTCCGATGCGATGCTGCACGAGATCGCGCCACGACCGGACGCCGAGAACGGTTCGGGCGCTTAGCTTTCGCCGAGCCGGAAGATGCCGTCGGTGGGGTCGAAACGGACCCGCCGCGAGTCGAAGGCCCGCCGGATCGCGCCCGAGTCGATCAGGGCGGTGGGGGTGCCGTCGACCACGGTGCCGTCTCCGGCCGCGAGCCAGACGTGCTGTGCGGTTCGCAGGACCAGTTCGACGTCGTGCGTCGACAGCAGCACCGTGATGCCGGCGTCGGTGGCGATCTCCTCGAGCAGTGCCAACAGTTCCACGCGGGCTGCGACGTCGAGGAAGGCGCTGGGCTCGTCGAGCACCAGCAGTGACGGTTGCTGCACGAGTGCGCGCGCGATCAGCACCCGCTGACGCTGGCCGTCGGACATCTCGTGGAGGCGGACGTCGGTGAGGTCTGCGGCGCCCATCCGGTCGAGGCTGTCGGCGATCAGCTGCCGTTCGGCGGAGCTGAGGCGGGACGCGAAGCCCTGGTGGGGGAGTCGTCCGAGTGCGGCGATCTCGCCGCCGGTGAGCAGTCCACCGTCGACGCGGTCGGTGAGGACCACCGCGACTCGACGGGCCCGCTCGGCCGGAGACAGCTTCGTGATGTCGACGTCGTCGAGTCGGGCCGACCCGTGGAGGATCCGCTGCAGACCGGCCACCGAGCGCAGCAGTGTCGACTTGCCGGCGCCGTTGGGGCCGAGCAGTGCGGTGACCTGCCCGGAATGCGCGGTGAGATGCAGTCCGCTGAGGATCTCTCGCGGTGGCCGCCCGGGGTAGCCCACCGTGACGTCGTCGAGCACGAGGGTCATGCCATGCCCGCCTTGGTCTGCCGCGATCGCATCAGGACGAGGATCACGACCGGCGCCCCGACCAGTGCCGTCACGACGTTGAGGGGCAGCACCCCGTCACGACCCGGCAACTGCGCCACCACCGAGCACAACAGCGATACCGCGGCCCCCATCAGAACGGCGCCGGGCAGCAGCACCCGGTGATCGGACGTGCCGAGCGCGAGGCGCGTGAGATGCGGGACCGCGATGCCGAGGAAGGCGATGGGCCCGCAGAATGCGGTGACTGCGCCGGCCAGCAGTGCGGCGGACGTGATCGCGACGGTGCGGGTGCGCAGTAGGTGCACGCCCATCGAGTTGGCGTAGTCCTCGCCGAGCAGCATCGCATTGAGCGGGCGCACCAGGGTGGCCGCCAACACGATCCCGACGGCAACGGCGGGGATCAGCACGCGCAGATCGGACCACGACGCGCCGGAGTACGACCCCAGACTCCACAGGATGAACTGCTGCATCTGCGCGGGCTGCGAGAAGGCGACGAGCAGGGACACGACGGCGCTGGTGACCGAGCCGACCATGACGCCGACGATCAGCAGCGTCACGACCGATCGGATCCATCGCGAGATCGCCAGCACCACGAGCAGCACCACGAGCGCGCCGATGGCCGCGGCCGCCGCGATCCCCAGGCGTCCGGTGCCGGCCACGGCCGCGAACACGCCCGCACCGGCCCCGGAGCCGAGCACGACCAGCGCGACACCGAGACTCGCGCCGGATGACACCCCGAGGATGTACGGGTCGGCGAGCGGGTTCGCGAACAGCGTCTGCATCAGCAGGCCCGCGACGGCGAGCGCGGCGCCCGCGCACGCCGCGGTGACGACGCGGGGGAGGCGGATGTCCGCGATGAGCGTGGTCCAGCGCGCGTTGCCCGCATCCCCGGTGAACAGGTACCGCGCGGTGGCGCCGAACGGGATGGTCACCGAACCCACCGACACCGCGAGCACGACCGCGACGAAGACGAACGCGGCCAGTGCGGTCAGCGCAGCTGCGGTGCGGTTCACTGCAGGCGGCTGTAGAAGGTGAACTCGTGGCCGGGCATCAGGTCCGGATGGGCGATCGCGATCAGGTCGGCCAGCACCAGGTCGGGGCGCAGGACGCCCTGCTCGTAGATGTCGATGGCGCCGGCGTCGGTGATCCGCTTCGACGACGTCCACACCTGCCCGTCGCGGAAGGCCGCGAACTCGGCGAGCCGCGGCTCCGCGGCGATCGCCTCGGCCTTGGTCCTGTTGGAGGAGTTGCTGATCGCGACCGGTGCGTCCCCGGCGCGGGCGAAGACCGTCTCGAGGTCGGTCTGCAGGCTGCCGGTGCCCGGATCGGTCATCCACGGGTGGGTGATGCGGGCCGTCGCGTACAACTCGTTGGAGTAGCTCGCGAGCGGCACCGACCACGCACCCTGGTAGGGCAGGCCCGGCACGATCGAGACCGGCGTCTGGTTCGCCGCCAGCGTCGTGTACTTGTCGTAGTCCGTGACGATCCCGTCGAACGTCTCGGTGGCCTGCTTCTCCGTGCCGGTCAGGGCCGCGAAGAACTTGATCCACTCGGAGCGGCCCCGCGGATCGGTCTCGAGCCAGTCATAGTTGTCGAGGACCGGGATGCCTGCCCGCTCGATCACGGGAAACGCCGGATCCTCGAAACCGCCGGTGACGAACGCCTGCGGGCCCTGTGCGACCACGGCCTCGGCGTCCACCTGTCCGGCGGTCGCGAACTGGGTGACGTCGTCGTCGGCGATGTGAGCCCGGGCGGTCTCGCTGTAGACGTAGTCGGCGCTCGCGAAGCCGGTGAGGGCATCGAGCTTGCCGAGGGCCTCGAGGCTGGGCAGGTGGGTCGTCGACTCGGCGAACAGGTCGGTCACCGGCGTCGCGATCTGCTGAGCGCCGGCGAGGTCGCCGGTCAGCTCCGGTTTCGGGGCGCCGCAGCGGGTGAGCACGTACGACTCGTCGGCTTGCCCGGGCTGGCGGACGGTGAGCACCTGGTACGAGTTGTGGTACTCGATGTCGAAGTTCTCGGCGTAGTCGACAGTCTGCTTGTCGGGGAAGTAGTCGGTGTTCGCATCGAAGTCGGTGATGCAACCGGCACGGCCACCGTCGCCGGTGGTCGTCGACGAGTCGGACGAGCAGGCTGCGACACCACCCACGGTCAGGGCGGTCGCGGTGAGGAGAACGGCGGTACGGAGCGAGAACGACACCCGGAGAATCTAGCGCGGCCCCCGGACGGCGGTGCGACCACGCCGGAAACGACGAAAGGCCGCACAGTCGCCTCGACTGCGCGGCCTTTCGGCAGAGCGTGTGTGCTACCGGCTGGTGAAGGGCAGCAGTGCCATCTCGCGGGCGTTCTTCACCGCGACGGCCACCTGACGCTGCTGCTGCGGGGTGAGGCCCGTGACGCGGCGGCTGCGGATCTTGCCGCGATCGGAGATGAACGTGCGGAGCAGGTTGATGTCCTTGTAGTCGACGGTCTCGACGCCCGCGGTGATCAGCGGGTTCTTCTTGGGACGGCGGCCCTGTTCGCTGCGCGCCTTCTTCGACGGTGCTCTCTTGACTGCCATTGCTCTTCCTTACCAGCTCGACTTGTGTACGCCTGGCAGTTCCCCACGATGTGCCATCTCGCGCATCCGCACGCGGGACAGACCGAACTTCCGCAGGTGACCGCGCGGACGTCCATCCGCAGCGTCTCGATTGCGCAATCTTACCGGACTCGCGTCCCGGGGAAGCTGCCGAAGCCGGTACTGGGCTTCGGCGCGTTCCTCGGCCGAGCTGGACGGTCGGCGGATTGTCTCCTTCAGTTCGGCGCGCACCGGCGCGTACCGCGCGACGACGGCCCTACGGTGTTCGTTCCGTGCGATCTTCGACTTCTTTGCCACCGCGTCAGCGCTCCTCTCGGAAATCGACGTGCCGACGGATCACGGGGTCGTAGCGCCGCAGCACCATCCGGTCGGGGTCGTTGCGGCGGTTCTTGCGGGTGACGTACCGATATCCGGTCCCCGCGGTCGAGACCAGCTTGATGACGGGGCGGACCTCGTTGCCTGCCATGGTCAGACCTTCTCTCCTGCGGCCCGCATGCGGGCGACGACGGCCTCGATGCCGTCCCGGTCGATGGTGCGGATGCCCTTCGGGGTCAGCGTCAATGTGATTCGTCGGCCTCGGCTGGGCACGAAGTATGTCTTCTTCTGGATGTTGGGGTTCCAGCGGCGGCTGGTGCGCCGGTGCGAATGGGACACGGACCTGCCGAATCCCGGGGTGCGTCCGGTGACCTGACAGCGAGCGGGCATGGGACTTCCTCTCCGGTCCATGAGGGCCGAACTCGAACGATTAATGAAAACGATTGTCGACAAGCGCGATCGAAGTGTAGCCTCGTGAATCGGTAATGACAATCGTTTTCGAAAGGGGTGGCTGTGGCTGACGTGCCGGACGGCCGCACACCGTTGGTTCTCGTCGCGGGCTGGAGCGGGCCGGTCCATCGGACGGCCCTCTCGCTGCTGGGTGACGGTCGGGTGGGCACGGTCGTGATCCATCACGACCTCGGGCAGCTCCGCGAGGGGGTGGTCCGCCGCACCGTGACGACTGGATCGGTCGAGGCCCCCGAGGTGCGGACCGAGATCCTCGAGCTCGCGCACGGGTGCGTGTCGTGCACGCTGCGTCACGACCTGTTGCCGCTGTTGCGCCGTCTCCACGCGCGCAGTTCGGTGGACCGGATCGTGCTCGAGCTCGACCACGCACTGGAACCGGAGGCGGTGTGTTGGGCGATCGAACACGTCCCGGTGGTCGGCGTGGTCGGACAACTCGACGGGCCCGCGGTCCGCGACGTACGCGTGGATGCGGTTGTGACGTGCCTAGACGCCGGGGAGTGGTGGCTTGCCGCCACCGGCGACGACGACCTCGACGATGACCGGACCGTGGCCCAGGTGGCGGTCGGGCAGGTGGCGTTCGCTGACGCGCTCGTGGTCGACGACGACACCGGCGAGCCGTGGCTGTCGCACCGGCTGCGTGCAGTCCTCGCCCGTCTCGCACCGGGTGCGCCGATCTCCGGGACGCCCGACGCAGCTGCGTTGCTGCCGCTCATCCCGGCGGACGCCCGACGCGGCCGGATCTTCGGCACGCACGCGCCGCTGTTGCGGGGTGGCCCGCCACTGCACGCCGAGCACGGGGTGTCACTCGTCGAGTTCACGGCCCGACGTCCCTTTCATCCCGGGCGGCTGCACGAGGCGATCGACGTCCTGCTCGACGGTGTCGTCACGGCGCGTGGGCGCATGTGGCTCGCGACCCGATCCGACGTCGCGCTCTGGCTCGAATCCGCCGGTGGGGGCCTACGCGTGGCGAGTGCGGACCGTTGGCTGGCCGCGATGACGGAGGACGAACTCGCGGCCGCCGACGACGAACGGCGTGCGATGGCGGCGCTGGGCTGGGACGAGCGGTTCGGCGACCGGGACACCTCGCTCGTGGTGCTCGTCCACGACGCCGACCCGGACGCGGTGACGGGCGCCCTCGACTGGGCGCTGCTCACCGAGCGGGAGCTGGCCGACGAGTCGGCATGGTCCACGTGGGAAGACCCGTTCGGGGAGTTCCACGAGGACCCGTGCGCGGACCCCGATCCGGTCGGTCGGATCGCCGGCGCGGGCCTCGGAACCGAACAACGAAGCGCCGACCACCGAAGCGCCGAACACCGAAACACGAACGGAGAAACGAAGCGATGAAACCAGGCATCCACCCCGAGTACCGGCCGGTGGTCTTCCAGGACTCGACGACCGGGCATGCCTTCCTCACCCGATCGACTGCGGCGACCGACCACACCGTCGAATGGGTCGACGGCACCGTCCGGCCGCTCGTCGTCGTCGACGTCACGAGCGATTCGCATCCCTTCTGGACCGGCACGAGTCGTCTGGTCGATCGGCAGGGGCGGGTCGAGAAGTTCGAGCGGCGGTTCGGCCGCCGTGTCGGCCGCGGACCCCGGGAGGGCTGAACGATGGCGGTACCCAAGCGGCGCATGTCGCGTGCCGACACCCGCAGCCGACGGTCCCGGTGGAAGGCGATCGCCCCGGACCTGGTGACGGTGACCGTCGACGGCCGGACTCATCGCGTCCCCCGACGTCTGGTCCGTGCGGTCCGGCTCGGCCGGATCGATCCCGGCCGACTGTGACCCCTGGCGCGCCGGTCCGTGCGACGCTGTCCGCGTGCTGCTGAAGATCCTCGAGCTCGCGGGCATCGCCGTGTTCGCCGCGTCCGGCGCGCTGGTCGGGGTGACCAAGCGGTTCGACGTCTTCGGGGTCTGTGTCGTCGGCGTGTTCACCGGCATCGGCGGCGGCATCGTGCGCGACGTGCTGCTCGGCATCCACCCGCCGACGTCACTCACGAGTTGGCCGCTGTTCGGGACCGCGGCGGCGACGTCAGTGATCGTGTTCTTCGTGCATTCGGCGATCGGGCGGCTGCGACGCGAGATCCTCGTGCTCGACGCGCTGGGGATGGGACTGTTCGCGAGCACGGGTGCGACGATCGCGCTCGGGGCGGGCGCCGGTGCCCTCGCATCCGTGCTGATCGGTGCGACCGCGGCCATCGGCGGCGGCATCCTGCGCGACGTGCTCGTCAACGAGGTGCCGTTGCTGCTGCACCGCGACTTCTACGCGATTCCCGCGCTGCTCGGTGCGACGCTGGTGGTCGCCGGGTCCGAGGCGGGCCTGACCGGCAACACCGCGTTGGTGGTCGGCACCGTGGTCGCGACGACCGTTCGGTTGGCAGCGTTGTGGCGGCACTGGAGCCTGCCGGGACCGAGGCTGCCGCGTGACTGACGCGACACGCCGGTCTGGTGAACGGGATCCTCTCAGCGGGATCTCAGTCGGTGGGGCCAAAATGGCCGCATGCGCATTTTGGTGGTCGACGACGACCGGGCTGTTCGGGAGTCACTGCGGCGTTCCCTGAGCTTCAACGGGTACACGGTCGATCTCGCCGTCGACGGCGTGGATGCGCTCGAGAAGGTGTCCGCATCGCGTCCCGACGCCCTGGTGCTCGACGTCATGATGCCGAGACTCGACGGATTGGAAGTGTGCCGGCGCCTGCGAAGCACGGGTGACGATCTTCCGATTCTCGTTCTCACGGCGCGCGATTCGGTGTCGGAGCGGGTGGCCGGCCTCGACGCGGGTGCCGACGACTACCTGCCCAAGCCGTTCGCGCTCGAGGAGTTGCTGGCTCGGCTGCGGGCCCTGCTGCGCCGCGCGTCCCCGGCTGCCGGTGAGGATTCCGAGGCGATGACGTTCGAGGATCTGACCCTGGACCCCGTCACCCGCGAGGTGACCCGCGCCGGTCGGTCGATCAGTCTCACGCGCACCGAGTTCGCGCTCCTCGAGATGCTCATGGCGAACCCCCGGCGGGTGCTCTCCCGCAGCCGCATCCTGGAAGAGGTGTGGGGATACGACTTCCCGACGTCGGGGAACGCGCTCGAGGTGTACGTCGGTTACCTGCGTCGGAAGACCGAAGCCGAGGGCGAGCCCCGACTGATCCACACGGTCCGCGGCGTCGGATACGTGCTGCGGGAGACTCCTCCGTGATGGTCACCCCCTTCGGACGCGCGGGCGCCGACCCGAACCCGACCGGTCCGCAGATCGGTCCCATGCCCCCACCCCGGCACGAGATGCGGCCACCGATGCCGCTCACCCGGTCGGTGTCCCTGCGGTGGCGCGTGACGTTGCTCGCGGCGTCCGTCGTGGCCGTCGCGGTCGCCGTCATGGCGCTGGCGGCGTATGCCGTGGTCTCGCGCGCCCTGTACGCCGACGTCGACAACCAGCTGCGTTCGCGGGCATCCGCGATCGTCGACAACGACCTCATCACCTTCGACCCGCGGTACATCGCTGGCGCGACGCTATACACCAGCGATATCAGTGTGGCGCTGATCTTTCCGGACCTGAACAAGTACATCCCGCCCGGCTCGGTGGTTCCGATCGGCCCGGCCGAGATGGCGGTTGCCCGAGGACAGCGCGACTTCTCGCTGCGCACCGTCGAGGGCAACCGGGTGCTCGCCGAGCGCACGCGTGACGGCAGCACCCTGGTGATCGCGCAGCGGCTCGAGCCGACCGAGGACGTGCTGGACCGGCTTGCCTGGGTGCTGTTCGTGGTGGGTGGATGCGGCGTCGTCCTCGCCGCGGCGGCCGGCACGACAGTGGGCCGAACGGGTCTGAGACCCATCGGACGACTGACCGCAGCGACCGAACGCGTGGCCCGCACCGACGATCTCACCCCGATTCCGGTCACCGGCAACGACGAACTGGCTCGCCTGACAACCAGTTTCAACACGATGCTGCGCGCCCTCGCGGAATCACGGGTCCGGCAGAGTCGGCTCGTGGCCGACGCCGGACACGAGCTGCGTACCCCGCTCACCTCGTTGCGGACCAACATGGAACTGCTCATCGCATCGAGTCGCCCGGGGGCGCCGAGCATTCCGGCCGAGGACATGGCGGACCTGCGCGCCGACGTCGTAGCCCAGATCGAGGAGCTCTCCACGCTCGTCGGGGACCTGGTGGATCTCGCGCGCGAGGATGCCCCCGAGACCGTCTTCGAGCTGGTCGATCTCAGCGAGGTCGTGGAGCGGTCCCTGGAGAAGGCCCGTCGCCGACGGAACGAGATCGACTTCGAGGCCGTCACCACTCCGTGGTTCATCTACGGCGACCAGGCCGGGCTCTCGCGGGCCGTCCTCAACGTCCTGGACAACGCCGCGAAGTGGAGTCCGACGGGGGAGCGTGTGCAGGTCACGATGCGACAGATCGGTGACCGCCTGCTCGAACTCGTCGTCGACGACGCTGGCCCCGGCATCCCGTTCGAGGATCGGGAGTTGGTCTTCGAACGGTTCTACCGGTCGACGGCGTCACGTTCGATGCCCGGATCGGGTCTCGGCCTGGCGATCGTCCGGCAGGTGGTCGTCAAGCACGGCGGCACCATCGCGGTGGAGACGTCCGACCGAGGCGGTGCCCGTATCCGAATCGTCCTGCCGGGCGAACCCGAGGCCGACAGCCGCTGATCCGAACGTCCGGGATGTGATCCTGGCCACTTCGTCAGGAACACGGGAAACTGAAAGCAGCGTCTCAGCGGCTTCTCAGCCGTGCCGGGCAATCTGGATTCAGCGACCGGACCGGATCCGGGATCTCGGTGAGTCGGATCGCCGCTGCAGTTTCCCTCACGGCTTCTGCGGCAGCGGATCGACCACCGATCGAGACACTGCGACCGCCCCATCCCCGGCGGTCACGAATGAAGGCGGTGCGATGACCGACGACCGTAACCCCCACGGCGAAACCAATCCCAACCAGGGAACTCCCCGACACGGCGATCCCCAGCAGGGTGCGCCCTACCAGGCCGGACACCAGCCCGGCCCGCAGGACCAGTGGCGTTCGGGTGGCGGCTACTACTCCCAGAACCCCCAGAACCAGGGCTACCAGGGCGCAGGACAACCCGGCTCGGGCTACCCCCAGCACGGATACCAGGCCGGTTACCAGCCCACCGAGCAGATTCCGGGCATCGGCACGACGGGCACGCTGCCCACGACCGGGGCGCCGTCGCACACCGAGCCGCGCAAGTCGGGTCGGTCCGCGCTGGTCGCCGGCGCAATCGCCCTCGCGCTGGTGAGCGGCGGCATCGGCGGGGCGGTCGGGTCGATCGCGACGTCGTCGAACGGTGGCAGCAATGCTCCGGTCTCGAATGCGCTCGACGTCCCCAAGCCCGAGACCAGTCCGGCGTCCAATGCGCCGGCGGGTTCGGTCGAGGCGGTCGCGAACAAGGTGCTGCCGAGCGTGGTGCAGATCCAGGTGGCCGGAACCCGCGGCGAGGGCGAGGGCTCGGGCGTCGTCATCTCGTCCGACGGCCTGATCATGACCAACAACCACGTGGTCGCCGGTGGCGGGCCGGACGGCAAGCTGCTGGTCGCGTTCGCCGACGGGACCACCGCGCCGGCCACGCTGGTCGGCACCGACCCGACCTCGGACATCGCGGTCATCAAGGCGGACGGCAAGTCGGGTCTGACCCCCGTCGAACTGGGCACCTCCGAGAACATTCAGGTGGGTGAGCAGGTCGTCGCGATCGGTTCGCCGCTCGGACTCGCGGGCACCGTCACCTCCGGTATCGTCTCGGCGCTCGACCGGCCGGTGTCGACCACCGGTGAGACGGGCAACCAGAACACCGTCATCGACGCCATCCAGACCGACGCCGCGATCAACCCCGGCAACTCGGGCGGCGCGCTCGTGAACATGGACGGCCAGCTCGTCGGCATCAACACCGCGATCGCGACCGCCGGCGGCCAGGGTGGCTCGATCGGCCTCGGCTTCGCGATCCCCGTCGACCAGGCGCGCCGTATCGCGGACGAACTGGTCAAGACGGGCAAGGCCACGCAGGCGATCATCGGCGTGCAGGTCTCGGCCAAGGAGTCCACGGGCGGCGCGACTGTCGTCGACGTCACCGCGGGCGGACCGGCCGAGAAGGCGGGCATCCCCAAGGGTGTCGTCGTCACCAAGGTCGACGACCGGATCATCACGAGTGGCGACTCGCTGATCGCGGCGATCCGCTCCCACGCGCCCGGTGACAAGGTGACCGTGACGTATCAGGACGCCTCGGGTAACTCGAAGACGGTCGACGTCCAGCTCGGCACCGCGCCGACCACGGGTGGACGATGATGATGACCGGAAACCGTCCGGTGCTGACACGGATTCTCCGCCGGGTCCCGACTGACTCGGATGCGGCCATTACGGTAGGGACCATGGAACTCGAAGCACCGTTGGCCGGACGAGCGCTGGTCGTGATCGTCGACGATCGGACCGCACACGGCGATGTCGACTCGACGGGGCCGCTCGTCACCGAACTGCTCACCGAAGCCGGATTCCTGGTGGATGCCACGATTGCCGTGACCGCCGACGAGGTGGAGATCCGCAACGCTCTCAACACCGCGGTGATCGGTGGTGTCGACCTGGTGATCTCGGTCGGCGGGACGGGCGTCTCGCCGCGTGACGTGACGCCGGACGCCACCGCCGAGGTCCTCGACCGGGAGCTGCCGGGAATCAGTGAGGCGCTGCGGTCCTCCGGGCTCGCGGCGGGCGCTGTGGATGCGGTCATCTCGCGGGGACTCGTCGGGATCTCCGGCAGCACCCTCGTGGTCAATCTCGCGTCCTCGCGGGCCGCGGTGCGCGACGGGATGGCGACGCTGACTCCGTTGGCTAGCCACGTCATCGGGCAGCTGTCGAGCATCGACGAGTAGGAAGGGTGCACACCCCAGCCATGTCGGACGAGACGGATACCGGGTCGACGTCGGAGGCGAAGGCCACGTCGGGGCCTCGTGGGCGGTCGCGAGTCGACCGGGCCCGACTCGAGGCCATCTTCGGTACCGTGCTGCCCGAGCAGACTTCGGACGAACGGTCCTCCGACGGGGCCTCGACGTCGAGTGGTGGTCAGGACGAATGGCTGCGGCGTCAGGTACCCCCTCACCACGGCTGACGCGCCACCTTCAGTTCAATCAATAGATTGTTTTCGGAATAGTCCGGAATGCGTCGGGTATGTGTGATTCATCACGCATACCCGGCGCATTCTCGTGTGCACGGTGAGCGTTCCGCGTTGCATCGGTCGTCGGCCGCAGGATCAGCTCACACGCAATGCGCAGCGTGATTTCGGGCCCCTTCCCAGTTGAGGGGGTGTGATGCACCATAGCGATCTTGGTCCGAAGGGATTGGCTACGCCGTCGAACTGCGCCTTTACAAACTGACCGGTTCAAATGTTCGTATGGTGAACCCGTTTCGACGGGAACTGGCGTCTGCCTGGCGACCGGTCCGTCTAATCTCGGCCGGGATCCGCTCGGAAATGCCGAAGTCCGAGTGCTTTCGGCGAAATTGGAGTGATCCCGGTGGCCGTTCGGATTTAGGGCCGCCGCGAAGATCGAGGGTTCCGGCGCCGACAAGTACGAGGGCAGCGAGATCGTCGCCGGCTACCAGGTCGCGTACCCGGTCTCGCTGGGCGGCAAGCTCGAGATGAACTTCGTCCCCAAGCTCGAGGCGAGTGGTGCGGGCGTGTCGGTCGCGTTCGGTCCGAGCCTGGATCTCGAGCTCGCGCCGGGCGGGGGAGTGAAGACCGTCGAGGTTGCCAAGGGCAAGTTCGACGGCGCGGCCACCGAGATCCAGTTCGCGAATGCTCACGGCAGTGCCACGGGCGTCGTCGGTCCTGTGACGATCCGGCCGTACGTGACGGTCAAGAGCGCTGCCGGCGACGTCGTCACCACGTTCGGCAAGCCCTGGGTTCTCTGAGCGCTCCGAATCGCCTGACTTCCAACGGGGTTCGCTGACAGCACTCGAGCCCGCCCGGTTATGTCCGGGCGGGCTCGAGTGGTGATGATGGTGCTGTCGCGTTTCCCAGGGAAACAGGACGGAACGGGTCGGAACGGGCTATTCCGGGACGCGGGAGTGCTTGCCGTCCGGATCGATCGAGTCGGCTGCCTCACCGATCCGTCCCTCGGCGAGGATGTCGCGGATCTGGATGAGGAGATCGGCCTCGCTGGCCTTCGTGTCCTCTTTCTCCGTCGCGAAGCGAGCCTTGACGGCGTTCGCCGGCACGATCAGCACGAAGTACACGACGGCGGCGATGATGACGAAGTTGATGATCGCGGTCACCACGGCGCCGACGTCGACGAACGTCGCGTCGTTGCCGGGGATGATCTCCCGGCCCCAGCCCAGTTCGTCGGATCCGCCGACTGCGGCCACGAGCGGATTGATGATGTTGTTGGTGAACGCGGTCACGATCGCCGTGAACGCCGCGCCGACGACAACGGCGACGGCAAGATCCAGAACGTTTCCTCGGAGCAGGAAGTCCTTGAACCCCTTCAGCATATGGATCCCCTCTGATGTCGGTGTCTCGAGGTCGTGTCGAGACTAGTTCAGAGAGGCCGGGACCGGCGCGCCGTGCGCCTCTAGTGCAGCGTCACGGTGATCGCATCGGTCAGCGACGCCGCGGCGACCGCGCCCGCCGCGGGGGCCGGAAGCGCCAACATCACGACGCGATCCCGTCGCTCGGTTCCCGATGACCGCTCCGGGGACACCAGGACGACGGTGGCGCCGGAGGCCAGGATCTCTGCCGAGGGTGGTCGTGAGTCGGTGGTCTGCCGCGACTGGTCGACGGTGAGGACGTCCACCCGGTCGCCTTCACGGATGAGCGCGGCGAGTCCGGAGTCGGACAGTCGCACGGGCACGATCCGTGCGTCGGCGGATCCGACGGCGGCCTCCGCGAGGCGGGGACCCAGGAGTCGGACATCGGTGAGGATCTCGCCCTCTCGGACGGGCGACGACACCGTGCGTCCGAGTGCGGCATCCGGTGCGGGGACGGAGCCTGCGGGGGTGTCGGCTCCGGAGCGATCGACCGTGCGCAGGTCTGCGTCGGACAGGACTTGGCCGGGTGTGAGGTCCCGGGCAGCGACGACGACAGGTTCACCGACATCATCGGGATTGCCTCGGACCAGGAGTATCCCCGCGGCGACGACGAGCACCACCGCGGTGGTGCGCCGCGCGGCGTCGGTTCGTGCCCAGCCCGGACGCGTCATCCGGCCGAGTCGGTCACCGAGCGTCGGGGCCAGCGGTCCGTTGCGGTCGGACACGCGTCGGCGAAACGGGATGGTCAGCATGACGGAAGGCTAGGCCGGGGTGCGGAGACCCGATCCCGTCACGACGGCGACGCGAGCCCGCCTGTGGATGAGCGGCGGGCTGTGGACAGACCGCCCCCTGGTCAGCTGGCGGCGGCGGGGGCGCTGGACGGCGCGGGCGCAGCCGAGGACGACGAAGTCGAGGAAGACGAGGAAGACTCGGACTTCTTTGCGGGCTCGCTCGCCGTGCTCGATCCGCCGCGGCTGTCGGTGCGGTAGAAGCCACTGCCCTTGAAGACGATGCCGACCGAGTTGAACAGCTTGCGGAGCTTGCCGGAGCACTCCGGGCACACGGTCAGGGTGTCGTCGGTGAACGACTGCACGATGTCGAACCGGTTGTCGCATTCGGTGCAGGCGTACGAATAGGTGGGCACTGGGTTCCTCCGCATTGTGTAGTCAAACCGCAGGTGTTGGCACTCTACAGTCGACAGTGCCAACAGTGCGAACCAGATGCCTATTCCTGCGCAGCCCCCGGATCCTCGGTATCGCGCGCGGCGAGGCGCACCAGGCCACGCCCCGGCGTGAGCGCCCACCCCATCGCGACATCGTGCGGATCGGCGGGCAGTCCGGCCACCAGTTCGCTGTCCCGGACCACGGCGACCAACGCCGCCGTGGGATCCGCGAGCCCGAGCGTCCGGTCGTAGAAGCCGGCCCCGCGACCGAGTCGGACACCGTGCTCGTCCACTGCCAACGCCGGTATGAACACCACCGAAGCGGCGCCGACCTCGGCCGACGGCAGAACGGGGCCGTTCGGTTCGCGTAGCCCGTAGCCGGCCGCGACGAGGTGGTCGCGGCCGGTGAACTCGGCCCACGCAAGGGGGCCGGGGTCGCCGGTGACCGGCACCAGCACTCGCGATCCCGCCTGCCGGAGGGCCTCGAGCATGTCGACGGACCCGGGCTCCGTGCCGACGGGGACATACGCGCACACCGTGAGATCGGGTCGTTCCCCTGCCAGAGTCGACACGGCGGATGTGACGAACGAGACCAAGGACGCGTCCTCCGAGACTCGGGTTCGGTCGTCCACAGCTCGGCGTTCCCGGAGGATGTGGCTCCGCCATTCGGTCTTGGACAGCGATTTCATGATCGCCACCTTAGGATCGTGCGACCGGCCGCGGGGGCCGGTGGATAGGGTGGTGAGTTATGACAGATGCCGTCACCAACGACAACAGGTGCTTTCGGACGGCGGTTGTGCCCGCTGCAGGGATGGGAACGCGGTTCCTACCTGCCACGAAGACTGTTCCGAAGGAGTTACTCCCGGTGGTCGACACCCCGGGCATCGAATTGGTGGCGGGGGAGGCGGCCGACTCCGGAGCGAACCGACTGGTCATCGTGACCTCGCCGGGCAAGGACGGTGTCGTTGCTCACTTCGTCGAGGACCTGGTGCTCGAGAGCAAGCTCGAAGCCAGTGGCAAGTACCACCTGCTCGAGAAGGTGCGGAAGGCTCCGGGCCTGCTCGAGGTCGATTCCGTCGTGCAGGAGGAGCCGCTCGGGCTCGGGCATGCCGTCGGGTGTGCCGAGGCCGTCCTCGACGACGACGAGGATGCGATCGCCGTCCTGCTGCCCGACGATCTCGTGATGCCGCGCGGCGTACTCGAGACGATGTCGCGGGTTCGTGCGAAGCGCGGTGGTTCGGTGCTGTGCGCGATCGACGTACCGAAGGACCAGGTCAGCGCCTACGGCGTGTTCGACGTCGAGACCGTCCCGGATGCCACCAACCCAGATGTCCTGAAGGTCGTCGGCATGGTGGAGAAGCCTGCGATGGAGGACGCTCCCTCCACGTTCGCCGCGGCCGGTCGCTACCTGCTCGATCGTGCGATCTTCGACGCGCTGCGCCGGATCACTCCCGGTGCGGGTGGTGAGTTGCAGCTCACCGATGCGATCGCATTGCTGATCGCAGAGGGACACCCGGTGCACGTCGTCGTCCACCGCGGATCTCGACACGATCTGGGAAATCCCGGCGGCTACCTGCGTGCTGCGGTTGACTTTGCGTTGAACAGCGAGGAGTACGGCCCCTCGCTGCGCGAATGGCTGGTCGAGCGGCTGAAGCCGGCCGGCGAGTAGACGTCAGCAGTACGCGGTCGGGTCGACAGGGTCGGGAGGACGAGGAACCACATGCGCTCGGTTGAGGAGCAGCAGTCGAGAGTGACTGCTGCCGCGGTGGCGCCCCGGCCGGTCCGGGTGGCGATCTCCGAGGCACAGGGATTGCTGTGCGCCGAAGAAGTGGTGACCGAACGGCCACTGCCAGGCTTCGACCAGGCCGCGATCGACGGCTACGCAGTTCGAAGTGTCGACGTTCTCGCCGCGGGTACCGATATCCGCGGCGAGGACGGCGAGCCCACCGAACTCACCCTTCCCGTGGTCGGGGAGGTGACGGCGGGTTCGCGTCAGCCGATCCGGCTGCAGCCGCGTCAGGCCGTCCGAGTCGACACCGGTGCTCCGCTGCCGACCCTCGCCGACGCGGTCCTGCCGATGGACCGCACCGACGGCGGCCACGCCCGAGTCAAGGTCTACAAGCCGGTCCGCTCCGGTGACTACGTCCGCCGGGCCGGTGACGACGTCCAGCCGGGCGATGTCGCGGTGCGGGCGGGCACCATCATCGGCGCCGCGCAGGTGGGCCTGCTGGCCGCGGTGGGCCGCGACAAGGTCCTGGTGCATCCGCGGCCGCGTCTGTCGGTGATCTCGGTGGGCGGGGAACTGGTCGACATCGACCGCACCCCGGGACCGGGCCAGGTCTACGACGTCAATTCGTACGCGCTCGCGGCCGCGGCGCGTGACGCCGGCGCCGACGTCAACCGGGTCGGCATCGCGACGATGGATCCGCGCCGACTGCGAGAGGTCGTCGAGGGCCAGCTGATCCGGTCCGAGATCGTCGTCATCGCGGGCGCGGTCGGTGGTGGGGCGTCGGACGAGGTCCGGGACGCGCTGGCCGATCTCGGTGACCTCGAGGTCGAGCGGGTCGCCATGCACCCGGGTTCGGTCCAGGGTTTCGGGCAGCTGGGGCGCGACGAGGTCCCGACCTTCCTGCTGCCGTCCAATCCGGTGAGCGCGCTCGTCGTGTTCGAGGTGATGGTGCGGCCGCTCATCCGGATCGCGCTGGGGCGCCGTCAGCCCATGCGCCGGATCGTCACCGCCCGCACGGTCGCTCCGATCACATCCATCGCCAATCGCAAGGGATTCCTGCGCGGCCAGCTGATGCGTGACGAGTCGACGGGGGAGTACCTCGTGCAGGCGCTCGGCGGAGCGCCCGGAGCGTCGTCACACCTGCTTGCGACGCTCGCCGAGGCCAACTGCCTCGTTCTCGTCGAACCGGACGTCACTGAGGTTCGCGCCGGTGAAGAGGTGGAAGTCGCTTTCCTTGCGCAGCGGGGCTGAAAGAACCGTGTCTGTGCATCCGGGGTGGCCGGCTCGGCTCGGACCGTTGGGGGTTGTCGGCGGTCGCGTGACGGTGCGGCCCGTTCGTCTGCGGGATGCTGCCGTGTGGAGTCGGCTCCGCATCGCCAACCAGGAACACCTCGAGCCGTGGGAGCCGACCGGTCAGGCTCCCTGGGCGGACCGGCATCACATCACGGCGTGGCCGGGGTTGTGTTCGAGTCTTCGCTCGGAGGCCCGCAAAGGTCGCATGCTGCCGATGGCCATCGAGTTGAACGGCAGCATGTGCGGTCAGATCACCGTCGGCAACATCGTCCGCGGTGCGCTGTCGTCCGCGTGGATCGGTTACTGGGTCTCGAAGGACGTGGGCGGGCAGGGCATCGCGACGGCTGCACTCGCGCTGGGGCTCGACCATTGCTTCGGTCCGATGGGGTTGCACCGGGTGGAGGCCACCGTTCGTCCGGAGAATCTGGCGAGTCAGGCGGTACTGCGGCATGCAGGTTTCCGCGAGGAGGGACTGCTGCGGCGGTACCTCGACGTCGACGGTCAGTGGCGCGATCATCTGCTGGTCGCGATGACCGTCGAGGAGGTACCCGGTTCGGTGTCCGATCGTCTGGTGCGGGCCGGACGGGCCACCTGGAGCTGATGGGCGAGCGCCCGGACAGCCGAACGGCCCCGCCGGGGCCCGAGCCCGACGAGGCCGTTCGGCCACAGGTCACACGATGACCGGCGGACCGTAGCTGACGACGACGTCGTCCGCGACATCGGTGGATGCCGTGAAGATGGCGTAGGAGCGGACCGACACCGAGCCGAGGGCGTGGTTGACCTCGAGATGGACATCACGCAGCGTGATGGCGCACTGGGTGGACTTGCACTCCTTCTTCTGCACCGGAACCGTCGCGATGGTGCCTGGCGCGACCTGCGTGGACAGGTTGCCCTCGACCGGGGTCTCGATACCCAGCTCGAGTGCCTGACCGTTGAACAGGTCGACGACCGGCGGGATGTTGGGGTCCGCGGTGAGGTGCACGGTCTCCGCCTGTTCCGGGATGTAGACCACGCCCGGGGTCAGCCCGGCATTGCCGGTGATGACGGCACCGTTGGAGACGTCGGCCTGGTAGCCGATCTGGTATCCCACCTCGAGCACGCCGCCGGTGTAGGGGGAGCCGCCGTTACCGCTGACAGTCGCGAGCGCTCGTCCGCTCGCGAAGATGTCGCGCGTGAACTGATTGCCGGACAGCGGGGCGACGCTGTTGAGCGATTGACCGGTCTGGTCGATGTGGAGCTCCCAGCCGTCGAAACTGACGGCGTGGGCGGAGGTGTCCTGCTGGAATGTGGCTTCGGCGCCCGCCGAACCGACGGAAACCGTGAGCATCACGGCGGCTGCTCCGGCAATGACGGCAGAAGCGGATCGCGTAAGCCTGCGGCGAAGAAAAGACCGGTGATTCACGTGCATGGGAATTCCTCGTCTTCGATTGTTCGCGACCGGAGCGCGCCGGCCTCGGGCAGAGTTCGGGACGACTACGACAATCGTGGACGCCCGGTTGCAGTATTGGTTCTCTGTCACTGATCCGTAAGGTTTTGGCGACTTGTTTTCTCAAATTTGATAAAGAGACGCTAACGATTCTGTTTCGACGGCGAATTGTCGCTGTTATCACTTTCGCGTGAACGGTCGGGAAAAGGCGGGTCCGGGTGTGTGCCCACGCGCCGGCCCGGTTCGGGCGCCGGGCGCAGTCGGTCGCCGGGGTCCGTATCGGGCGGCGTCGCAGGCGGCCGAGTGCCGGCGGCGACGCGGGTATGCGGGGAGTGGTCTTGGGCTCACTTGAATCTCGAGGCTGCAATTTCCTTCTCGAGAGGTGATAATCGAGTGACGGGTGTGACACCTGCGAAACCTGAGTCGGCGCGCCTGCGACGGCAACGGTGCGGATGCCACTAGCCTGAGCAGGTCATTGGCGTCATCAGTGCTGGTAGACGAATGGGAGGAGGTCGTCGGTATGCCGAGTTCCTCGATCATCTGGATCGCGCTGGTTGCCGTCTGGCTGTTCGTCCTTGTTCCGATGCTTGTCAGCAAGCGGCCCCGGATCCGGCAGACGACGGATGCGGCGCTCGCGACTCGAGTGCTGCATCGTGGCGACGCGGAACGCCCGGCACGCGGGCCCGCGGCCGGACATCGGAGCGATCCGAACTGGCGCCCGGCGTCGGTACGGCTGCGCGGTGACACCTACGGCGACGACTCATACGGCACGGATGCGGAGGATCGAATGGACGCTCACGCCGACGCGAACATGATGGACGATGCGATCGACCGCACGCGCGGCGCAGCCCGGGACTACGTCCCGAATCGGCGCGGCCGGGGTGGATTCGATCCCGAGGCCGACGCGATCGCCAGCGCGGCCCGGTACCAGTTCCGTCAGCGCACGGTGCTCGGGTTGATATTCGCGACGATCCTGACGGCCGCGCTCGCCGTGGCGTTGACCCCCGTGATGTGGTGGGTCTCCGCCTTCTCGGTGGTCGCCCTCGTGGGCTATCTCGCCTACCTGCGTCGGCAGGTCCATCTCGAGCAGGAGATCCGCGGTCGCCGCATGGCCCGCCTCGGTCGTTCGCGACTGGGCGTCGAATCGGACTCCGACGAGGAGCTGCGACTGGTCCCGGCGCGGCTGCGCCGGCCCGGCGCTGTGGTTCTCGAGGTCGACGACGGTGACCCGGCGTTCGATCATCTCGACCACTACGACGCGGAGTTCGTCGAGCGTGGCGACCGTGGCCGGCACGACGACTACGAGGTGTCCTACCGCGACGACGGTATGAGGCGCGCGTCCGGGCAGTGATTTCCCGGCAAATTCCTCTTCCGGCTTCAGGGCGCCCGATCACCACGGTGATCGGGCGCCCTGCCGTTTTCGACCATTTTTTGCCGCTGGCCAGGCGATTCGTTATCTCGGCGCGTGTCCTGTTAGAGTTGCCGAGCGGTCAGCGAAAGCGGATCGCGGTTCGGGGCTGTGGCGCAGTTGGTAGCGCGCTTCGTTCGCATCGAAGAGGTCAGGGGTTCGATTCCCCTCAGCTCCACAATAAAGAGGCCCTCTCCTTCGGGAGAGGGCCTCTTTCGTGTTCCGGTACTTCTCGCGTGTCGCGTGTCGCGTACCGCAGGTTCCGTCAGCGCGAGGCGTCCGGCGGGATCTCGGGCAGGCCTTCCGCCGCCCGCAGCTTCTCCGCGAGCGTGGTCAGCAGCGTCTGCGATTCCTCGGACAGATCGAATGCCCGGGTCGCCAGCCGCCGCAGCCCGTAGCCCTGGAGCTGCGTGACCAGTTCGAGGTCATGGTCGACCTTCGAGGCGTAGATGTCGTTGAAGAAGTACGCCGGCTTCACTTTGAAGAACTTCGCGAAGGCCGCGACGGTCTCGTCCGAGGGATTGCTTCTCTGGCCGGAGCGCAGCTGCGATATGTACGGCTTGGATATCTTGTGGCCGTCCGCGATGAGGGCGTTCGCCACTTCCGCATTGGTATGCGGCTTCCGGCCCGGTGGATGGACGGTTTCGAAGAGCTTGTTGAGCCGTGCGGCGAAGTCAGACATCGCGACGATCTTAACACCGGAGATAACCGGCGGGTAGCTCGAATGTATTGATTGATCAATCGTTCGAAACCTGCCGCCGTGGCGCCGTTCGGGACGGTGGAACGCTGCCTTGGCATACGAATAACCTTGTGGTAGCTCACGGCCAACCGCTTGGTCTCGAATCGCTACCACCAGCGCGCGACGCCTGGAAAATGGCGCCCGCGACGGGGAAACTGGGAGGCATGGACCGCAGAATGAGCGACAACGAATTGCGCCGGGCGATTCACGTGCTGCGTGACCGGGCCGACGAGGCCCGCAGCCACGGTCGTCCCGAGGACGCGGAGGGGCTCGAGAAGACCATCCGCGACTACCAGGACGAGATGGCGCAGCGTCTCTGACGCGGCTCCACCGAACCTGCCCGAATCGGCGCCGCAGATCGTCCGGCGCCGATTCCGGTGTGCGCCACGTACACTGCCGAAACGGACTGAACCTGAACCGATCGAAGGCGGGGAACTGCAGGCGATGGCGATCAAGACGCTCGACGGTAAGAAGTGCCTGATCACCGGGGCGGCCAGCGGAATCGGTCGGGCCACGGCTCTCGCGGCGGCCGCGGAAGGTGCCCGGTTGTTCCTCACCGACATCGACGCGGTGGGACTCGAGGAGACCGTCGGCCTCTGCGAGCACGCCGGCGGCACCGTCGAGTGTTCGCGGGCCCTCGACGTGTCCGACTTCGACGCGGTCACCGCGTTCGCCGACGAAATCCACGAACAGTTCGGCAGCCTCGACGTCGTCATGAACATCGCGGGCATCTCGGCCTGGGGCACCGTCGAGAATCTCGAGCATCGCCACTGGAAGTCGATGGTGGACGTGAACCTGATGGGCCCGATTCACATCATCGAGCGGTTCGTGCCCCCGATGATCGCGGCCGGGCGCGGCGGACACCTCGTGAACGTGTCGTCGGCCGCCGGCCTGCTGGCGCTGCCGTGGCACGCGGCTTACAGCGCCAGCAAGTTCGGTCTACGCGGGGTGTCCGAGGTCCTGCGGTTCGATCTCAAGCGGCACGGTATCGGCGTGAGCCTGGTGGTGCCCGGTGGCGTGAAGACGCCGTTGGTGGGCACTGTGCAGATTGCCGGTGTGGACCGCGACGATCCCCGCATCCGTAAGCTCACGCACCGATTCGAGAAGCGCGCCGTGACTCCGGAGAAGGTCGCCGACTGCATCATCGCCGGAATCGAGAAGAACCGGTATCTGGTGTACACGTCCAACGACATCCGATTCGGCTACTGGTGGGCGCGAAAGTTCGCTCCGCCGTACGAGTTCGTGATGCAGAAGGCGAACGACCAGTTCAGTAAGCTGCTGTAGCTGTAGCCGCTGCGATCCCAGCGCCGCGGGGACGCAATGCGCCGCTGTGCATCTCGTAGGCGGCATCCACCAGGTCCAGCTGGCTGAGATCGTGCGTCACCATCACCGTCGCGACCGAACGCTCGCGGCTCAGCTCGGCGAGCAGCGCGACGATCTCGCGGCTGCGTTCCTCGTCCAGCGCCGACGTCGGCTCGTCGACCAACAGGACCGCGGGATCGTTCACGATCGACCGGGCGATCGCGACGCGCTGACGCTGGCCGCCGGAGAGCTGGTTCGGGCGTCGGTCGAGCTGGCCCTCGAGTCCGAGGCTGCACAGGAGTTCCCGGGCCCGCTTGCGGCTTTCGCGCACCGAACCGCCGTTCAGGTGCGTGATCATCTGCAGCTGCTCGGTCGCGGTGAGCGACGGCAGCAGGTTCGACTGCTGGAAGACGAAGCCGAGCTTCTCCCGGCGCATGTCGGTGCGCGCTGCGCGATCGAGGCCCGTGACGTCGGTGCCGTCGATCGCGACGGTGCCCGACTCGGGCGAGATCAGCAGTCCGGCCACCGCGAGCAGGCTCGACTTTCCCGAGCCCGATGGCCCGGTGACGGCGACCAGTTCGCCGCGGTTCACGTCCAGGTCGACGTCGTCGAGGGCGCGCAGGCGGGTGTCTCCGTCGGGGTAGGTCAGTACGGCGTTGCGGAGCGAGATGCTCATGGGAGGTCCTTTCGAGTTCTGTCGGACGCCGGGCTCAGCGCGCGTTCGCGAGCGCGGTCAGCGGATCGATCGAGACGATCCGGGCCAGTGCTGCGGTGGCGCCGATCATGCCCATCACGATCAGTGCGACGAACGGGACGAGCGTGCCCGAGATGGTCAGCGTGAACGGCACGAACTTCGATGCGATCGTGCCCAGTCCCAGGGCGGCCAGGCTGCCGAGGCCGGCGCCGAGCGTCAGGACGATGAGGGACTGCCCGAGGGCGTCCTTGAGCAGGTACTTCGTGGAGGCGCCGACAGCCTTGAGGATGGCGAGGTCCTGGCTGCGTTGGATGGTCCAGACGGTGAAGAAGGCGCCGACGACGAGGGCGCTGACTGTCATCAGCATCGCCTGCATCAGCAGCAGGGATCCGCGCTCCGACGTGTAGGAGCCGATCGCGTTGAGGGCGCCGCCCTCGTCGGTGATCGACGTGCCGGTGGCGGCTGCCGCACTGTCGGCGTCGAAGCCGCCGGAGGTGCGCATCGCGATCACGGTGCCGTCGCTGCCGCCTGCGGCCGGGAGCTGTGTCCACACGTCGTGGTTCATCCACACGACCGGCTGGTGACTGTAGAGAGAGTCGTCGACGAGGGCGCTGATGGTCAAGGTGTCGGCGCCGATGGTGATCTGGCTCCCGACGCCCCAGCCGTTGTCCTTCGCCAGGTCGGCGTCGACCGCGACCGAGGCGGCGTCGAGCGGCACGGGGGCGGCGAACGAGTGTCCGTCCACACCGAACGCCGAGGCCGCGACCTCACGGTCTCCCGCGGAGATCCGGACGGGGGCGATTCCGATGACGGCGGCCTCGTCGACACCGGCGGTCGCGGCGAGGGCGTCGCGCTGCTGCTCGGTTACGGTGGACTCCCCGAAAGACAGGGACTGCCCGTCGGCCGGCTCGCCGAACGCGAAGTTGTCGGCGCCGAGGTGCTTGACCGCGGCGATCGATTGGTTGCCCAGTCCCGTGGTGAGCCCCGACAGCATCACGACCATCAGGGAGATCAGGAACAGCGCCGAACTCATCAGGGTGAATCGGCCCTTGGCGAAGCGGAGATCTCGAATGCTGAGGAACATGTCATCCAGCTTCGCGTGAAGGGGGTGGTTGGGGCATCGCGCATCGGTTGACTTCGCCGGTCCATCGAAAGTTGGAGACAGCGGTTCACGGCGGCGGCGGGTGGTGCCGCGGTGTTAGCGTGAATGCAATGCAGACCCACGACGTGTCCCTTCCCGGTGGCGTCGCGCCGGTGTTGCGCGCGATGCAGATCGGTGCCCACGTCCTGTTCGTTCTGCTTCTCGCGGTGGGTATCGGCCGGGTCCTCGTGTCGCAGGGCGCGCACGAGGCCTGGATTCTGGTGCTAGCGCTCGCGGAGCTCGCCTGGTACATCGGCGGCGTGTCGTTCGTGCGCCGCCGCGGTGTCGTGCAGCGCTCGACGGGCCAGGTCTGGCTGGCGGTGCTGGTGGCGGGCTGGCTGGCTCTGGTGGCGTCGAATCCCAACTTCGTGTGGGTCGTCTTCGCACTGTTCTTCCTGTGCTTCCACCTGCTGTCGGTCCCGGTGGCGCTGATCACGACCGTGGTGCTCACGGTCGTCTCGATCGCCGCGAGTCTGCTGCACGGCGACAGCAACACGGTGGCGTCCATCCTCGGTCCGACCTTCGGTTCGGCTGTGGCCGCGGGCATGGCGATGGTGTACCAGCAGTTGGCCCGTGAGGCGGCGCAGCGTCAGCAGTTGGTCGACGAGCTCACCGACGCGCACCGCGAGCTGCTCGATGCACAGGACGAACTGGTCGCGTTGCAGCGCGAGTCCGGCGCCGTCGCCGAGCGCGCGCGCCTGGCCCGCGACATCCACGACACATTGGCACAGGGTTTTTCGTCGATCCTTCTGCTGGCTCGTGCGGGCCTGCGTGGCACCGATACGGCCCCGACCTTCACCCAGATCGCCGACACGGCACAGCAGAACCTGGTGGAGGCGCGACGGGTGGTGGATGCGCTGCGGCCGTCGGATCTCGAGTCCGCGCCGCTCGAGTCGGCGCTGCGGCGACAGTTGGAGCAGCTGGAACAGCACACCGGGATCGTCGGAGAACTGTTCACCGACGGCGATCCGGTCCCGCTGCCGATGGACTACGATGTCGCGTTGTTGCGGGTGGGGCAGAGCGCTCTTGCGAACGTGCGCCTGCACTCGCATGCTCGGCGCGTGCGGCTGACCCTGACGTACGCCACCGACGAGGTACGTCTCGACATTGTCGACGACGGCATCGGATTCGACGAACGCGAGGCCGGCGGATTCGGGCTGCGGGCGATGCGCGATCGTCTTGCACTGTTAGGAGGAACACTGGTGGTCGAATCGGCTCCGGGCGACGGAACTGCCGTGGCTGCAACACTTCCCGTCGGGCGTCCCCTGTGAGCGTCGTGCGGGTCCTGCTGGTCGACGATCACCCGGTGGTCCGCGCCGGGCTGCGCGCGCTGCTCGCGTCGCACGACGATGTCGAGGTGGTGGCCGAGGCGTCGTCGGGCGAGGAGGCGGTGGCGTTGGCCGCGACCGCGAAACCCGATGTGGTGCTGATGGATCTGCGTCTGGGTGCCGGGATCGACGGCGCCGGTGCGACCGCCGAGATCGTGGCGCGCCCGAACCCGCCGCGGGTGGTGGTGCTCACGACGTACGACACCGACGCCGACATCCTGCGGGCCGTGGAGGCGGGCGCCGCGGGGTACCTGCTCAAGGACACCGCCCCGCACGTGCTGATCGACTCGGTGTTCGCGGCGGCTCGCGGCGAGACGGTGCTCGATCCCGAGGTGGCGCAGCGGCTCTACCGGCGGATGCAGCAACCGCGCGCCGACCTCAGCGCGCGGGAGACCGAGGTGCTGGCACTCGTGGCCGAGGGGCTGTCCAATCGGGCAATTGCGAAACAGTTGTTCGTCAGTGAGGCGACGGTGAAATCGCACCTGGTGCATGCGTTCACGAAGCTCGAGGTCGACAGCCGCACGGCCGCGGTGGCCGCGGCCCGCGAACGGGGCCTGATCGCCTGAGCGGTGCGGTAGCGTCGGCAGAATGCCGAAGCGATTCGAGTTCTCGGCCGATTTCGACCACCCCGTCGACCGGGTGCACGCACTCCTGACCGACGAGGGCTACTGGCGTTCGCGGATGCCGCCGCAGTCGCGCGGATCGGTGCGGGTGGACCGGACGTCCGACGGCGACGGGCAGTCGCTCGTCACCGTGACGATGACCGAGGCCGTCGATACCGACACGTTCCCCGCACTCGTGCGCAAGGTCGTCCGCGGTGAGATGCGGATGGAGCGGATCGACACGTGGCGCGCCGTGCACGACGGCCGGGCGTCGGGGACACTCGCCGGGTCCGCCACCGGCATTCCCGTCACGATCGACGGAGAATACACGCTACGTCCGGGCGCCAGCGGCTCCGTGCTCGATGTCCGCGGCACGACCACAGTGCGAATTCCGCTGGTGGGCAGCCAGATCGAGCTGTTGGTGCGTCAGATGGTGTCACAGGTGGTCGAGCGGGACCGGGCCGAGGCCCACCGTCGGCTCGACAACGGCTGACCGGGTGTCAGTCGATCTCGACGTCGATCACCCGTGCGCCCGGACCCTCGGTTCCCAACTCGTCGTGCGGGTTGGCCAGCGTGCAACTTGCGAGGGACAGGCACCCGCATCCGATGCAGTTGGTGAGGTCGTCACGCAACCTGGTGAGCTGCTCGATCCGCCGGTCGAGATCGGCGTGCCACCGGCTCGACAGCCGCGCCCAGTCGCTGCGCGTCGGGGTGCGGCCGTCCGGCAGCGTGGAGAGCGCGTCGCGGATCTCGGCGAGGGGGATGCCGACCTTCTGCGACAGCCGGATGAACGCCACCCGGCGCAGCACGTCGCGCTTGTAGCGTCGCTGGTTCCCGCTGGTACGTCGGCTCGAGATCAGGCCCTCACGCTCGTAGAAGTGCAGCGCGGAGACCGCCACACCACTGCGCTCGGAGAGCTGTC
The DNA here is from genome assembly GCF_050433545.1 of Rhodococcus sp. BE178. NCBI lineage: Bacteria > Bacillati > Actinomycetota > Actinomycetes > Mycobacteriales > Nocardiaceae > Rhodococcus > Rhodococcus sp. BE178. Next base: position 385,329 of record NZ_JBNPXA010000003.1, on the reverse strand, counting down.
CGGGCGTGAGTTCCCGGGTGTTCCAATCGGGCATGTCCACGGTGCTCGCCTTCCCTGAGCCGACAACCTGAACAATACTCGAGGATCTGGGTGCGGGGTGCCGACCGTCGTCCACGGGACTACCGTTTACGCATGAGCGTGCGGGAGCCGTCCGAACTGGGTGTCGACACCGAGGTGGGTGCGCTGCGGTCGGTGCTCCTGCATCGCCCCGGCGACGAGCTACGGCGTCTCACTCCCCGCAACAACGATCAACTGCTGTTCGACGGTCTGCCCTGGGTGGATCGTGCGCAGGACGAGCACGACGCGTTCGCGAACGTCCTACGCGGCCGCGGCATCGAGGTGCTGCTCGTGTCCGACCTGCTCACCGAGACCCTCACGACCAGCGGCGCCGCCCGGATGCAGGGCATCTCGGCTGCTGTCGACCCCCGCAAACTCGGGCACGTCCTGGTGCAGGACCTGGCGGCGCACCTGCGCGGCGTCCCGGCCGCCGAGCTGTCGACGATCCTCACGTCCGGGATGACGTTCGACGAGTTGCCGATCGGGACCGGTGCGGCCACCCCGTCGCTCGTGCGGCTGATGCACCACGGCGCGGACTTCGTGATCGACCCGTTGCCGAACCTGCTGTTCACGCGGGATTCGTCGTTCTGGATCGGCGGCCGGGTCGCGATCACATCGCTCGCACTGCCGGCGCGGGTGCGTGAGGCGTCACTGACCGACCTGATCTACGCGCACCATCCGCGGTTTCGTGGGGTACGGCGGGCCTACGAGTCCCACACCGCCCCCGTCGAGGGCGGCGACGTCCTGCTGCTCGCGCCGGGGGTCATCGCGGTCGGGGTGGGGGAGCGGACCACCCCGGCAGGTGCGGAGGCGTTGGCGCGCAGCGTGTTCGAGGACGAGCTGGCGCACACCGTCCTGGCTGTACCGATCGAGCAGCGGCGCGCGTCGATGCACCTCGACACCGTACTGACGATGGTCGACTCGGATGCCGTCGTGATGTATCCCGCGGTGCGGGACACCTTGTCGGCGTTCACTATTCGACGTGAGGACGGCGTTGTCGGGATCGGGGGACCGGAACCGTTCCTGGACGCCGCGGCGGCCGCGATGGGGATCGGCAAGCTACGGGTGATCGACACCGGGTTGGATCATGTGACCGCAGAACGTGAGCAGTGGGACGACGGCAACAACACCCTCGCGCTGGCCCCCGGCGTCGTGGTTGCCTACGAGCGCAACGTCGAGACGAACGCGCGGATGGAGGCGGCGGGCATCGAGGTGTTGCGCATCTCCGGGTCCGAGCTGGGGTCGGGCCGGGGCGGACCGCGCTGCATGTCGTGTCCGCTCGCGCGCGGTCCGCTGGACTGACCGGGAACTAGAGGATCTCGCGCACCTTCTCGTACGGCCGCGCCAGGACGGTGCCGCGGTCGGTGACGACAATCGGCCGCTCGATGAGGATCGGGTTGTCGACCATCGCGTCGAGCAGTTCGTCCTCGGACGCCTCGGCCAGCCCCAGCTCCTTGTACAGTGCCTCCTTCTTGCGGATCGCCTCGCTCGGGAGCAGGCCCGCGTCGTCGAGCAGCTTGCGCAGGCCGTCGCGGGACGGCGGCGTCTCGAGGTACTTGACGACGGTGGGCTCGATGCCGGCCTCCTCGATGAGCTTCAACGTGTTCCGCGACGTGCTGCAGCGGGGATTGTGATAAATCGTTGCGGTCTTCGCCATGAGAGCCATTCTGCACGGGGACAATGGCAGGGAACGCGTATGCATGTCGAATCCGAGTCGAATCGAATGCGAGGAGTCCGCAATGACAGGTCGACGCATCGTCATCGCCGGAGGGCACGGCAAGATCTCCCGGCACCTGACCAAACTGCTCACCGCATCGGGAGACCGCGCGGTGGCGCTGATCCGAAATCCCGACCACGAGGGGCCGGTGCGCGCGCTGGGCGCCCTGCCGGAGATCGTCGATCTGGAACAGGCGACGGCCGACCAGGTCGCCGAGTTGCTGCACGACGCCGATGCGGTCGTGTTCGCCGCGGGCGCGGGTCCGGGCAGCGGTGTCGCACGAAAGGACACCGTCGACCGCGGTGCGGCGGTTCTCCTGGCCGACGCCGCCGAACTGGCCGGTGTCAGACGGTTTGTCCAGATCAGCTCGTTCGGCGCGGGCGAGCCCGTGCCTCCGGGTACGGACGAGGTCTTCGCTGCGTATCTGGCGGCGAAGACGGCCGCCGAGGACGACCTCCGGCGGCGGGAGGGGCTGGACTGGACGATCCTGCGACCCGGCGGGCTCACCGACGACGACCCGACCGGGGAGGTGACGCTCACCGACCCGCCGCTCGAACGCGGCACCGTTCCGCGCGCCGATGTCGCGGCGGTGATCGCGGCGTTGCTGGAGCCCGGTGCGGACGGCCGCGCACCTCGGGCGGTCGGCCGCACGTTGATGCTGACTAATGGCTCGATTCCGATCAGGGACGCTGTAGCCGCGTTACCGTGAGTTCAACCAGCGTGAACGGCCGCAGGACGATGAAAGGGATGCAGTGGACATCGAGATCGACCACGACTCGACGACGCCGCCGTTCGAGCAGCTGCGGGTGCGCATCCTCGAACTCGTGCGAAACGAGGAGTTGGTGGCCGGCGCCAAGATTCCGACGGTCCGCAAGCTTGCGTCCGATCTGGGCATAGCGCCGAACACGGTGGCCCGCACCTACCGTGAGCTCGAACAGCTCGGCGTCATCGAAACCCGCGGACGGCTCGGTTCGTTCATCGCGGCATCCGGGGATCCGACGCGGACGAAGGCGCAGCAGGCAGCCACGGAGTACGTCGCAGCCATTCGCCGCATGGGGATTTCCGACACCGATGCCGCGGCGTTCGTGGCGACGGCGCTGAGGGGGGCGTGACCCGGTTTGGTTGACGCTTCAACTTAAAAGTGTCAGAGTGGGCCTACCCGAGAGCGCGTGATCCTGTTCTTCTCGCGCGTCCCACCACCTCCGAGGACCCTCATGAATTCCACCGCATTCCGCGACGCCACCCTGCTCATCGCCCGGATCGGCATCGGTGTCATCTTCATCGCCCACGGCTGGCAGAAGTTCTTCGACTGGGGCATCGACGGCACGCAGGCCGCGTTCGCGGGCATGGACATCCCGCTCGCCGACGTCTCCGCCATCGCGGCCGCCACCATCGAACTGGTCGGCGGTATTGCGCTGCTCATCGGCTTCGCAACCCGCATCGCCGGTGTGCTGCTGTTCCTGGATATGGCCGGGGCGTTCTTCCTCGTCCACGCCGACAAGGGAATCTTCGTCGGCGACGGCGGCTTCGAACTGGTCCTCGCGCTCGGTGTCGCGTCGCTGCTGATCGCGGGTGTCGGCGCCGGGCGGCTCAGCATCGACGCGGTGGTCGGCAAGAACTCGCGGAGCGTGCTGTCCGCCGGTTGATCCGTCTACTACAGGCACCCGGGACGTCGCCACGACGCCCGGGTGCTTGCTTTTGCCGGTCCGGGTGAGCACCGTGTGAGGAATGGCAGGCGCACGCGAGCTGTCCGGGACCGATCGTGTGGTGTTCGGCGTGGCCGCGAGCGCCGTCGCCGCCATCGTCGTATGGGGGCTCGTAGCCCCCGACAACCTCGAATCGGTCACCGGCGCCATGCTCGAGTGGCTCGTCACCAACCTGGGCTGGCTGTTCGTCATCGCCGCCTCCGGGTTCGTGATCTTCACCCTGTGGCTCGCCGCGAGCCGGTACGGGCGCATCCCGCTCGGCAAGGACGGTGAGAAACCCGAGTTCACCACCGTCAGCTGGATCGCGATGATGTTCAGCGCCGGCATGGGCATCGGATTGATGTTCTTCGGTGTGGCCGAACCGCTGGCCCACTTTGTCGATCCGCCACCGGGGACCGACGGCGGAGTCGGAACGGCTATGGCCACCACGATGTTCCACTGGAGCCTGCACCCGTGGTCCATCTACGCGGTGATGGGTCTGGCCATCGCGTACGGCACCTACCGGCGGGGCCGACCGCAGCTGATCAGTGCGGCATTCTTCCCGCTGCTGGGCCGGCGGAGCGACGGGCCGATCGGCCGCGTCATCGACATCCTCGCGATCCTCGCCACGATGTTCGGCACCGCCGCCTCCCTCGGACTGGGCGCCCTGCAGATCGGATCCGGGCTCGAGGTGGTCGGCTGGATGGGCGAGGTCGGCACGCTGCTGCTCGTCGCGGTGGTCGCCGTCCTCACTCTCGCGTTCGTCGCGTCGGCGGTGTCCGGGGTCGCGAAGGGAATCCAGTGGCTCTCCAACACCAACATGGTGCTGGCGCTGATCCTCGCGGTGTTCGTGTTCGTCCTCGGGCCGACCGTCCTGATCCTCAACCTGATCCCGACGACCATCGGTAACTACGCCGCCGACCTCGCTGCGATGTCCGCCCGCACCGCGGCGTCGAGCAATCCCGAGACGGCGAAGTGGCTGTCGTCGTGGACGATCTTCTACTGGGCGTGGTGGATCTCCTGGACCCCGTTCGTCGGGATGTTCCTCGCCCGGATCAGCCGCGGTCGCAGTATCCGGGAGTTCGTCGTGGGGGTGATTCTGATCCCCAGCCTGGTCAGTCTGCTGTGGTTCGCGGTGTTCGGCGGTGCCGGAATCAACGAACAACGCGAAGGCATCGACCTCGCCGGCCGCGACACCACCGAGAGTCAACTGTTCGGGATGCTCGAGAACCTGCCGCTCTTCGGCATCACGACGATCCTCGTGATGGTCCTGGTCGCGATCTTCTTCGTCTCCGGGGCGGACGCCGCCTCGATGGTGATGGGCACCCTGTCGCAGCGCGGTTCGCTCGCGCCCGCGCGCTGGGTGGTCGTCTTCTGGGGCATGCTCACCGGTGGTGTCGCCGCGTTGATCCTCTGGACCGGAGGCGCCGACGCGCTGAACGGACTGCAGACCATGACGATCATCGCCGCCGCGCCCTTCGTGATCGTCATGATCGGGCTGTGCATCTCGCTGTACCGGGACCTGGCCCGCGATCCGCTGATCCTCGCCGAACGGCAGGAACGGCGACTGTCGGTGCGGGCCCGTCGGCGCTGGACCTGACGGCCCGGCCGTCAGGACCGATCGACGACCATCGACAGCACCTGCGGAAGTGGCGTCCAATCCGTGGACACGACGCTCGCCGAACGCGCCGCGAGTTCCGTGACGCGCCCGCGCGCGGCGTCCTCGGCCGGCGCGACCGGGTCGAGGGCCGGTGCCACGTTGTGGGCATCGGTCATCACCACCAGGTACCCGTTGTCCCGGTACCAGCGCATGTCGATCCCGTCGGCGGCGAAAGCGCTCGCGTCACCGTCGAACACGACGAACCACGGCCGCAGATCCGCGTCGTACCGGGCCTCGCGGGGATCGCCGGGCTGCGCCTTGTGGACCGCCGGGAACGCGGTCGCCAGGCCCAGGCCGCCGACGCGTGCCAGGTCGCGCAGGTGGGTCGCGTACGCCCGGTCGGTCCACCAGTGGTCGAGGGGGTTCACTTCCTGTACGGTGCCGGGGATCAGCTCGAACAGGAACTTGCCGCTCAGTTCGCTGCGGTCCGGCCAGCCGCCGGTGCGGACGGCGTCGTCGAGGGTCGTCGATCCGGCTCGGTCGGCGAGGTCCGCCGGCCCGAACGCCGCGTCGCCGAGATGGCTGCGCACCAGGGCGTCGAACTCTCGGGGACCCCGGCCCAGCGGCGCGGTGAAGCCGTCCTTCATCTCGACCTTCACCATGACCGGCGGATGCGCGGGGTTCGCGTCGTGCCACGCGCGCAGATCTGCGAGACAGCCGCCGAGGAACTGGTCGCGCGGGCCGGTCCGCAGCTGTGCCGCCGACGTCGCGCCCGCACAGTTGTTGTCGTTGCCCACCGGATTCGAGTGCGACACGCGCCAATCCGGTCCGACGGCGTTGGTCCACACGTCGAGTTCGATCATGCCCGTGCCGGCGTCCAACGCGTCCGCGAGGAACGCGTAGCGATGTTTCTCGAACGTGTTGTGCACACCCACCGACGTGACGTCGGAGTATCGCGGGTGGCTCGCCTGGCCGGAATCCGCCTGCGCGATCGGTGCGGCAGCCGGAAACAGCAGGGCGACAATGGCAAACACGGTCCCGGCGAGGGATATCCGAAACCTGGACATTCGGTGCACACTACCGATCCGTGCGCGTGTGCGGACGTCTTTTGCGGGAACGAAGAATCCGGAGGTCAGCGCCAGCTCGGCAGCCACAGCTGCTGCTGCCACAACTCCGGGCTGATCGGCACGGCCGTGAGGATCGGCCACAGCCACACGAAGTTCGCGACCACCAGGCCAAGGTACAGACAGACCGCGAGCAGTCCGGTGCCGCGGCGTTCGGCGGAATCCTTCGCGGTGCCGAGGATCTCGCCGAGTATCAGGGCGATCGCCATGACGAGGAACGGTGCGAGCGCGACCGCGTAGAAGTAGTACATCTGCCGGTCCAGGGTGACGAACCAGGGCAGGAACGCGGCCGCGTAGCCGGTGAGCACCGTCGCGTACCGCCAGTCGCGGCTCACGAACGTCCGCCACATCGCCCACGCGAGAACAGGCAGCGCGAGCCACCACATCGCGGGGGTGCCGATCAGCATGACGGCCTTGACACACGTCGGGCCACCGCAGCCGGACACCTGCTCGCCCTCGGCGTAGTAGTAGAGCATCGGCCGCAGGCCCATCGGCCACGTCCACGGCTTCGACTCCCACGGATGGTGATTGCCCGCCGAATTCGTCAGTCCCGAATGGAACTCGAGGACCTTGGCGCTGTAGTACCAGAGCGATCGCAGCGCATCGGGCACGAACGAGAACGTGCTGCCCGTGCCGATCTGATTGCCCGTCGCGTGCCGGTCCACGCCGGTCTCGCTCGCGAACCACGCCCAGTACGTCGCGAGATACACGCCGATCGGGACGACCACCAGCGCATAGAGAGACGGGCCGATATCGCGGACCGCCGTCCCGACCCACGGCCGACGAACCCCGTACGCGCGCCGGGCCGAGACGTCGAACGCCACGCAGAGCAGGCCGAAGAAGGCGATGATGTAGAGCCCGGACCACTTGGTGCCGCACGCGAGTCCGAGCATGATCCCCGCGCCGAACCGCCACCAGCGCACCCCGAGACGAGGACCGAGGTCGCTGACACCGATCCGGCCCTCCGCCCGCACCCGGGCCATCCGCTCGCGCACCTGGTCGCGGTCGACCACAAGGCAGCCGAGTGCCGCGACGGTGAACAGGGCCAGGAAGATGTCGAGCATGCCGAGTCGGGACGACACGAACGACACGCCGTCGACGATCATCAGGAGGCCGGCGATCGCGCCGACCAGTGTGGAGCGGGCCATGCGCCGCACGATCCGGACCACGAGCAGCACCAGGATCGTTCCGGCGACCGCCGACGCGAACCGCCATCCCCACGCGTTGTAGCCGAAGATCGCCTCGCCCAACGCGATCAGCTGTTTGCCGACGGGGGGATGCACGACCAGGCCGTAACCGGGGTTGTCTTCGATGCCGCCGCCGGTGAGGACCTGCCAGCCCTGGGGCACGTAGTGCTTCTCGTCGAACACGGGCGTGCCGGCGTCGGTCGGGTAGTTCAGCATCGTGAACCGGGTGATCGCCGCGAGCGCGGTGATCACCAGCGACACGACCCAACCCCGCAGTCGATCCGTCGGACCGAAGTCCGGGTCCGGCGCGAGCGGCGCCGGACTCACGGAGCGGACACTGCCGGACGGCGGCGTGGGGCGCTCGTCCGTCAGTTGGGTCACGGGTCGATCGTAGGCTGTCTCCCATGACTGGTCGCCTCGTCCTTGCCGCAACTCCGATGGGCGACGTCGGTGACGCCTCCGAACGACTGCGCGGGGCGCTCGGCTCCGCCGACGTCGTCGCAGCGGAGGACACACGACGGACCAAGTCGTTGGCCTCCGCGCTGGGAGTCACGATCACCGGTCGGGTGGTCAGTTTCTACGACCAGGTCGAGGTCACCCGGCTGCCTGCGCTCGTTGCCGACATCGAGGAGGGGAAGACGGTCCTGCTGGTGACCGACGCCGGCATGCCGTCGGTCAGCGACCCCGGCTACCGACTGGTGGCGGCGTGCGTCGAGAAGGACCTGCCGGTGACGTGTCTGCCGGGTCCCTCCGCCGTCACCACCGCGCTCGCGTTGTCCGGGTTGCCGGTGGAACGGTTCTGCTTCGACGGGTTCCCGCCGCGCAAGCAGGGACAGCGACGCACGTGGTTCGAAGGACTCCGCACCGAGGCTCGCGCGTGCGTCTTCTTCGAGGCGCCGCACCGACTGGCCGCGTGTCTGGCCGACGCCGTGGCGGTGCTCGGCGGCGAGCGCCGGGCGGCGGTGTGCCGCGAACTGACCAAGACGTACGAGGAGGTTCGTCGCGGCACCCTCGCCGAACTCGCGGAATGGGCGATCGACGGCGCGCGTGGTGAGATCACCGTCGTTCTGGAGGGTGCACAGCCGGTGTCGGCGGATCCGGAGGACCTCGTCGCGGAGGTGGAACGGCTCGTCGCCGACGGGATCCGACTCAAGGATGCGTGCGCGCAGGTCGCCGCGGAGACGTCGCCGGGAGTGTCGAAGCGAGAGTTGTACGAGACGGTGCTCGCGGCCCGGCGGGACTGAGTCCTACCGCCGGTCACGCGGGGTGAGGAATCCGAGCTGCCCCCGCCGACCCCCGACGGGCCCTTACCTGTGGGTGGGAGCTTCGACCGAAGTCGAAGTCCCACCCGACAGGGTCGCGGCCGCATCGGCGGGGGCCGCACCCAACAGCACCATCAGGCCCACTGTTGCGCCGATGATCAGACCTGCGGCGATTGCAGGCGGCGTCTTCGCCGTCAATCTCGTCGCTCGTTCGATCATCTCGCGCTCCTTCACCGTGGCGTGCACCGGCAGGGACTACCCCTCGTCAAACTCAGCCCCAACCGGCGACCGCGCCGCCGGCGCAGGGCCGTTGTGCGTCGATGTCGACTTTGCCCCGCTTCGCCCTACAGGAAAACCGAAGGGTCCGCATTTGGGGCTATCATCGCAGTTCGCGGGTGGTGAGGAATTAATCCGCAGCGGAATTCCGCAGGCCCGCGGAAGCGGCAAACAGGTCGAATTGGTGGAAGCGGTCGGGGACCGAGGGAGGGTGCACGGGCGATGACGTCCGAGACGGGACAGACGCCGGACGCGGAGCGGTCCGGTGCGCAGGCACGGCTGTTCTTCGCCGACCAGCTGCGTTTGTTGTTCGCGACCGCGGGCGGCCCCCCGCTCAAGAAGGTCGTCACGGAGGCATCGACCCTGACGCGGTCGTTGGGGGGCGACAAGCCCGCTTCCGTCCAGCGTGTGAGCGACTGGCGTTCGGGCAAACGAATGCCCGCCACGTTCGAATCCGTGCGCCCGGTGCTGGCGGTGCTGATCCGGATGGCCCGACCACTCCACGGGGGACCGCCGCCGACCGACGGGCTCTTCTCGATGCGTCAGTGGGAGACGTGGTGGCGTAGCGCGAACGCGGTCCAGCAAGGACGCGCGACCGGCGCCGGCACCGAGTCGTCGGCGCCCGCCCTGCCCGCCGGTGTGCGTCCCTACCGCGGTCTGGCGCCGTACCGCGAGAAGGACGAGCGGCTGTTCTTCGGTCGCCGCCACAGCGTGAGTGCACTCGTCGGGGCGGTGCTGTCGGCACAGGGCCAGGGACTGGTCGTCGTCACCGGGGCCTCGGGTGTCGGCAAATCGTCGTTCGTACAAGCGGGCCTGATCCCGGAGTTGCGGGGTCACGATCGCGAGGGCGGCAGGGCCACCTTCGCGCCGGTGGTCTTCACGCCCGGCGCCCATCCACTCGCGGCACTGGTCACCGCGGTTCCGGAGCTCGGCGACTGGGTGGAGGAGCCGGACCACCAGCACATCGAGTCCGCGCTCGCGCGAGCCGCGGTTCGGATGCAGGCGAACCAGCTTCTTCTCGTCGTCGACCAGATCGAGGAACTCTTCACGCAGTGCGCGGATCCGGGCGAGCGGGCGCGGTTCCTCGCGATTCTGGACTTCGCGGCCACTGCTCGTGCCGGCGCGGAGCCGTCCGAGACCGCGTCGGTGGTCGCGACGATGCGTTCCGACTTCTACGCTCAGGCGCTCGCCTACCCGGTGCTCGCACGAGCACTGGAACAGCGCAGCAAGGCGGTGTCGCCGCTGCTGCGGGAAGACGTCGTCGAGGTCATCACCCAGCCGGCGCGGATGATCGGGCTCAAACTGGAGCCGGGACTGGTCGACCTGATCCTCAACGACCTCGGGGTGCTGACCGCCGGTGAGGGCAGCGGCACCGTCCTGCCACTCGTCTCGCACCTGCTCGACACGATGTGGGAGCGGCGGCGCGGTGGTCAGCTGACGATCGCGAACTACCGGGCCACCGGGGGAGTGCTGGGCTCGATCGCCGCGGCCGCCGAGCGCGCCTGGGAACAGCTCGACGAACAGGGCCGCGTCCTGGCGCGGGCGATGATGGTCCACCTCGTGTACGTCACGAGTACCGGCACCGACGTAAAGATCCGACGGACCCTGAGCCAGCTCGTGGCGTTCGAGAGCAACGACACCGGGGCCGCGCGGCGCGTCATCGACCACTTCGTCAACGCGCGGGTCCTCGTGGTCGACGGCGACGATGTCGAGCTCATCCACGACGCGGTCATCGACACGTGGCCCCGGCTCAAGACCTGGATCCAGGAGGACCGGTCGTACTCGGCGCTGCGGCAGCAGGTCGAGACCGATGCGGTGCACTGGGAGCACGCCGACCGCAATCACAGTCTGCTCTACCACCGTGGTCGTCTCGACCTGCTGGCCGAACACGCGGCCAACCGGGCGGACAGCGCCGCCGCTGCGGAAGCCGGTGGGATCGCGGCGGTCGCGGCGTCGTTGACGCCCGCGGCCGAGGACTTCCTCGAGTCGTCGGAACGGCAGGTCCGTCGACAGGCGTGGATGCAGCGGACCGTGATGGCCGCGCTCGCGTTCTCCACCGTCGTCGCCATCGTGATGGGTGCGATGGCGCTCGGGGCGAAGTCCCGTGCCGAGAACGAGCGCAGCACCGCCCAGTTCCAGCAGGTGGTGGCGTTGGCGGATGCCCTGCGGGACACCGATCCGACGACCGCGGCGCAGTTGTCCCTCGCGGCCTGGCAGATGCGGCCCGACAACGCCGACGCGTTCACCCGACTGGTCGCGACGGAGAACACGCCGATCTCCCGGGCCCTGCCCGGTCACGCCGGTCCGATCTACGGAGTCGCGATCTCGTCCGACGGGCGCACACTGGCCACCGCGAGCGACGATCGATCGGTGCGGCTGTGGGACTTCACCGATCGCTCTGCGCCGGTGCAGCTCGGCGCCGAACTCACCGGGCCCGAGCAGTACATGTCGTCGGTGTCGTTCAGCCGCGACGGCCGGCTCCTCGCGGCGGGCAGCGGTGACGGCACCATGTGGATCTGGGACGTCAGCGACCGCGCGGCGCCGCGGCCCCTGGTCTCGGGACTGCGAACCGCGCCGGGTGCCGTGCACAACGTGCGCTTCAGTCCCGACGGTCGGCTCCTCGCGGCGCCGCACGACGACGGCACCGTCACCCTCTTCGACACGTCGGCGCCGGATTCCGGACAGTTCCCGGCGTGGACCCTGCGGGGGCATTCCGGCGCCGTGCGGACGGTGTCGTTCCGCGACAACGCGGTGCTCGCGACGTCGAGCGACGACCGCACCGTCAAGGTGTGGGACATCGCCGATCCCGCCAAACCGGTCCAGCTGGGGGCCGAGCTGTCGGGCTTCGACGACGTCGTGCACTCGGTGGCCTTCAGCCCGGACGGCCGAAATCTCGCGGCCAGCAGTGACGACGGGCTGATCCGGATGTTCGATGCGACCGACATCGCCGCGATCCGTCCGGTCGGCGCTCCCGTCCAGGCGCACACCGGTGGCATCTGGACCATCGCCTTCGCGGCCGACGGCGGAACACTCGCGAGCGCGTCGTGGGACGGGACGACGAAGTTGTGGTCGGTGGACCCGAGCACCCGGACTCTCCACGAGCTGCGGCCCGCGCTGAGCGGGAACGGCGGCGGGGTCCCGGCGCTGGCGCTGTCGCCGGACGGCGGCACGATCATCACCGGCGGACAGGATTCGCTGGTGCGGGTGTGGACGCTGCCGGGCGGCACGGTCCCGGTGTCGGACTCGTCGATGACGTTGCCGTCGATGAATCGTGACGGATCACTGCTCGCCACCGCGGGATACGACTCGGCGGTGCGGCTGTGGTCGGTGGACCGGCACGGTCAGATCGAGCGGGCGGGGACGATCGACGTGCCGCGCCCGTTGGGCGGTGCCAACGTCGCGGTGCTCTCTCCGGACGGTCGGGTCCTCGCGACCACGCAGACCGCGGGCGGGCGCGTCCAGCTGTGGGACGTGCAGAACCCGGCGCGGCCGGTGCCGATGGGCCCGCCGATCGCGACGGCGACCCGTTTCACGTGGGAAATGGCGTTCAGCCCCGACGGCCGGACCCTCGCGATCGGGGACGACGACTTCCGGGTCGCGTTGTGGAACATCCAGGATCCGTATGCCCCCGTGCTGCGGGGGCCGAGCCTGCCGGGCCCCCACAACCTGGTGCGCAGCGCGGTGTTCAGTCCGAGCGGTGACGTCCTCGTCGTGGCCAGTGCCGACGGCGAGATCCATGCGTGGGATGTCACCGATCCGTCGGTGCCGCAGTCTCGTCCGGTCGGCGAGGGCGGTCACGACGGCGGCGTGAACTCGCTCTCGTTCAGTCCGGACGGCTCCACGTTGGTCACCGCGAGCGACGACCACACCCTGCTGCTGTGGGACAGGAACGCCGAGGGTGGGTTCAACCCGCGCGGCACGGCGATGAGTGGGCACACCGGGACGGTCTACAGCGTCGCGTTCAGCGCGGACGGTACGCACGTCGTCAGCGGCAGCGACGACGGTTCGGTCCGGCTGTGGAGCGTGGACGGGGACAACGGCGGCGAGGCGGTCGGTGGTCCGCTCACGACGATCGGAACGGGTCGCTGGCAGGTCAACTTCCTGCCGCACTCGTCCATCGTGGTCGCGGGTGGAGGCGACGGTGTGCTCCGCACGTGGCGACTCGACGCGGACGCGGTGACCGAGCGGATCTGTTCGGCTACTTCGGAACTGACTCAGGACCGGCCGGCACACTTCGAGATGCCGGAGTCCGGTCGGGGTGCGTGCGCGACGTCGTGAGCGTGACGATGCTCGCGGCCTTGTCGAGGCATTCCTGCCATTCGGCGTCGGGATCGGAGTCGATGGTGATGCCGCCGCCCACTCCCAGTCCGACGCCGCCGGTCGCGTCGAACTCGACGGTGCGGATCGCGACGTTCAGTTCGAGCCCGGCGATCGGGCTGTGCATGCCGACCGTGCCGCAGTAGACGCCGCGGGGTTCGGGTTCCCAGCCGCGGAGTAGTTGTCGGGCAGAGTGTTTGGGGCAGCCGGTGACGGAGGCCGGGGGGAAGGCCGCGTCGAGCAGTTCGGGGGTGCCGACCGTCTCGGGCAGGGCGGCCGACACCGTCGAGACCAGGTGCCACACGCCGGGCGCCGGCTTGACCCGCAACAGGTCGGTGACCCGTACCGAGCCCGGCTCGGCCACCCGGCCCAGGTCGTTGCGGACCAGGTCGACGATCATCACGTTCTCGGCGACATCCTTGACCGAACGGCGAAGCGCGGCAGGGTCTTCGCTCAGCGGGAGGGTGCCCTTGATGGGGCTCGACGTGACGGTGCCCGAGCGGCGGGACAGGAACAGTTCCGGTGACAGCGACGCGACAGCGCCCCACGTTCCCTCGACGAACGCGGCCCGGCTGGGTCGCGTCTGGTCGACGGCGTCGGCGAAGAAGTCCACGGGGGCACCTGAACTCGTCCCGTGGAATCGCGCGCACACGCACGCCTGGTAGACGTCACCGCGCGCGATGGCGTCGAGGCAGGCCTCGACGCCGTGGCGGTGCGCGCGCCGATCCGGGTCGATCCAGTCGATCTGCCACGGCTGCGGTTGCGCGACGGGCTCACGCACCGCCGCGGTCAGGTCGTCGGGGCAGGACAGGTCGGTGAGGCTCTCGAACCACCAGCATCCCGAGGTGTCCAGCCGCAGAACGTGATCCGTCCAGCCACCGGCGGCCGCCGGCAACGCGCCCGATCGGTCCGGGTAGGCGCGGTAGCCGATCCAGCCGCCGCCGATCAGCAGACCGTCGGGTACGGGTGTTTCACGTGAGACGGACGCCGGGAACGTGAATGCGTCGTCGGGCCGACACGAACTCGCGTGCACGCTGGGTGCGATCACGGCGGCGGCGTCGAACCAGCTGCCGATCAGGCCGGCCGGCGGTGGAAGCTGCCGCGTGACAGCCCGCCGAGCCAATGCGCGGAACACGGCGGCGGCGGTGCCGCCGCTTCCGAGTCGCTCGATCCGCATTGGTCCAGCTTTCCATGGGGCCGTGCCTCAGACGACATCGGTCCGCGGTGATCTGTATCCGGTCGGCACCGGGGGTGTGGGCGGTGCCTCATCGCGCGATCGCCCGGTCTGCGGGCGACAACGAGGCGTCGTCGGCGGCGGACTGTCCGGCATACCAGCCGTCGGCATCGACGGATCTGCTCCGCGATGCCTTGGTGCTCGGGAACAGGCGCTCGAACTCGGCGTCGACGGCCTCCGATCGCGCGGCGAGGACGGGCAGCAGGTCGTCGATGCGCACGTCGGCGTCGACCGCGGCCTCGGCGGTGGCCCGGCTGTCGGTCTCCTTGAGTCGCTGCCCGATGCGGACCGCGAACCCGAACAGGAATGCCTTGCGGAAGGACGTGGTGCGCGAGCCCCTGAAATTGTCAGCGTCGTCAGCGTCGCGCGCACCCGCCGACTGCATCGCCCGGGTGGCCTGGATCAGCAGGGACGTGAACAGCAGGTCGACCTGCTCGAGGTTGAGCGGGCTGCCGACGACGGTCGCGATCGCGAACCTGTCGAACCACACCGTCCGCGACCGGTTGGCCTCGCCGATCGCGGTGAGGAGGTGGACCTTTTCTCGGACATACGGGTTGTCGAGGTGGATGCGGCGGCTCGAGACCGCGGTATTCGCACCGTCGGTCGGCCCGGTTCCCTGCAGCAGGGCCGAGTTGATCGCGTACCGGGTCATGAGGGCCTGGGCCTTGGCGGTGAACGTCTCGGCCTCCTCGACGAAATCGGTGGCCTCCGCCTTGGCCAGCAACCCGCGGATCCTGTTGAGTACCTTCGGGTCCGCGCACCGTGCGTCGTCCACCACATCCGTGGTCTCGGGTCGGGTGCCGCCACGCGGCCACGTCGACGGCGGATCGCACAGCCGGGTCAGGCGGGGGAGTTCGAGCCACTGCACCGTGAGCGCGACCCACTCGCGCACCCCGATCTGCCAGCCCACCGCGTCCAGCGCCGTCGCGAACTCGTCGGGGTCGCAGTAGGCCGGGAGCCCGGCAGCGAATCGCCCCGCTTCGGATTCGCGGTCGGCGATCTGCTCGAGCTGTGCCCGCCACTCGCGCGGCGCGCGTCCGTCGACGTCCGTCGCGCGTGCCTGGTAGAGCACGGCGGCGGCGGCCGTGGGCACGGCGCCGGAGCCGAGGGCCCGACGCGTCACGTGCATGACGTCCGCGGGCTGCCAGCCGCGCTCGTACGCGTCCGCGAGTGCCGTGATCAGCCCGGCCGCCGACCGCTGCCGTGGAGGCATGCAGTCGCCGGCCAGGCGGTCCTGCGTTCGAAAGTATGTTCTATTGCTCCCCATGGCGTGCAGTGTGCACCAGGGGGCCGACAACTTTCGGTGGGCGCTACTCCTCGACCGTCTCCTCGACGTATCGCGGGAACACGCCGACCGGCTTCGGGAGCGGCGTACCTGCGACGATGCGGGTCTCGAGGTCGGTGAACGTGCGCGCTTCGGGCGTCTGCCCCAGGAGGTCGAGGATCTTCTCGGCCGAGCCCGGCATCACCGGCTGGACGAGGATGCCGACGATGCGGACCACTTCGAGGGTGACGTACAGGACCGTGGCCATCCGAGCAGGATCGGTCTTGCGCAGCACCCACGGTTCCTGCTGCGAGAAGTACCGGTTGGTTTCGCCGAGCACGTGCCAGATCGCCTCGAGCCCGAGGTGCAGCGCCTGCACGTCGAACTCGGCGCGGACCTTCGCGAGCAGCGCGTCGGCCTGCGCGAGCAGCGCACGGTCGTCGTCGGTGAGTTCACCCGGCGTCGGCACCTGGGCATCGCAGTTCTTGGCGACCATCGACAGTGAGCGCTGTGCCAGGTTGCCGAGCTCGTTCGCGAGGTCGGTGTTCATGCGGGTCACGATGGCCTCGTGGCTGTAGCTGCCGTCCTGGCCGTAGGAGATCTCGCGCAGCAGGAAGAAGCGGACCGCGTCGAGGCCGTACTGCTCCACCATCGCGAGCGGGTCGACGACGTTGCCGACAGACTTCGACATCTTCTCGCCCTTGTTGTAGAGGAAGCCGTGCACGAAGACGCGCTGCGGCAGCTCCACACCTGCGGACATCAGGAACGCCGGCCAGTACACGGTGTGGAACCGCGTGATGTCCTTGCCGATGATGTGCAGGTTCGCCGGCCAGTACTTCCGGAACTCGTCCGAATCGGTGTTCGGGAATCCCGCGCCGGTGAGGTAGTTGGTGAGCGCGTCCACCCACACGTACATGACGTGCTCGGGGTCGCCGGGCACCGGCACGCCCCAGTCGAACGTCGTGCGCGAGATGGACAGGTCCTTGAGTCCGCTCTTGACGAAGCTGAGGATCTCGTTGCGGCGGGTGGACGGTGCGATGAAGTCGGGGTTCTCCTCGTAGTGGGCGAGGAGTCGGTCCTGGTACTTCGAGAGGCGGAACGTGTAGTTCGACTCCTCGGTCCACTCGACCGGCGTGCCGGTCTCGGTGGCGGTGCGGGTGCCGTCCTCCTGGAGGGTCGTCTCGTCCTCGGAGAAGAACGCCTCGTCGCGCACCGAGTACCAGCCCGAGTACGTGTCGAGGTAGATATCGCCGGACGCCTTCATCCGCTCCCAGATCGCCTTGCTGGCCTCGAGGTGGTCGGCGTCCGTGGTCCGGATGAACCGGTCGTACGAGATGCCCAGGACCTTGTCCATGGTCTGGAAGACATCCGAGTTGCGCGCGGCGAGGTCGCGGACGTCGATGCCTTCCTTGGCCGCAGTCTGCTGCATCTTCAGGCCGTGTTCGTCCGTGCCGGTCATGAAGAACACGTCGAATCCGTCGAGACGCTTGAAGCGCGCGATCGCGTCCGACGAGATGTACTCGTAGGCGTGCCCGATGTGCGGGGCGCCGTTGGGGTACGCGATCGCGGTCGTCAGATAGAACGGGGTCCGGGAGGGCTGGGCAGGCCCGGCCGGCGGAGTAGGCGAGGAAGGCACAGTCATGGTGCGCCTACTCTATCGACGTGAGTAAGGATCGTCCCGCCCCGGACCTGCCCGAGCCGCTTTTTCCACTCGTCGACGCCCACACCCACCTCGATGCGTGCGGCGCGACGGACGCCGCGAGCGTGCGCGAGATCGTCGACCGCGCGGCGTCGGTCGGTGTCGAGCGGGTGGTCACGGTGGCCGACGACCTGGACGCCGCGAAGTTCGCGGTCGACGCCGCGAACTGGGACGACCGTGTTTTCGCCGCCGTCGCGATCCACCCCACGCGTGCCAACGTCCTCGACGAGGCCACCAAGGCGGAGATCGGGCGTCTGGCGTCCGATCCGCGCGTCGTCGCGGTCGGTGAGACCGGGTTGGACCTGTACTGGCCCGGCAAGCTCGACGGCTGCGCCACCGTCGAGGAACAGGAAGACGGCTTCCGCTGGCACATCGACCTCGCGAAGCGGCTCGGCAAGCCGCTGATGATCCACAACCGGGACGCCGACACCGACCTGCTGCGCGTCCTGCACGACGAGGGTGCGCCGGAGACGGTGATCTTCCACTGTTTCTCGTCCGACGCCACGATGGCGCGGGCCTGCGTCGACGCCGGCTACGTGCTGAGCTTCTCCGGCACGGTGAGCTTCAAGAACGCGAAGGCGCTGCGTGAGGCGGCGCCGCTCGTCCCCGCCGGACAGCTGATCGTCGAGACCGACGCGCCGTTCCTCACGCCGCACCCGTTCCGCGGTGCACCCAATCAGTCGTACTGCCTGCCGTACACGGTCCGCGCGCTCGCGGAGCTGCGCGGCGAGGATCCGGCGGAGCTGGCCAAGTCGTCGACCGCGACGGCCGAGCGCGTCTACCGCCTGCCGGCCCGCGACTGACCTCGGCCGCAGCGCCCACTCCCGACCCGGGTGCGCGGGATCCCGCGCACCCGGGCCGAGGAATGGTCACTCAGGCCGACGGCGGATTCGTCCGGGGCTTGATCCGCGCGTTCGGCAGCGGCGGTGCCGGCAGCCGCGCCACGTCGCCGGTGTAGCCCTGCACCGCGCCGAACCGCTCGGACTCGGCCTGCCACGCGTCGCGGAACGCCTCGATCTCCTCGTGGCTGCGGCCGACGAAGTTCCACCACATCACGATCTCCTCGCCGAACGGCTCGCCGCCGAGCAGCACGACGCGGGCTGGTTCGTCGGTGAGGTTCGTCAGGGTCAGCTGTGACGCCCCGATGCCGGCGTAGCCGAGGTCGGCGCGGGCAAGATCGACGCCGTCGATGTCCTCGAGCCGCACCGATCCGGTGTCGACCAGGACTCCGTGCTCGAACGTCGGATCCACGTCCAGCCGGACCGAGGCCCGCGGTTCGAGCGTCAGTTCCGCGCCGAGCAGCGGAGTGAAGGTGTGCACCGGTGACGACGAACCGGCCACCGAGCCGAGGAAGACCCGAGCCGACCCGCCGTCGACGGACACGACCGGCGGTACGTAGTGCTCGAAGTTGCGGGGCGCGTCGCGGGCCGCGTCGGGCAGGGCCACCCACAGCTGGACGCCGTGCAGGATCGTCGTCTCCGGGGTGGAGACCTCCGAGTGACAGATGCCGTGGCCGCCGGTCATCAGGTTGACCTCGCCGGGGCGGACCATCGCGTGCACGCCCTTGCTGTCGCGATGCTCGATCTCGCCGGTGAACAGCCAGCTGACGGTCTGCAGCCCGGCGTGCGGGTGCGGCGCGACGTCCATACCGCCGGTGAGCGCGACGTCGTCGGGGCCGTAGTGGTCGGCGAAGCACCAGGCGCCGATCAGCGACCGCGCACGCTGCGGCAGGGTGCGGCGCACCGGCATCGCGCGCGGCCCGCCCAGCGGCACCTCGCGGAAGGAGATGACCTCGAGCAGAGGACGGCCCGCGGACCCCGGTGCATCGGGGCCGTGCTCGCACTCGATCTCGACGGGCTGGGTTTCGACATTGCTCATGGAACCACCCTCCCATGCGGCGGCAACACGCCCGGGCGGACATTCTTTTCCTCTGGGCCCGTGACCGATTCGTGATCGACCAGCGGCGATTCCGAGATGATTGTCGCAGCGTATGTGCTGATCGACACGTTGTAGTTGCCAGATCACAGCCTCGCCGTTACCGTGCTGTGATCGAACCTGTCGTCAGCCTTGGGACTCCTCGTGTCGCCTTTTGCTCGGATCAACACCGCCAAGTCGCCTCTTCTCTACGTCGTGGTCGCCGCTCTCTTCGCGACCCTGCTCGTAGGTGGCGGACTGGTCGTCACGCAGCACAAGAAGGTCACGCTGGACGTCGACGGCGAGACGATCGCGCTCAGCACGCTGCGCTCCGAGGTCGGGTCGGTTCTGGACAGTGCGGGTTACCCGCTCGGTGAGCACGACGTCGTCGCGCCGGGCCCGGACGCCAAGCTGTCCGACGGCGACACCGTCGTCCTGCGCCGCGCCCGCGAGATCGTGTTGACGGTCGACGGTGAGCGCCGCACGGTGTGGTCGACGGCGCTGACCGTCGACGACGCGATGCGTCAGCTCGCGCTCGCCGGGGACGCGTACGTGTCGGCGTCGCGCGGTCAGCGGATTCCGCTCGAGGGTGTCGAGCTCGACGTGGTCAACGCCAAGACCGTGAAGATCTCCGACGGTGGTGCGCCGCCGGCCGAGGTCCGCGTCGCGGCGCCCACGGTGGGTGAGTTCCTGGCCGCCACCAATGCGACGCTCGAGCAGGCCGACAGTGTCGTTCCGGCACCCGAGACCCCGCTCGCCGACGGGCTCGAGATCGTTGTCACCCGCAGTCGCACCGAGACCCGCACCGAGACGCAGCCCATCGCCGCGCCGGAGCGCCGGGTCGACGATCCACAGCTCACCGAGGGCAAGACCGCGGTGGACAACCACGGTGTGCCGGGCGAGCGCACTGTGACCGTGACCGTCCAGACCGTCAACGGGGTCGAAACCGGCCGCCAGGAGTTGTCGTCCGCCGTCGTCCGCGAGCCCGCCCCGACGGTTCTCCGAGTGGGCACCAAGCCCGTGCCCACCGTCCCGGCCGTCAGCAACGGATCCACGTGGGACGCGATCGCACAGTGCGAGGCCACGGGCAACTGGGCGATCAACACCGGCAACGGCTACTACGGCGGCCTCCAGTTCAGTCAGAGCACGTGGGCGGCGTACGGCGGCACGCAGTATGCGCCGACGGCCGACCGCGCGACACGCGAACAGCAGATCGCGGTCGCCGAGAAGGTTCAGGCCGCGCAGGGCTGGGGTGCCTGGCCGTCGTGCACCAGCAAACTAGGTCTCCGGTAAGGAATCCCGATGTCACCGCTGTCGAAGATCAACTCGAGTCGCTCACCCATGCTGTACGGCGTGGTGGCAGCGACCCTCGTGACCCTCACGGCCGGTGGCGGGATCGCCATCGCGCAGCACAAGACGGTCACCGTCGACGTCGACGGTGAACTGGTCAGCGTGGGCACGATGTCGTCCGATGTCAACGGTGCGCTTGCGGCCGCCGGCTACTCGCTGGGCGAGCACGATGTGGTCGCCCCCGCGGCGGAATCGGGTCTGCACGACGGCGACACCGTGGTGTTGCGCCGCGGCCGCGAGGTGATGCTGACCGTCGACGGCGAGCCCCGTACCGTCTGGACCACCGCGCTGACGGTGGACGAGGCGCTCAACCAGTTCCGGCTCGCGGGTGACGTGCACGTCTCGGCGTCCCGCGCGCAGCGTCTGCCGCTCGACGGCGCCGACATCGATGTGCTGAATCCGCGGACCGTGCGCCTGGTCGACGGCGCGTCCGCGCCCGCCGAGGTCCGCCTGGCGGCGCCGACGGTGGGGGAGTTCCTCGCCGCGAACGGAACCCCGCTCGAGCAGGCCGACACCGTCGAGCCCGCGGCGGACGCCGCGCTGGCCGAGGGCATGGAGATCACGGTCACCCGGGGTCGTGTCGAGGAACGCGTGGTCACCGAGCCGGTCGCGCCGCCGGAGCAGCGCATCGAGGACCCGACGATGAACATGAGCCGCACGGTCGTGGAGAACCCGGGTGTCGCCGGGGTGCAGGACGTCACGTACACGGTCAACTTGGTCAACGGCAACGAGACGGGTCGCGAGCGCGTGTCCGCGACGGTGACGGTGCCGGCCCAGCCCAAGGTGGTGCGGGTGGGCGCCAAGCCGGGCACCGAGGTGCCGCCGGTGGAGAACGGCGCGACGTGGGACGCGCTCGCACAGTGCGAGGCCACGGGCAACTGGGCCATCAACACTGGTAACGGCTTCTACGGTGGCGTCCAGTTCGACCAGAACACGTGGGAGCGGCAGGGCGGCCTCAAGTACGCGCCGCGCGCCGACCTCGCGACCCGCGAGGAACAGATCGCGATCGCCAGCCGCACACAGGCGACGCAGGGCTGGGGTGCGTGGCCGTCGTGTACCAGCAAGCTGGGCCTGCGTTGATCGCGACCCGCGTGCGTTAGGTTCTTCAGGTGTCAGACGCCGTGCCGCCCCCCATTCGCCCACGAGGCCAGGCTGCCCTCCTGGGCCCCGCCGAGGTCCGCGCCCTCGCCGAAGAGTTCGGGGTGCGCCCCACCAAGCAGCTCGGTCAGAACTTCGTGCACGACGCCAACACGGTGCGTCGCATTGTCACGACCGCCGGCGTCGGCCCGCAGGACACCGTGCTCGAGGTCGGTCCGGGTCTGGGATCGCTGACGCTGGCGCTGCTCGACGTGGTCGACAAGGTGATCGCCGTCGAGATCGACCCCAAGCTGGCGGCGCGGCTGCCCGCGACGGTCGCGGACCGCGCGCCCGAGTTGGCGGACCGGCTGTCGGTCGTCGGCGCCGACGCGATGCGCGTGATGCCCGACGAGGTGCCGGGCGAGCCCACCGCGCTGGTCGCGAATCTGCCCTACAACGTCGCCGTTCCAGTGCTGCTGCACCTGTTCGCGGAGTTTCCGAGCCTGCGTACCGCGTTGGTGATGGTGCAGTCCGAGGTCGCGGACCGTCTCGCGGCGGTTCCGGGCAACAAGGTGTACGGCGTGCC
Organism: Rhodococcus sp. BE178; assembly: GCF_050433545.1. Lineage (NCBI taxonomy): Bacteria > Bacillati > Actinomycetota > Actinomycetes > Mycobacteriales > Nocardiaceae > Rhodococcus > Rhodococcus sp. BE178. The sequence goes on along the minus strand of NZ_JBNPXA010000003.1, from coordinate 362,980 downwards.
GAGTGTGAAGGCCAACTTCTTCGGTACCGTCCGGCGCGCCGGACACGTCGGTCGCGCGGTGTTCTGGCCGGTGCCGCAGGTCGAGTCCGGTCTGGTGCGGGTGGACCGCTACGAGAACGCGCCGTGGCCGATCGACGCCGACCACCGCCGCAAGGTCTTCGCGGTCATCGATGCGGCATTCGCGCAGCGCCGCAAGACGCTCCGCGCGGCGCTGGCCGGCTGGGCCGGATCGCCCGCCGAGGCCGAGCGACGCCTCGTCACCGCCGGCATCGAGCCCTCCACGCGCGGTGAGAAGCTCGACGCTGCCGCGTTCGTGCGGTTGGCATCCGTGCAGCCCTGACCAGCCCACGTCCGGTCTGCTCCGGAGCGTGATTGGCGGCACCGTTTCGGGCGATCGGTCGGTCTGTTTTCGCGGCGTCCAGTCCAGTGGGACAGAATGCAACGGTGGTCCGGCCCGTCGGGCCACCGGGAGATCGCTCCCGGACGATCGATTGCTTCGAGGAATGTGGTTGTGAACAAGGGAATTCGGGCGGTAGTGCGGCGGTCCGGTGCTGTCGTGGTCGCGCTTGCGGCGTTGACGGTGGCTGGATGTGGATCCTCGGTCGAGGGCAGCGCTGCCGCTGCCGACGCCACGTCCTCGACGGTGGCTTCGACCTCGGTCTCGGCCCCGACATCGGTGGCTGGTCAGCAGGGTAGCGACCGCGGTGGGTCGGTCGACATCGACGTCGAGATCGGCGACTGCGTGCGGCTGGGGGGGACCACGGACGACGCGACCATCGACGAAGCAGTCTGCGGCAGCGAGCAATCCAACTACCGGGTGGTCGCCAAGGCGGCGAAGAACGCGCAGTGCGCGTCGGACGTCGACCAGGTGTACTACGAGACCAAGTGGGGCAGCGAGCGTGGGGCGCTGTGCCTCGACATCGACTGGGTGATCGGCGGATGCATGAGTCTGCCGGACGGCGAGGACGAACCGCAGCGTGTCGACTGCGACGACTCGACGGCCGTGAGCGTCGAGCGTGCGGTGGAGATCATCGAGGGCGCGACGGATGTCGACCAGTGCTCGGAGGGCGGCTTCGTCCACGACGAGCGACTGTTCACGGTGTGCACGGAGACGGTGCGCCCGTAGGGCGGGTTCCGTGACGGCCGGCCGGGTCTGTCGGGAATCCGGCCGGCGTCGCTGACACGGTCGAAGTTCCTGCTCGAGGCAAATTCTCACTCAATGGGAACGGGCATTCCGTGCGTTCCGTCACCGGTTAACGTCTGCGCCAATGTGTGGCGGGCGTCACACCTGGGTGACTGGAGGGTGCGTGGGTAGCAGGACGAGGTTCGGCAAGAGCCTGACAGCGGTGTTGATTGTGGGTGCGCTCGCTCTCGCGGGCTGTGCGAGTGCGGAGAGCAGCGGCGACACCCGAACCCCACCCGCGGTGGGCATGGTCGGGGAGCAGGCCTCGGACACCACGGGGTCGGTGGCGCAGCTGACGTTCAGCGTGCAGGCGCTCGCGGCGGTCCTGGACCCGACGAAGACCGCGGCCCGTGGCGGAAGCGGCGGCGACGAACTGGCGGCGGTTTACGACGTGCTGCTGCGCTACGACGGAGACAGCAACGAGTATGAGCCGCGGCTGGCGCAGTCGTTGACGGCGAACGACGCCGGCACGGTGTGGACGCTGAAGTTGCGTCCGGGCGTGACGTTCAGCGATGGCACGCCACTCGACGCGAACGCGGTGGTGGCCAGCATCGACCGATACAACAACGGCCGCGGCAACGGTGCCGCCGTGTGGCTCGAGGCTGTCGAATCGACGACGGCGGTGGATCCGCAGACTGTCGAGTTCCGCCTCCGCACCGCGTGGCCGACCTTCCCGTCGATGCTCGCGCTGGGGCACGGCATGATCGTCGCCCCCGGCGCCGGTGAGGGCGAGGCCTTCAAGCCGATCGGTGCCGGCCCGTTCGTGCTCGAGCGCTACACCCCCAACGAGGAGCGGGTGCTCACCGCGCGCGCCGATTACTGGAACGGCAAGCCGAGCGCCGAGAAGCTGAAGTTCGTCGCGCTCAGCGGTTCGCGCGAGAACCTCGAGTCGATGAAGACGAACGGCATCGACATCGGCTTCCTGCGCGGTAACCCGTCGGCCATCTACGACGCGATCGACGCCGGTTACCCCGGCTACTTCAGCATCCTCGACAGCGGCGGCGCCGAACTCGTGAACAACCGCGAGGGCCGCCCCGGCGCGGATGTCCGGGTGCGCAAGGCGATCGCGCTCGCGATCGATCCGGAGCTCGTCGGCCAGCGCGGCGACGACGGTCTGGGTCTGCCGGGCAAGGCGTTGTTCGACGAGCGTTCGCGGTGGGCCACCGACGTGGATGCCCTGCCGTACGACCCGGATGCTGCACGCAAGCTGCTCGACGAGGCGAAGGCTGACGGCTACGACGGCCGCCTCGATTACGTCGTGCTGCAGGTGCCGAACGAGCAGGCGATCGGCCTCGCGGTGCAGTCGCTGCTGCAGGCGGTGGGCTTCACCGTGAACATCATCAACGCGAACAACGCGGGCGACATCGTCAAGCAGGTGTACGTCCAGCACGACTACGACATGGCACACGCGGGAATCGGTCTTTACGAGTCGATTCCGTTCCTGGGCCTGCAGACGACGTTGGACGGCAGTTCCACGTCGAACTTCTCCGGCTACTCGAACCCGGTCATGGATGCGCTGCTCGACAAGCTGCAGGCCGCGGAAGGCGACGATGAGATCCGGGGCGTGCTGGGCGAGATCCAGACGGAGTGGAACGAGACGATGCCGAGCGTGCCGACCAGTTCGGTCATGATCTACGTGTCCTGGCAGAAGGACGTGCACGGGGTGGTCCCGACCGCCACCGGCATCATGCTGCTCGACAAGGCCTGGCGAGGCTGACCTCCGACGGCCGAGGGGCCCGGCGCGTCTCGATGACGGCGCCGGGCCCCTGTCGTGGGCGGGGTGCGTTCAGCTCGACGGACGGAACCGTCGCAGCCGCAGGCTGTTGCTGACCACGAACACGCTCGAGAACGCCATCGCGGCACCGGCGAGCATCGGGTTCAGCAGGCCTGCCGCGGCCAGCGGGATCGCCGCCGCGTTGTAGGCGAAGGCCCAGAACAGGTTTCCCTTGATGGTGCCGAGGGTCCTGCGGGACAACTCGATCGCGTCGGCGGCCGATCGCAGGTCGCCGCGCACGAGGGTGATGTCGCTGGCCTCGATCGCGACGTCGGTGCCGGTGCCCATTGCCAGACCCAGGTCGGCCTGGGCGAGTGCTGCGGCGTCGTTGACGCCGTCGCCGACCATCGCGACCACCTTGCCGCGCGCCTGTAGGTCCTTGATGGCGTCCACCTTGTCGCCGGGCAGTACCTCGGCGATGACGGTGTCGATGCCGACCTGTGCGGCGACCGTGCGGGCCACCGTCTCGTTGTCGCCGGTGAGCAGGACCGGGGTCAGCCCCAACTCCTTGAACCGCCGGATCGCGTCGGCGCTGGTGTCCTTGACCGCGTCGGCGACCACGAACACGGCGCGAGCCTGTCCGTCCCAGCCGGCCGCGATCGCGGTCTTTCCCAGTTTCTCCGCACTCTGCTTCGCTTCTGCGAGATCCTCCGACAGGTGCAGCGACCAGTCGGCGAGCAGGCTCTCGCGTCCGGCGACCACGGCGTGACCGTCGACGACGCCCTGCACGCCCTTGCCTTCGACGTTGACGAAATTCTCTACGCCGGGCAGGGTTCCGACCGCATCGGCGGCACCGGCGGCGACCGCCTGTGCGATCGGGTGCTCGGACGCGTTCTCGAGCGCACCCACCAGACGCAGGGCCTCGTCGCGGTCGACGCCGTCGGCGGTCACCACGTCGACGAGGGTCATCTTGCCGGTGGTGACGGTGCCGGTCTTGTCGAGCACGATCGTGTCGACACCGCGGGTGGTCTCGAGGACCTCGGGTCCCTTGATCAGCACGCCCAGTTGGGCTCCGCGGCCGGTGCCGACCAGCAGTGCCGTCGGCGTCGCCAGGCCCAGGGCGCACGGGCACGCGATGATGAGCACCGCGACGGCCGCGGTGAACGCCACCTGCAGCGGGTTGCCGGTACCGATCCAGTAGCCCAGGGCGGCAACGGAAATCGCGATCGCGATCGGGACGAACACGCCGGCGATGCGGTCGGCGAGCCGCTGGACGTCGGCCTTGCCGTTCTGCGCGTCCTCGACGAGGGCGGCCATCTGCGCGAGCTGGGTGTCACTGCCGACGCGGCGGGCGCGCACCACGAGGCGTCCGCCGGCGTTGACGGTGGCGCCGACGACGTCGTCGCCCGCCCCCACCTCCACGGGTACCGATTCGCCGGTGAGCATGCTCATGTCGACCGCGGAGCTGCCCTCCACGACGACGCCGTCGGTCGCGACCTTCTCTCCCGGGCGGACGACGAACAGGTCGTCGACACGCAATTGTTCAGCGGGGATGCGGGATTCGACACCGTCGCGCAGTACCGAGACCTCCTTCGCACCCAGCTCGAGCAGGGCACGCAGCGCGGCTCCGGCGGTTCGCTTGGACTTGGCTTCGAAGTACCGTCCGGCGAGGACGAACGTGATGACACCGGCCGCGACCTCGAGATAGATGTTCGCGGCGCCGTCCATCCGGCCTATGGTCAGCTCGAAGGCGTGCGTCATGCCGGGGGTGCCGGCGGTGCCGAAGAACAGTGCGTACAGCGACCAGAGGAAGGCCGCCGCGGTGCCGAGCGAGATCAGCGTGTCCATCGTCGCGGCGCCGTGGCGAAGGTTGGTCCAGGCGGCGCGGTGGAACGGCAGTCCCGCCCACACGATCACCGGCGCGGCCAGGGTCAGCGAGAGCCATTGCCAGTTGGTGAACTGCAGGGCCGGGATCATCGCCATCGCGATCACGGGGACCGACAGCACGGCCGAGACGATCAGTCGGGTGCGCAGCGAATCCAGTTCGCGGTCCCGCGGATCCTCCGCCGGCCCGGATCCGTCGGAGGTCGGGGGAGTCGGTAGCGTCGCGGTGTAGCCCGCCTTCTCGACCGCGCCGACCAGATCGTCGGTGCTGACCGAGCCGTCGAAGGTCACCTTGGCCTTCTCGGTGGCGTAGTTGACGGTTGCGGTGACGCCCTCGATCTTGTTGAGGCGCTTCTCGATTCGCGCGGCGCACGACGCACATGTCATGCCGCCGATAGCGAGTTCGACGGTGCCGTCACGGCCGGTTGCGAGATCTGCCGTAGTCATCAGTGCCCTCCTTCGTGGCCGTCGGTTGTGGGTGCGGGCTCGCTGGCGCCTACCGGCACGGTGAACTCGGCGGTGTGGACGGTGCCCTCGTGCTGGAAGTCGAGGAACAACCGGTAGGTGCCGCTGCTCGGGGCTTGCGCGTGGAATGTCACGTCCGGGCCGGACGCGGTGACGCCGTCGCCGGGTTCGCCCTCGGGATGCACGTGCAGATAGGCGAGGTCGCCGGTGCGCAGCGCGACCAGGTGGCCGTAGGCGCCGAGGTACGGATCGAGGTCGGTGACGGGGACGCCGTCTTGCGTGACGGTCAGCGTCAGCGGGCCGCCCGCGGTGGTGAGGTCGCCGTCCAGGGTCACCGTGTAGCCGTCGACGGTCGCGGCGCGCGACGCGGTCGGCAGCGGCGCCGGCTGCAGTTCGCCGGCGACGTCGACGTCCCGCCCCAGTGTCAACTGTGCGGGGGCGCCGCTCGCCTGGAAGTCGGTGAACACGCGATACGTGCCTCCGGTCGGCCACGTCCAGTCCGTCGACCATGTGCCGTCGGCGCCGAGCGTGGGATGGACGTGCCGGAACTCGCTGGTGTCCGAGCGGACGACGATCAGGTGGAGCTGCTTCTCGTGCAGGTCGTCGTACTCGGTGACCGGGGCGCCGTCGGCGTCCTCGATACGGAAGCTGAGCGCGCCGGCTTCACCGGCGCGGGTGGGAGAGGCGATCTCGCCGAGGGTGTAGCCGTCCTGCGAGACCTGCAACCCCGCGGGGAGGCTCGGCGCCGATTCGGTGTCGGCGGCCGCGTGGCCGCCGGTGTGTGTGCTCGTCATGTCGATCGGGCTTCCCGTGACGGTCCCCACGCCGAGGGCCGCAGCGAAGACGACCGCGAGACCCCCGGCGTAGGTGATGAGCGTGGTGGACGTGCGCATCGGATTCCTCAGATCGGCTGGGCTGCGTATCCCGCTTCCTCGACCGCGGCGGTGACCACGGCGTCGGCGAGCGGGGCGGCGGACGTGACGGTGAGGCGGCCCGAGGACAGATCGACGGCGACGTCGGAGACGCCGTCGATCGCGCCGACCTCCTCCTTGACCGAGGAGACGCAGTGTCCGCAGGTCATGCCCGTGACGGTGTATTCGGCGGTGCTCATGGTGGTCTCCCTCTGTGGTACCACTACCCCCTGTGGGTATTGTTCGAACAGTTCGAAAGGTACCCCCAGGGGGTATGGATGACAAGGGGCTGATTCGAGATGTGCGACACGTCTGGGCCGAGCCGATGCGTATCGGCGCTGGTTGTGGTTGACTGATGGCGGTCGTAGTTTTTGTGTTTGTGTTAGTCCACGCTCGCAAATCCTGAAGTTGCGGGCGGACGAGTTCTCTCCTGAGAGCGACGTAGCCGCCGAGTAACACCGGCCCGGGAACCCCTGACCTGGAGTTTCCCGAGTTTGCACTGTGTAAGAGGAGAGAAAGAAACATGGCAGAAGGCACCGTGAAGTGGTTCAACGCTGAAAAGGGCTTCGGCTTCATCGCGCCCGACGACGGCTCCGCCGACGTCTTCGTCCACTACTCGGCCATTCAGACCAACGGCTTCCGCACCCTGGAAGAGAACCAGCGCGTGCGCTTCGAGGTCGGCCAGGGCAACAAGGGCCCGCAGGCCACCGACGTCACCGCTGTCTGAGCTGACTCGGATCTGCCCGGCTGAGCCGGGTTGACGACGAGAACGGGGCCCCACACCTTCGGGAGTGGGGCCCCGTTCCGTGTGTCCGGGCCCGAATCGTCGCCTCGGCCCCGAATCGGAAGTAAGGTTCGGCAACCGCGCCCGCGCGACGGAAGGACCGAGGTGACGCCCTACGAGTTTCGTGCGCTCAGCGATCGAGCCGAGATCGGTGATGTGCTCCACCGCTACTATCGCGGCGTCGACCGGCGCGATTGGGCCCTGGTGCGCTCGTGCTTCTTCGACGACGCCCACAACGACTACGCCCCCTTCTACCAGGGCGGGGTCGACGAATTCATGGACTTTCTCCGTGACCCTGCCGGCTTCGGCCTGTTCGACCGGACGTTCCACTTCGTCGGGAACATGCTGATCGAACTCGCCGGTGATTCGGACCTGGACACTGCAGACGCCGAGACGTACGTCATGGCGCAGCACACCAGCGCGGCCGACGCCGGCAACACCACCCGCAACTTCCTGACCGTGTGGCTGCGGTATCTCGACCGCTTCGAGCGCCGGGAGGGCCGGTGGGCCATCGCGGACCGGCGGATCGAGGTCGAGTGGATCCGCAACGATGTCGGTGGCATGTGGATGGACGTGCCCGGTCAGGCGCCGCGGTAGCGCTCGGCGACCAGGGCGTGCCGTTCGGCTCGGCGCCGGCACTCGTCGCGCAGCTCGGGCGGATCGAGCACGGTGAAGTCGACGTCGAACGCGCTGAGCCATCGCGCGATCGAGGCCAGCGAGTCGCCGCCCAGCGCGACGACGCAGCGGTCGTCCGGCGCGTGCTCGAGCGTGCCCCACGCGGCGTCCACCATCGGGGCGATCTCGTCGATCGGCGCATCGAGCAGTACCCGCGCCCGGACCTGCGTTACGGCCCGGCTGACGCCGCGCGCAACGAACTCCGCGGCGCCACCCGGCGGCAGTTCGCGGGGCGTGAATCGCGGGCCGGTCGGAATCTTGGGTTCCATACGGTCGACGCGGAACGACCGCCAATCGTCGCGCGTGACATCCCACGCGACCAGGTACCAGCGCAGCCCGGAGCGGACCAGCCGGTAGGGCTCCACCTCACGGCGGCTCTCGCTGCCGCCGTGGGCGCGGTAGTCGAACCGGAGCCGCTCGTGGTTGTGGCACACCGACGCGATCGCCGACAGCACCGATGCGTCGACGGCGCTCGGTGCAGGCTCGCGGTGCACCACGTCCACCTGCAGTGACTCGAGGCGGTGCCGCAGCCTCGACGGCATCACCTGCCGCAACTTGGTCAGTGCCCGCACCGACGATTCGCCGATCCCGACGACCGACCCCGTCGCGCCGGACTGCAGGCCGAGGGCAACTGCGAGGACCTCGTCGTCGTCGAGTAGCAGTGGCGGCATCTCGGCGCCCGCGCCGAGGCGGTAGCCGCCCCCGACGCCGACCGTCGCGTCCACCGGGTAGCCGAGGCCGCGCAGCTTGTCGACGTCGCGCCGCACGGTGCGCGGCGTGATGTCGAGCCGTTCGGCCAGTTCCTCGCCCGACCAGTCCCGGCGGGTCTGGAGCAGGGACAGCAATCGCAGCAATCGTGCCGATGTTTCCCGCATGCATCGCAGCATCCCATCGATTGCGGACGTTAGGTGTCCGCAATTGCTCCTAGTTTTCGTGGCGAGAGGGAACGAACCACGAAAACGGGGAGGTACGGACCATGCACGCGATGATCCGCACGGAGGCGTTGACCAAACGCTTCAAGCAGGGCAAGAACACGGTGGACGCGGTGGTGGACGTCGATCTCGAGGTCGCCGACGGCGAGTTGGTGGCGCTGCTGGGCCCGAACGGGGCCGGCAAGTCGACGACACTGCGGATGCTGACGACACTGCCGGCGCCCACGTCGGGCCGCGCGAGCGTCGCCGGATTCGACGTCAGCGCCGACCGCGACGAGGTCCGCCGCCGGATCGGCTACGTCGGGCAGGGCAGCGGGGCCGGCCACAACCAGCGGGTGCGGGACGAGTTGGTGACCCAGGGCCAGTGCTACGGCATGACGAAGGCGGCGTCCGGGATCCGGGCCGACGAACTGCTCGACGCCCTGGACCTCGCGGACCTCGCCGTCCGCAAGGTGAGCACGCTGTCGGGCGGTCAGCGCAGGCGCCTCGACATCGCCCTCGGGCTGGTCCACCGGCCGCCGCTGCTGTTCCTGGACGAGCCCACCACCGGTATGGACCCGCAGAGCCGGGCCAACCTGTGGGAGCACATCCTGCGGCTCCGGGCACAGATGGGCACGACGATCGTGCTCACGACGCACTACCTGGAAGAGGCCGACGCGATGGCCGAGCGGGTAATCGTCATCGACCGCGGCACGGTGATCGCCGACGACACCGCGACCGCCCTGAAATCCGATCTCGCCGGTGACCTGCTGACGATCGGGCTGGACGAGCCGGCGGCGGCGAGCCGGGTCGCGGGTCTCGCGGAAACGCTCGTGACGGTCCGCGACGTCGAGGTCACAGGCGCCACCGTGCTGGTGCGGACGCGGCAGGGCGACGTGACCCTGCCCGAGCTGCTGCGGGTCGCCGAGGAGCGCGGCCTGCGCGTCGCGACCGCGGAGATCACCCGCCCCACCCTCGACGACGTGTTCCTCGGCCTCACCGGCCGCAGCCTGCGCGAGACCGCTGCGGCGTGACCGCCGATCCCTCGACTCGATCCGACATCCAGACCCGAAGGAGCACTCTCATGACCGGCATCGTCCGCGACAGCGGCATTGTCATGGCCCGCGAACTGCGACCCACGCTGCGTGACCCGGTGAGCGTCGTGTTCAGCCTGGCCCAGCCGCTGATCCTGCTCGCCCTGTTCGGCCCGCTGTTGAAGAGCGTCCCCGGGATGGGGGAGAGCGTGTGGAACTGGTTCATCCCCGGCGTGCTGGTGATGATCGCGATCTTCGGCACCTCGATGACCGGTTCGAACCTGCTGATGGAGATGCAGCAGGGCTCGCACGAACGGATGCTGGTGACGCCACTGCACCGCTCGTCGCTGCTGATCGGGCGGGCCGCGAAGGAGATGGTTCCCCTTGCCGCGCAGGCGATCCTGATCATCCTGGTGGCGCTGCCGCTGGGCCTGGACGTCGATCCGCTCGGCGCCGTGATCGGCATCGTGTTGCTCGGGGTGTTCGGTGTGGGGCTCGGTGCGCTGTCCTACGCGCTCGCGCTGGCGGTGCGGAACCAGGACTGGATGTTCTGGGTGGTGCAACAGACGTTGATGTTCCCGATGCTGATCCTGTCGGGCACGATGCTGCCACTCGACGACTCCCCGGGGTGGATGCGCGCCCTCGTCACGGTCAACCCGCTCGGCTACGTGGTCGACGCGGAGCGGGCCCTGTTCGCGGGCGATCTCGCATCCGGAGCCGTGTTCTCGGGGGTGGTCGCGGCCGTCACCGTCGCGGTCGTGGGACTCGGCGTCGGCGTCCGGTCCGTGCGATAGGCGGAAGTGGCGTCTGAGGTGCGTTTTCGTGACCCCGCGCCGAGCGCCTATTGTTGGAAATTGTGCTTTCCGTCGTCCCACGCCCCGTCACGGTCCGGGCCCCGTCCAAGGTCAATCTGCACCTTGCCGTCGGCGACCTGCGCGAGGACGGCTACCACGAACTCAGCACGGTCTTCCAGGCGCTCTCGCTCAGCGACGACCTCTCGGTGGTGCCCGCGGAGACCCTGACGGTCCGGGTGCGCGGGGAGGGCGCGGCGGCGGTGCCGACCGACCGCACGAACCTGGTGTGGAAGGCCGCGGAACTGCTGGCCGCCGAGGCGGGCATCACTCCCGACGTCGAGATCTCGATCGTGAAGGGCATCCCGGTGGCCGGCGGCATGGCGGGCGGCAGCGCCGACGCGGCCGCCGCGCTGGTGGCGCTCGACGAGTTGTGGGGTCTGGGCCTGAGCCGTGATGAGCTGAGCGGTTTCGCGGCCCGGCTGGGCAGCGACGTCCCCTTCTCGCTGCACGGTGGGACCGCCGTCGGCACCGGCCGCGGCGAAAAGCTGCTGCCGGTGCTCTCCCGTAACACGTTCCACTGGGTGCTGGCGCTCGCGAAGGGTGGGCTGTCGACGCCGACGGTGTTCCGTGAACTCGACCGTCTCCGCGACGAGGGCGATCCGCCGCGGGTCGGTGATGTCGCGGACCTGATGCACGCGCTCGCGACCGGAGACGCCGCGGCGCTGGCGCCGCTGCTCGGCAACGACCTGCAGGCGGCGGCGCTGTCGCTGGCTCCCGACCTTCGGCGCACCCTGCGCGCCGGGGTCACCGCGGGCGCGCTCGCCGGGATCGTGTCGGGCTCCGGCCCGACCTGCGCGTTCCTGTGCGAGGACGCCGACGCGGCCGTCGCGGTGGGGGCGGAACTCTCGGGTGCGGGAGTGTGCCGCACCGTACGCGTCGCGAGCGGGCCCGTGCCCGGCGCGCGCGTGATCGACCCCGAGCCGGAAGAAGGCAGCCACTGATGGCGAATTTGATCAATCTCGAACAGGTTTCGAAGTCCTTCGGCATCAAGCCGCTGCTCGATTCCGTCTCGCTCGGCGTGCAGGAAGGTGAACGCATCGGTGTCGTCGGCCTCAACGGCGGCGGCAAGACCACGATGCTCGAGGTGCTTGCGGGCATCGAGGAACCCGACTCCGGTCGGGTCAGCCGCGTCGGTGGGCTGCGAATGGCGGTCGTCACCCAGCGCGGTGTCCTGCCCGAGGGGTCGACGGTCGGCGACGTGGTCCTCGGACCGCTCGGTGTCGCGGACCACGAATGGGCGGGCGACGCACGGATCCGCAGCATCCTCGCGGGCATCGGGATCGACAACCTCGGCCTCGATGCCGGGGTCGACGGACTCTCCGGCGGCGAGCGGCGGCGTGTCGCGCTGGCCGCGGCGCTGGTGCAGGACCTCGACCTGCTGGTGCTCGACGAGCCCACCAACCACCTCGACGTCGAGGGCGTGCAGTGGCTGGCCGAACACCTGGTGTCGAGGCGCTCGGCCCTGGTCGTCGTCACCCACGACCGCTGGTTCCTCGACACCGTCGCGAACCGCACGTGGGAGGTGGTGGGCGGCAAGGTCGAGAGCTACGAGGGCGGCTACAACGACTGGATCTTCGCGCGCGCCGAGCGATCCCGGCAGGCCGACGCCGCCGAGGAGCGCCGGCAGAACCTGGCGCGCAAGGAACTCGCGTGGTTGCGGCGCGGACCGCAGGCGCGCACGTCCAAGCCCAAGTACCGGGTGGAGGCCGCCGAGGCGTTGATCGCCGATGTCCCCGCCCCGCGCGACAGCATCGCGCTCGCGTCGTTCGCGAAGCGCCGGCTGGGCCGGGTCGTCATCGAACTCGAGGACGCCAAGCTCACCACGCCGGACGGCCGCGAACTGGTCCACGACCTCACGTGGCGGCTCGCGCCCGGCGAGCGTGTCGGCCTGGTCGGGGTCAACGGCTCCGGTAAGACGACGCTGCTGCGCACCCTCGCCGGCGAGCTCGAGCCGGCCGAGGGCAAGCGGATCGAGGGCCAGACCGTGAAGATCGGGTGGCTGCGCCAGGAACTCGACGACCTGCCCACCGACATGCGCGTGCTGGACGCGGTCAAGGATGTCGCCGAGCGGATCACGCTGGGGGACAAGGAAGTTTCGGCCGGCCAGCTCGCCGAGCGGCTCGGCTTCGCGCCGGCCCGCCAGCGCACCCCGGTGGGCGACCTGTCCGGCGGCGAGCGTCGTCGTCTGCAGCTCACCCGCGTCCTGATGGCCGAACCCAACGTGCTGCTGCTCGACGAGCCCACCAACGATCTCGACATCGACACCCTGCAGCAGCTCGAGGATCTGCTCGACGGCTGGGCCGGCACGATGGTCGTCATCTCCCACGACCGCTACCTCATCGAGCGCATCTGTGACACCACGTGGGCGCTGTTCGGGGACGGTAAGCTGACGAACCTGCCCGGCGGTATCGAGGAGTACCTGCGCCGGCGCGCGGTGCTGGCGCAGAAGCCGGAGAACGTGGCGCAGTCGGTGGCGTCCACTGCCGGGGCGTCCGCGCCGAGGGTGGCCCGCGACGGGGCGGCCGATCGGGCGGCCCGCAAGGAGCTCTCGCGGCTCGAGCGCGCGGTCGCCAAGCTCGACGAGCGCGAGGCGAAGCTGCACGCCCAGCTGGCGGAGGCGGCGACGGATCCCGCGAAGCTCATGGCGCTCGACGCCGAGCTCAAGCAGGTGGTGGCCGAGAAGGAGGCCACGGAGGAGCAGTGGATGGAGCTCGCGTCCGAGCTCGACTGAGCCGCGGCGGTGTAGCTGCCCTGCAACGATAATCGCACTACGGACCCCATACGTCCGTGGTGACGGTTAGCCTGCACTTGTACCGTACGGGTCTGGGCGGAGGGCGGGCATCGTGGATCTGGAGGCGATAGCCGAGATCAGTCGGCTCAAGTACCGATACGTGCGTGCCCTCGACACCAAGTCGTGGGTCGACTTCGCGGACACCCTCCTGCCCGATGCCACGGCCACGTATGCCGAGCACCTGCGGTTCGATTCGCGGGATGCGTTCGTGTCCTTCCTGCAGGACACCCTCGGTCCGCACGTGATCACCGAGCACCACTGCGGGCACCCGGAGATCGACGTCAGCGGTGATACCGCGACCGGGATCTGGTACCTGTCCGACACCGTCGTGGTGCCGGGCGACCAGATGCTGATGCACGGCGCGGCCTTCTACGAGGACACCTACCGGCGGGACGCCGCAGGCCGGTGGAAGATCGCGCACACCGCATACGAGCGCACCTACGAGTCTGTGTACTCGCTCGCGGACATGCCGAGCTTCCGCCTCACGTCGAACCGGTGGGCCCTCATCGGCTCGCCGCAGTCCGGAACGGCGTCCGGGATCGTCCCGTGACGGATCTCCCCGCTGCCGGCGCCCTGCCGTATCTCACGGTGCGCGGGGCGGGGCGGGCGATCGAGTGGTACCGGAAGGCGTTCGGCGCCGAGGTGGTGGGCGAGCCGATCGTGATGGACGACGGCCGGATCGGGCACGCGGAGCTGCGGCTGCAGTCCGGGATGATCTATCTGGCCGAGGAGTTCCCGGAGATGGGGCTCAGCGCGCCGGAGTCGGGTGCCACGTCGGTGAGCCTGATGCTGCCGGTCGACGACACCGACGCGGTGCTCGAACGGGCCCGCGACGCCGGCGGCAGGGTGGAGCGGTGGATCTCGGAGAACCACGGCCGCCGCAACGCGACGCTGATCGACCCGTTCGGGCACCGCTGGATGCTGTCGGGTCCGGTCAAGGACTGACGGATTCGCGGGTGCCCGGTCGTGGGGCCGGTCGGCTGGTCCGTACCAGGGTTTCCTTGGACAGGAATACTGCGAGGGCGGACAGTGCAATGAGCCCGATGAAGTACCAGGCGATGTTGTCGGTACGGCCGCCGTTCCCGAGTCCGACGAGCCAGTTCGCCATCAGCGGTGCGGTCCCGGCGCCGAGGACGGAGCCGAACTGGAAGGTCAGGGAGACACCCGTGTAACGGTCCTGCGTTTCGAACTTCTCGGCGAGGAAAGCGCCGATGGGGCCGTACATCGACGCCTGGATGATCGGATTGCCCACCAGGAAGCCGATCGCGACCAGCCAGTAGCTGTCGGAGTTGAACAGCGCGAACATCGGGAAGACGAGCACGACGGAAACCAGCCCGCCGGCGAGCATGATCGGGCGGCGTCCGTATCGATCCGAGAGCCAGGCGAAGAAGGGGATCGCGAAGATGTGGACGACGCTGGAGAAGGTGAGCATGTAGAGGGCGTCCTGGCGCGGCACCACACCCTGGGCCGCGACGTACGGAACGACCCAGACGGCGAGCAGCGCCTGCATGAACAGCGGTCCGGCCGTGGCCAGGATCCCGTACACCGTGGACGCGGGGTACTTCTCGAGAACACGGAGGATCGGTGTGCCGGTGTGCACTTCACCGGCTGCGCGAGCCTTGGCGAAGTCCGGGGACTCTGTCACGCGGTAGCGCATGAACAGTCCGACGATCACCAGCGCAGCGGACAGCAGGAACGGTACGCGCCAGCCCCAACTGAGGAACTCTTCGTCCGGAAGCCCTGCAAACAGGGCCAGAATCAGAGTCGCAAGGACAGACCCGGTGGGGCCGCCGGTGACGGCGATCGATGCGGCGAGGCCGCGACGATCCTGCTTCACGTGTTCGGCAGCCATGAGGGTGGCGCCCGCCCACTCGCCGCCGACGGCGAGGCCCTGGATGACGCGGAGGGCGACCAGGATCAGCGGAGCGGCCACTCCGATCGTCTCGTAGGTCGGCATGAGGCCGATTGCGACGGACACGAGCCCCATCATCATCAAGGTGATGACGAGAATGTTCTTGCGCCCGAACTTGTCGCCGAAGTGCCCGAAGAGGATGCCGCCGATCGGGCGCGAGATGTAACCGGCGAGCAGGATGATGAACGAGAGCGTCGACCCCAGTACCGGATCCATCGTCTCCGGGAAGAACAGCGCAGGAAACACCAAACCTGCTGCGGCGCCGTAGAGCAGGAAATCGTAGTACTCAACCGTCGATCCCAGAAAGCTCGAGACCAGCGCGCGACGCGAATCCTTCGGCGAGGGATCCGTGTGCGCGGTGTGCGGAAGATGCATGGCACTCCTTCGATGTGGCGACGTCAACCGACGAATCCACAGGTTCGACTGTGTGACGCATCACAGCAATCGAGCGTGCCGTACGGCGGCACGCTCTGGCAGACGACTAGGGTTCCGCGTATGTCCGCCAGGCAGATCCGCGCGTCGTATCCGGACACCCGTAGTTGGATCCGTGCCATTCCCGGTGCGTCGGCCACCGCGCCCGCCACCGGACTCCCGATGCCCCGCGCCACGGGGGACACTGCGCTGCCCGCCGATCCGGTGGCCCTGTTCCTGGACTGGCTCGAGGAGGCCGTCGCGGCCGGCGTGGTCGAACCGCACGTCGCGACGCTGTCGACGGTGGACGAGGCGGGCGCGCCCGATGCCCGCACGCTGCTGCTCAAGGACGTCACCGAGGCGGGATGGTGGTTCTCGTCCGACCGGCGTTCACCCAAGGCGCGGCAGTTGGACGCTGATCCGGTTGCGGCGCTGACCTTCTACTGGCGGGAGCAGGGCCGTCAGGTGCGGGTACGGGGTTCGGTGGTGCGCGGCGACGCGGACGTCAGCGCACGGGACTTCCTGGAGCGTTCGGTGACGGCGCGTGCGGTGGCCGCGGCGAGCCGGCAGAGCGAGATCCTCACCGATGTCGCGGAGTACGACGCCGCGGTGCGGGAGTCGGTGGCCGAGGTGGAGGCCGATCCGTCCTACGTCGAGGACACCTGGCAGGCTTGGTGTCTGGTCCCGGAGACGGTGGAGTTCTGGCACGCCGATCCGGGCCGCCGGCACCTGCGGGTGCGGTACCGGCGCAGCCTGGAAGTCGAGGGTGTGAGCTGGGCCCGCGACGCGCTGTGGCCGTGAACCGATCGAGAAGAACATAAGGAGGTCCGGTGACGTCGTTCATCCAGACCCGGGTACACGGGAACGTCGCAGAGATCGTGCTCGATCGGCCCAGGGCGCTCAACGCCCTGGACGCGAGCATGATCCGAGACATACACGCGGCACTGGTGCAGTGGCGCGACGACGACGCGATCGCCGTGGTGCTGGTGACCAGTTCGTCCGAGCGCGCGTTCTGCGCAGGCGGCGACATCAAGTCGGTGCGGCAGTCTGCACTGGACCGTGACCACAACGCCGTCCACAAGTTCTTCTCCACCGAGTACCAGCTCAATGCGCTCATCGCGAACTACCCCAAGCCGTATGTCGCGCTGATCGACGGACACGCGATGGGTGGTGGGCTCGGCATCTCGGTGCACGGATCGATTCGTGTGGTGACCGAGAAGGCCGGCCTCGCGATGCCCGAGACCGCAATCGGCTTCTTCCCCGACGTCGGTGCCAGCTACTTCCTGCCCCGGCTCACCGGCGCGACGGGAATGTACCTGGGCCTCACCGGTGCCCGGGCGTCGGGCGCGGACGCCGTCGTCGCCGGTCTGGCTACCCACTTCGTGCCCAGCGACAAGCTCGACGCGCTCGCCGACGAGATTCGAGAGATTCGCAGCGGCGGAGATGTCGTCGCCACGATCGAGCGTCACGCCACCGAGGCGCCGGCATCGGAGATGGCGGATCAGCTCGACGAGATCGACCGGGTCTTCGGGTCGGGCAGTGTCGCCGACATGGTGGCGCGGCTGACCGGCGACGAAGAGTGGACCAAGGCCACCCGCGAGGCGCTGGCCACGGTTGCCCCCAGCAGCCTGTGGATCACAGCCGAGTTGGTGCGCCGGGGCGCGGACCTGACCCTCGAGCAGTGCCTGGATCTCGAACTGGCACTCGGCGCCGAGGTCACCCGCAACGCGGACTTCATCGAAGGTGTGCGGGCCGTTCTGGTCGACAAGGACCGCAATCCGTCGTGGAATCCGCCGTCGGTCGACGACATCGATGCCGAGGCGATCGAGGCGCTGTTCACCGAGGTCACCGCCGAACCGGCGGAGTAGCCGCGGTCAGACGGTCACGGGCAGGTCGAGTTGCAGGCGTGCACCGCCGAGCGGACTGTCGGTCAGCGCGGCGGTGCCCCCGTGCAGTGACGCCTGCTGCGCGATCAGTGCGAGACCGAGCCCGGATCCCTCCGGGTGCGCGGACGATCCCCGTGCGAAGCGCTCGAACAGCGTCGCGCGTTCGTGCTCGGGCACACCGATCCCGTTGTCGTCGACCGCGATCGTGACACCACGGTCGCCGTTGTCGGCGACGGTGATCCGGACCCGGTCGGCGCGCCCGTGCCGGACGGCGTTGGTGACCGCGTTCTCGAGTACCAGGCGAAGCCCCGACGGTAGCCCGCGCATCGGCAGGGACGGTGGGGTGGAGAGTTCGACGGCCACGTCGGGCAGGCGCCGGGCCGACTCCTGCACGCATCGGTCCGCCAGTTCCACCAGGTCGAGATCCTCGTGATCGTCGGCGTCGGACAGCTCACCGACGGCCAGGCTCTCGAGGTCCGACAGGGTGTTCTCGATCTGTCGTTCGGTGGCCAGCACGTCGCGGATGATCTCGGCGCGCTGCTCGTCGGACAGGGGCATCGTGGCGAGCACCTCGAGGTCGGTGCGCATCGAGGTGAGCGGGGTGCGCAGTTCGTGGGCGGAGACGGCCGCGAAGTCGCGTGCCGACCCGAGTGCTGACTGTGTCCGGCTCTGCGCCTTGCCGATTCGGGTCAACATGTGTCCGATGGCGTCGGCGAGCTCCTCCGCCTCGCGTGCCCCGCGGATGTCGGGGAGGGCGGCGGGCAGTTCGTCGCCGACGGTGTGGGTGGCCGCGGCGAGCCGCTGCAAGGGGCGTACCGCCCGCCCGGCCAGCAGCCAGCCGAGCCCGGCCGCGGCCGCGATGGCGACGATGGCGGCGCCGGCCACCTGCCACTGCTGATCGCGGATCGCGCGGCTCAGCGCGTCCTCGGGAACCGAGACGGCGACCAACGTGCCGGCCGCGCCGGTGATCGGGACGTCCTTGGCGCGGACGGCAGCACCGTCGATCGTGGTCGCGCGGACAGAGTCGGTGACTTCCGCGGCGGGGGTCGCGACGACCACCGGGTCGCGCTCGGCGAGGGGTGAAGTGGGTGCGGCGCCGAATCCCGAGACCGCCGACTCGGACGGCACAGTCAGCGACACCGAGTCCAGGGTGCGATCGAGTTGTTCGGAACTGTTGACGCGCAGGAACACCGCGAAGGCGAATCCGATCGCGGCGATCACGATGGTGGCGGCGAGCGCCGCGACGAGGGCGACGCGGGCCCGCAGGGACAGTGAGCGTCGGCGCGGGCTCACGGCTGATCCCGTAACACGAATCCGACTCCTCGCACGGTGTGCAGCACGCGGGGCATCCCGTTCGCCTCCAGCTTCTTACGCAGGTACGTCACGAAGACGTCGACGACGTTGGTGTCCGCGTCGAAGTCGTAGCCCCACACCAGTCGCAGCAGCTGAACCCGGCTGAGGACGATCCCCGCGTTCTCCGCGAGGACGGCGAGCAGGTCGAACTCGCGTTTGGTCAGCTCGACGCGCTCACCCCTCGCGCGGACACGTCGGCCGGGCAGATCCATCTCGAGCTCGCCGACGGTGACCACACCTGCCGGGACGTCCTTGCGGGGTGCCCTGCGCAGCAGTGCGCGCAGTCGGGCGACCAACTCACCCAGCTCGAACGGCTTGGTGAGATAGTCGTCGGCGCCGGCCTCGAGTCCCGCGATCCGATCGCCGACCGTGCTGCGGGCGCTGAGGACGCAGATCGGGACGTCGTTGCCCATCGCGCGCAGAGCGGTGACGACGCTGACGCCGTCCAGGCCCGGCATGTTGACGTCGAGGACGATCGCGTCCGGGTTCGACGAGCTCACGGCCCGCAGCGCGGAGGCCCCGTCCGGCGCGGTCTCGAGGTCGAAACCGGACAGGCGGAGCCCCCGTGTGAGGGATGACAGGACCTTGGGGTCGTCGTCGACGAGCAGGATACGGGCGCTATCGGTCACTGGATCCATAGTGCCCGGTCCCTCAGGTTACTCAGCAGGCGCGCGCTGTGATCATCGCCGTGTCGGCGCTGTCGGTCGTCGCCGTGACGGCGGGTGCGGCGTCGGCCTCGATGTACGCGGCTTCGCTGAGCTCGGCAGCGGCAGTGCTTTCCGTGGACGCGCCGGCCTCGGTGACCACCGGACCGTTCTCGGCGCTGTCCGCGATCAGCTTCTGGATCTCCTCCTCCGACAGGTTCTCGGTCGAGCACGCTTCGGTGAGTTCCGCGGCGGGGGCGGAGTCGGTCGGGGAGGTGACGGCCACCGGCTCGCCGGAGGGAAGGGAGTTCTGCGCCCAGGCGACGCCGGGGACCGCGAGGGCACCGGCCGCGGCGATGCTCGCGGCGGCGACGGCGATCTTGCGGCGTGTGACGTTGCGGATGAGGGACTTGGTCATGGTCGGACTCCTCGCTCGGTGTCGGAGCCCCGGTGGCCCCGACACCAGCCAAGTTATGGGCGCAAAACTCGGCTCCTGTTAGCGAAGTCTTAGGGGTTGATTAGAGAATCACGGGCGCGCGATCCCGAGCGCCGCGGCCAGCTCCCGCAGCGCAGGAAGCGGATCTCCGGCCATCGGCAGTACCTGGATCGCTACGTGATCGGCGCCTGCATCGAGATGCTCGGTGAGCCGGGGCGCGATGGTGGCGGCGTCGCCGTGCGCGACGAGGGCGTCGATGACGCGGTCGCTGCCGCCGTTGTCGAGTTCGGCGGTCGGGAAGCCGAGACGTTCGAGGTTGCGGCGGTAGTTGCGCAGGTGCAGGTACGGGTTCTCGACGGCCTCGCGGCCGGTCGCCCGGGCGGCGTCCGAGTCGGTACCCAACACCACCTTCTGTTCCGGTGCCAGCAGCGCGTCCGGGCCCAGCACCTCGCGGGCCTCGCGGGTGTGCTGCGGTGTCGTCAGGTACGGGTGCGCCCCGGCGGAGCGGTCCGCGGCCAGCTTCAGGACCTTCGGACCGAGGGCGGCGAGCACGCGCCGCTGCACCGGGACGCCGGCGTCGTCCAGGACGTCGAGGTAACGGACCAGGGCCTCGTAGGGCCGCTCGGCACCCATGCCGGGCACCTCCGGGTGGCCGACGCCGATCCCGAGCACGAACCGTCCGGGATGGCGAGATTCGATGCGGTGGTACGACTTCGCCACCTCGTCGGCGGGTGCGGCGAAGATGTTCACGATGCCCGTCGCGACCGTGATCTTCTCGGTGCCCGCCACGAGGTCCTCGATCACCTGCAGATCCGCCGGGGGAGACCCGCCCGCCCAGATAGCGCCGTATCCGAGGCGCTCGATTTCCGCGCCCACCTCGGGTGGCAGACCGAAGGCGTGACGCCAGACGCCGAACGCGCCGAAGTGCAAGGGCTCTGCTGTGTCCTGTGTCATACCCGCTGCAACGGGACCGGTCGGTGGTTCATTCCTGACGCGGCGCGGAGTCGGTGGTTTCCGGCTGGGCGACGGTCCGCCGCTGGATCCGCAGCCACACCGCGAAACCCCACAGCACAAACCCCGCGTACACGAGATACAGGATCGCCGACGGGTAGTAGCCGCCGCTGAAGAGCAGCGGAACGCCCACCACGTCGACGCCGATCCAGATCAGCCAGAACTCCGTCCACCCTCGGGCCATGCCGAACGTCGCGAGGATGGAACCGGTGAAGATCCACGCGTCGGGCCACGGGCCCCACGAGCCCAGCATCTCGAAGACCTTCGCGAACACGACGGTGCCCACCGCCATCGTGGCGATCATCGCGACCCGTTGTCGCGTCGACGCCCAGTGCGGGAGCACCGCCTTGCCGGAGTCGTGCCGCGACGCCGCCCACCGCGTCCAGCCGTACGCGCTGACCATGATGAACAGCAGTTGCCGCCCGGCCTGCCCGTACAGGTTGAGGTCCTGTGGGGTGTGGAACAGCGCACCCATGAACACCGTGAACAGCAGGGCGTTGCCGATGATGCCCACCGGCCACGCCCACACGACGCGCTTCATGCCGCCGATCGCGGACGCGATGCCGAAACCGTTCCCGATGATCTCGCGCCACAGGATCGTGGCGCCGCCGATGTGCAGTTCGGCGTCGAACAGCGTCTGCAGAACGCTCACTAGTCGCCTGCGGCCACGAGCGGCTCGAGCGTGAGCTCCGGCATCTCCTTCTGGATGTACTGCAGGCGCCACTTGTCGCTGAACAGCGCGAGCAACACGCCGTCGGTGCGGGTGAAGACCTCCACGCCGCGCTGGCGGCCCAGCTCGACGGCGGACTCGGCGTCGGTGCGGCGGCACAGCGCGTAGCCGAGCGGCTCCATCCGTGCCTCGACGTTGAACTCGGCCTTCATCCGGGCCGCGACCACCTCGAACTGCATGGGGCCGACGGCCGCCATGACGGGCGACGCGTCGCCGCGGATGTCGTTTCGCAGGATCTGCACGACGCCCTCGGATTCGAGCTGGTCGACGGCGCGGCGGAACTGCTTGTACTTGCTGGCGCTCTCGGCGCGCAGCACCGAGAAGTGCTCGGGCGCGAACGACGGGATCGGCGGGAACTCCACCTTCTTGTCGGTGAACAGCGTGTGGCCCGGCGCCAGCGCGTTGGCGTTGACGAGGCCGACGATGTCGCCGGGGTAGGCGTTCTCGACAGTGGTGCGGTCGCGCCCGAAGACGGTCAGCGCGTACTTGGTCGCGAACGGCTTGCCGGTCTGCGCGTGCGTGACGACCATGCCGCGCTCGAACACACCGGACACCACGCGCATGAACGCGAGGCGGTCGCGGTGCGCGGTGTCCATGCCGGCCTGCACCTTGAACACGACGGCGCTGAACGGGTCGGTGACTTCGCGCGGCTTGTCGGCGATGTCCTTGCGCGCACCCGGCGGCGGCGCGAGCGCGACGAGAGTGTCGAGGATCTGACGGACGCCGAAGTTCAGCATCGCCGACGCGAAGATCACCGGCGAGGTCTGGCCCGCGAGGAACAGCTCCTGGTCGTGATCCTGGCCGCTCGCCGAGAGCAGTTCGCTCTCCTCGGCCGCGGTCACCCATTCGTCGCTCTCGCGAGCCGCGGCCGCGTCGGCGTCGAGGATCTCCTCGGGAGCGATCTTCGCGCCACCGGCGGTGCGGGTGAAGCGGATGTATTCGACGGGCTCGCCCGCAGCGTCTCCCAGGCCGCGGCGCAGCAGACCGCGGAAGTCGCCCGCGATGCCGACCGGCCAGTACAGCGGGGTGGGGACGAGGCCGATACGGTCGTTGATCTCGTCGAGCAGTTCCAGCGGCGTGCGGCCCGGGCGGTCCCACTTGTTGATCACGGTGATGACCGGGATGCCGCGGTGGCGACAGACCTGGAACAGCTTCAGGGTCTGCGGCTCGAGGCCCTTGGCGGCGTCGATGAGCATCACGGCCGCGTCGACAGCGGTGAGCACGCGGTAGGTGTCCTCCGAGAAGTCGGAGTGACCGGGGGTATCGACGAGGTTGATGACGTTGATCTGGTCGTCAGGGGTCTCGTCGGAGTGGTAGTTGAACTGCAGCGCCGTCGACGACACCGAGATGCCGCGAGCCTTCTCCATCTCCATCCAGTCGGAGACGGTCGACTTACGGCCGGCCTTGCCGTGCACGGCGCCGGCCTCGGAGATCATCTTCGCGTGCAGCGCGAGAGCCTCGGTCAGAGTCGACTTACCGGCGTCGGGATGAGAGATGACGGCGAACGTGCGCCGCCGGGTGGCCTCGGCCTTCAGGGACTTGGGAACGGCACCCGTAGTGGACGCCGTCTCGGCGGTGGTGAGCTCGGCCGAGTCGGGCGCGCTAGTCAACGGGTGAGCCTCTCAGGTTCGTGGTCGGAGTCCGGGCGATGAAGCGGTGGTGAGAAACCGATACCAGGGTACGCGGGCGCTGTGCTGGGGTCCGAGGTCGGCACCGCCGACTGGGTCCGAGGTCGGCACCGCCGACTGGGTCCGAGGTCGGCACCGCCGACGGGTAACAGGTCGGCACCGCTTGTGGATATACGTGTCGGGAACCGGGGGAGACAGTCGTAGTGTCCCGACAGGGACCGGCAGGAGTTTGCGATGAGCAAGTTCACCGACGAGATGTATTCCACGGCCGCGGCGAGTTCGCAGGCCCTGATCACCGGCGAACCCGACGCGCCGCTGCGCCAGGAGTGGGGCGAGGTCCACGCGATTGCGCGCCGCATGGCCGGTGCGCTCGCCGACGCCGGGATCGAGCACGGCGACGCGATCGGCGTTCTGGCCGGCATGCCCGTCGATATCGCCCCGGCCTGTCAGGCGACATGGATGCGGGGCGCGTCGGTGACGATGCTCCACCAGCCCACGCCGCGTACCGACCTGCAGGTGTGGGTGCAGGACACCGAGATGATCATCAGGATGATCGCGGCGACCGCGGTGATCATCGGGTCGCCCTTCGAGGCGGCGGTCCCGTTGCTGATCGAGCGCGGGATCAGGGTCGTGACCATCGACGAGATGCGTGCGGGCGGTGAGATCGACCCGGTCGACACGTCCGAGACCGACATTGCGTTGCAGCAGTTGACCTCCGGGGCCACCGGTTCGCCGAAGGCCGTGCAGCTCACGCACGGCAACTTCTACGCCAACGCCTACGCGATGATCGACCGCGTCAAGTTCAACCCCGACCGCGACGTCATGATCAGCTGGCTGCCCCTGTTCCACGACATGGGCATGATCGCCTTCCTCGCCGTGCCGATGCAGATCGGCGCCACCACGGTCCACATCACCCCGATCGACTTCCTGAATGCGCCGCTGCTGTGGGCGGAACTGATGGGGAAGTATCGTGGAACCCTCACCGCGGCACCGAATTTCGCGTACTCTCTGCTCGCCCGCCGGTTGGCGCAGGCGCCCGAGGGCGAGTACGACCTGTCGACCATGCGGTGCCTGCTCAACGGAGCCGAGCCGGTCGATCCCGACACGATGATCGCGCTCGCCGAGGCCGGCGCCCGATTCGGCCTGGATCCGATGGCGCTCGCCCCGACGTACGGGATGGCCGAGGTGACCCTCGCGGTGTCGGTGCCCGAACCCGGGCAGGGCATGGTGCTCGACCACGTCGACCCGGATCTATTGGAGGCCGGCGGAATGGCGGTGCGCTCCAACCGAAGTAACGCTCGACCCCTCCCGACGCTGGGGCCGCTGGTGCCGGGACTCGAGGGGCGGGTGGTCGCGCGGGACGGGTTGGAGTTGCCGCGCCGCGCCGTCGGCGTGATCGAACTACGTGGAAAGTCCGTCACGCCCGGCTATCTCACCGTCGACGGGCCGGTGCCGACGCAGGACGACGACGGCTGGATCAACACCGGCGACATCGGCTACTTCACCGAGGACGGGCTGGTCGTGGTGTGCGGACGCGTCAAGGACGTCATCATCATGGGCGGCCGCAACATCTATCCCACCGACATCGAGCGCGCCGCCGGATCGGTCGCGGGGGTGCGCCCCGGCAACGCAGTCGCGATCCGCCTCGATGCCGGCGACAAGCGGGAGAGCTTCGCAGTTGCTGTGGAGACCAACGCAATCGACGACGAGGACGAGGTGAAGCGGATCGAGCGGGAGGTCGCGCACGCCGTGGTCTCCGAGGTCGGCGTCCGCCCGCGCAACGTCGCGGTCCTCGGGCCCGGGTCGATCCCGAAGACCTCGTCGGGCAAGCTTCGACGGTCGAGTTCGATCAGCCTGCTCTGACGGCCTGAATCAGGCTGCGGCGAGGACAGGTTCGACGATGCGCTCCGCGATGGCCCGGCGAATCTCGGTCGGGATCTGCGCCTCGTGGGCGCGCCGGACCGCCACGGCGAGCCGATCGGCGGTCTCGTTCAACAGGTGCCCACTGTGACCGCGCACCCAGGAGAATCGGACGTGTCGACCGACCAACGAGTGCCTGATCCGGTCCGCAACCACCGCGGCCTCCCCATCGCGTGGCACCGGCCAGCCCGACTGCAGCACCCCGAGGTGCTGCAGCGCCGCCTGACTGTCGGTGAGAATGTGGAGCCGGCGGTCGGTGAACCGGTCGATCGCGAGTTCGATCGCGAGCAGTTCACCGGTGAGCACGGTCTTGACGTTCGGGACCATCCGCTGATGACGATTGCCTTCTTCGCTCACACAGGCCACGCCGACTCCCCGGCGGCGTGACTTCGAGGCGTCCGTCGCGACGGTCAGCTCCGGCAGCGCCGCGATTCGCAGGCGCTCGAGCTCCTCGCGTGCGGTCGTCCGTGCGCCGGCATCGGCATCGAGGGCATCGAGACCAACGCGTGAGAGATCCGCGACGGCGCCCCGGGCCACCCCGACGATCGTGATCGACGGGAATGCGTCGAGGACGTGATCGATCTCTTTGCGGAGAGTGTTGTCGGTGAGGTGGAGCAGGATGGGCTCCGCGCGGGTGGCGGAGAGGTCGAGGAGGAACGAGAACGCATCGAGCGCCGCCGCGAAGTACGACGCGTCGGTTGCATCGTCGCGGACGAACAGGCGCGTGTGCGTTTCGTCGTTCGCCTGCCACACGGCGACGGCGCGGGCGAGACCGCCGTCGAGGCAGCGGTTCTTGCGGGCGTGGATCACGGCAAGCACGGGCTTTCTCCTTCGTTCGGATCCTTTGTTCGGGTAACACCGAACAGAATGCCCGGTACGTACGACAGCAACGTGATGAAGATTGATAACCGGGGTTATCGACGCTCGCTCGTGAATTTGGGGCGGGGCGATCGGTCCGATCGGATAGATTGCTCGGGCGGCCGTCGACCGAGGCCGGATCGAGGTGGGGGGAGTCCGACGCATGCGCGAGTCAGAACAGTCACCCCTTCTCCTCACCCGGCCGGACATCGCGAAGCTCGCCAAGGTGCAGCGCCCGGTCGTCACCGCATGGGCACAGAGGTACTGCGGCGATGATCGCCCTTTCCCGAGGCCGACCGTCGTCGACGGCGTCCTGGACAAGTTCGATGCCGATGAGGTGGTCGAGTGGCTGCGGTCGCGAGGCCTCGGTAACAACATCTCCTTCGCTGAGGACGTCGCGATCCATGCCGCGCTGGACCACAAGACCTCAATGCACCCACACGCGGTGATCGACGGCATCACGGCCCTGCTGGCCGTCAAAGTGATGTTGGGGGAGCGTCTTGGTGATCTCACGCCCGACGACCTGCTCGACGAGGTCGAAGAGCTCGACCCCGACAACGAGTTTCTCTGTGATGAGCTCGAGGCCCTCGGCGACGAACTCGCCACCTTTGCGCGGTACACGGATCGGATGTCCGACGCCGCGTTCACTTCGGTCGATGCGTTCGAGGCAGTGATGGCGCGCCGTTTCCGGATGCAGCGACCCGAACTGTCCGACAGTGCCCTCGGCGCTGCGGCGTTGTCTCTGGGAGCACGAGTGAGTGTCGCACTCGCGGAAGACACCGACACGCTGTTCATCGATCCGGCGCCGGCGAGTACTGACTTGCTGATCGCGCTGCGAGCCGCATTGCCCGAGTACGCGGAGCCGACCGTCATGACGGGAGGTTCGTCCACTCCGACTGCGCGCCTGGCGCTGCGGCGGCTCGCGGCGCACGGGTTGCGGCGCGAGAGTCCGCCGGAGGAGGGGTTCGGGGCGGACTTCAGCGTCGACCGTCCGGCGGTGTTTCTGACGCAGTACCCGTCGTCGTCCACGACTGGCTACACGGACGTCGACATCCTCGCGGAGATCGAGAACATCTCGTTGCAGATGGGTCCGGGGCAGAGCGCGGTGATCATCGGCCCGGCGGCGACGTTTGCCGACCCGCTACGTGAGCGGGAAGCCGAAGCGCTGCGTTCGGATCTGCTGCGCTCGGGTCACCTGCGTGCAGTCGTCCGATTGTCGGAGGGGTTGCTTCCCTCGCGGCCGGGTCTGTCGATGGCCCTGTGGGTACTGGGCGCGGTGGACCGAACGATTCCGGCCGCCGCTCGGCGCACGGTGTTGGCCGATCTCAGCGCTGTCGAGCTCACCGACGACGTCATCGACGGAGTGATCGCCGACGTCACTGCCGCGATAGGTCCGTGGGAGTCCGTGCGTGCACACGCCTTTCGCTTCGGCCACTTCTACAAGACTGCGGAACTGCTCGCCGCCGGCGGGGTGCTGACGGCGAAGCCGAAGGTGCACCGTCCTCCGGTCGACGCCGGTGAGGCCGCGGCACGTGTGCTCGAACTGGTGGGTGCGCTCGACAGCGCTGCCGGACTTGTCGATGGTGGGCTCGATCTGCGGGTCGAATACCGGACGACGAGGCGCCCGCGGTTCCAGACGGCCGGAGAACTGGCCGCCGCGAAGGAGCTCCGGGTGCTGCCCGGCAACCGGATCGATGCCATCGATATCGAGGCGCGCGGTTCGGTGCCGGTGATCGGTACCGACGAGATCCTCGGTCGCTGTGAAGTCGGATCGCGCGGAATCGACCGCCTCACGTTCGTCACGGACTACCCCAGTGGCCGCTACACCGAGCCGGGCGACATCGTGTTCTGCACCAGCCCGTCGTTCGGGGTGATCGTCGACGTCGAGGGGTCGTCGGTGGTGATGTGGCCGGCCCGGATCCTCCGAATCGCGGACGTGGGCGCTTCCGGGCTGGTACCCGAACTCGTTGCGCGGCATCTGCAGAGCGGCGGGGTGGGGGCCAAACCGCCGGGCGCGATCCGGGGCGGATCGGCTTGGAAGACCTGGGAGATCCCGCGAGTGCAGGCCGATCAGGTGGGTGCGGTCACTGCCGCGCTCGTCGACCTCCGGGAGCGTCGGGCAGCTGCCCGACGGCTGCTCGGCACCCTCGAAGACTTGACCACCACACTGGTGGACGGCGTGGCGCACGGAGCGCTCACCGTCGCACCGGCACCACAGACCGTCACAGAGAAAGGCTGACGATGCCACCGAGGAAGAAGTCTGCGGTTTCTGCGCCGTCGACCATGAAGGAACTCAAGGACACGCTGTGGAAGGCCGCGGACAAGCTGCGCGGGTCCATGGACGCCTCGCAGTACAAGGACGTGATCCTCGGGCTGGTGTTCCTCAAGTACGTCTCCGACGCGTTCGACGAGCGCCGCGGCCAGATCCGTGAGGAGCTGCTGGCGGAGGGGATGAACGAGGATCAGATCTCGTTTCTGATCGACGACGAGGACGAGTACGTCGGCGGCACCGTCTTCTATGTGTCGGAGACAGCGCGATGGTCGTATCTCGCGCAGAACGCTAAGGGTATTCAGGAGGCACCTGGCGTCCAGGCGCGTTCGATCGGTGAGTTGCTCGACGGCGCAATGCGTGAGCTGATGAAGTCCAATTCGAATCTCGCGGGGACGCTTCCGACCGGATTCAACACAGTCAGTGTTGACCAACGCCGACTCGGTGAGCTTGTAGATCTCTTCAATGACACCCGCTTCACCGGACTGGGCGCGACGAAGGCGCGCGACTTGCTGGGCGAGGTATACGAGTTCTTCCTCGAGAAGTTTGCGCGAGCTGAGGGTAAAAACGCCGGCGAGTTCTACACACCCGCGTGCGTTGTGCGTGTACTGGTGGAGATGCTCGAGCCCTACAGTGGCCGCGTGTACGACCCGTGCTGCGGTTCGGGTGGCATGTTCGTGCAGACAGAGAAGTTCATCGAACGCCACGGCGGGAACCCCACCGAGGTGGCCGTGTACGGTCAGGAATCGAACGAACGCACGTGGCGGTTAGCCAAGATGAACCTCGCGATCCATGGCATCACCGGCAATCTCGGGGATCGCTGGGAGGACACGTTCGCTCAGGACAAGCATCCGGATCTGTTGGCGGACTTCATCCTTGCCAATCCACCGTTCAACATCAAGGACTGGACGCGCAAGGCGGACGACAAGCGCTGGAAGTTCGGCGTTCCTCCGGTGAGTAACGCGAACTACGCGTGGATCCAGCACATCGTATCGAAGCTCGCCGAGCGTGGCAGTGCAGGCGTCGTGATGGCCAACGGGTCGATGTTGTCGAATTCCGGTGGCGAAAGAGAGATTCGGGCTAGGCTCGTCGAGGCCGATCTGGTCTCGTGCATGGTCGCACTGCCGACGCAGTTGTTCAGAACTGCCGCGATTCCAGCCTGCGTATGGTTCTTCGCGAAAGTCAAGTCGAACGGGCCGAAGGGCTCCGTCGACCGCCAAGGTCAGGTGTTGTTCGTTGACGCGCGAAACCTTGGCCACATGGTGGACCGTACAGAGCGGACGCTGAGCGACGACGACATCGCCAAGATTGCCGGCACGTTCCATGCCTGGCGCGGAACGGAATCCGCGAACGGGGCTGTCTACGAGGATGAGGCGGGTTTCTGCTACTCGGCCACGCTCGCGGACATCAAGGAAGCCGACTACGCGCTTACTCCGGGTCGGTACGTCGGCGCCGCGCCGATCGAGGAGGATGGTGAACCGATTGGCGAGAAGCTGGAGCGGTTGACCAAGGAATTGTTCGAGCAGTTCGACGAGTCGGCGCGGTTGCAGTCCGTTGTACGCGCGCAGTTGGAGCGGCTGTCATGAGTGATCAAGCCAGAGTTCGATTCGAGTCGCTATTTGCTGTTCCGCTAAGGAACGGCGTCAGCTACCCGGCGCGGCTGCGGGGCTCGGGAATTCCAATGGTCAACATGAAGGAAATCTTTGCATTCGACCGTATTGGTGACGAAGAGTGTGAACTTGTTCCGCTGACCGAACGTGAGATGCAAAATAGTCTGCTTGAATCGGGCGACCTCCTCTTCGCGCGACAGTCTTTGACTTTTGAGGGCGCTGGAAAGTGCGTTCTTGTCGCCGATAGTAGTCGAGTTCGGACCTGGGAAAGTCATCTCATTCGGGTTAGATTGGATAGCCGATTGGCGAATCCTACATATTTCTACTATTACTTTCGATCGCCTATGGGGCGTCGATCGATGGAATCGATCATTCAACAGGTTGCCGCGGCAGGGGTCAAGGGCTCAGACCTAAGGCGCCTGGACGTCCCGTGTCCGCCACTCGAAGTTCAACTCGCCGTTGGGGAGGTTCTGGGCGCAATCGACGATAAGATCGCGGCGAACAGCAAGCTTGCTGCTGCGGCTGAAGCTCTGTTAGCGGCGGAGTTTCAGTCGCTGGGTTCAGATGAGGAGGTTGGGGCTCGTGACGCGCGAGTGATGAGCGACTACTTTGAGCTCAACCCGACATGTCCGCGCCTCACCGAATCCGATCCGGTTTACGTTGATATGCAGAAGCTTCCGACTGACGGAATGCTGATCGCAGACTGGGCGTCACGTCCGGCAAAGGGCGGGGCGCGGTTCATGAACGGCGATACCCTGCTCGCGCGCATCACTCCGTGTCTTCAGAATCGGAAGACCGGCTACGTCGACTTCTTGGACGAAGGCCAGGTAGCCATCGGTTCCACTGAGTACATTGTGATCCGATCCAAGCCGGGGGTGCCGCGAGAGCTGTCCTACTTTCTCGCGACGAGCGAGAAGTTCCGGTCGTTCGCAATCCGTCACATGGTCGGTACGTCTGGTCGACAGCGCTTGTCCGCGAACGATCTTGCGGACTATCCCATCAACGATGTCGATCCCTCGGCCCTTGATCGTTGGGGCACGCGCGCGGCGCCGCTCGTGGCACGCCTCGGATTGGCGCGTGACGAATCCCGCACCCTCGCCGCCACCCGTGATGCCCTGCTTCCACGTCTGATGTCTGGGGAACTTCGCGTCCGTGATGCAGAACGTCAGGTCGAAGCGGTGCTGTGAGCGACGAGGCGCGAACGGACGCGGGGCAGCCAGGGATCGTCGAATCCGGGGCCCCACAAGTGATCGCCGACCTCGACCGAGAAGCCTGGGCGCAGCTTCGGTCGCTTGTCGAGCGGATCGATACGCGTTGGCCCGCGGACGGATCGAACTTCCGCGCCCCGTGGGACCGTGAAGACGTACCCGATCCGCTCGTGGAAGAGGTCGTGAGCTTTCTCCATGACCACGATCTAATCGTCTCCGATTTCGATCAGGCGGCGTTGAATCGGGTGGCAAACCGGCTGAACCTGATGGGCATGCGGAATCTCGCCCCGCAACTCGGTCCCACCGAGGTTCTCGCGATGATCGCCAGCACCATCGGCGTCGGTCGCACATCGGAACGGGCGACCCACAACGCGCTGGAGTTCGGATTGCTGCCGCCGCTTCTGGAACGGCTGCTCGACTTCCAACCAGGAGAGGTCCAGTAAACGCCAGACGTACTCGCTGATTGGACCGCTAAGAGCAGGGGGACAAGCAATGAACGATCGGACTACCCGGCTGCCGGAAGACGCTCTGGCGTCAATGAACCCGCAGGACATCGCCGAGCTGCGGTCACTCGTCGAACGAATCCGACTGCACGAAGGCGAATTCGGATACGTGAACCGTCTGAAGCCGATCCGGGAGGGCGCCCTGGGATTCGGCTACACGGTCGAGGACCCGCTGGCCGACGAGTCGGTGAGGTGGCTCGACTCGAAGGGTCTCCTGGATCGCGCGTTCGTCGGCGCTGCCGAGCCGGCGGTCGGGCGGCTGCCCGAGCGCGGAGACGTTGGGCCGCTTTCGATGTCGCCGAGGTGCTGGGTTTTCTGACGAGACTGGTTCTCGCTGATCGATTCTGTGAGGGCGCGCTCGTCGGTGTCTTCGACAACGGAACGATGCCGGCACTGTTCGAGCGTCTGCTCGTGTTGGTCGCGGAGTCGTAGGCGCGACACCCGCCCGAACTGTCAGTGGCGCCTGTCACAATCACATCCGAATCGGAGGGCACCCAGCCCATCCCTGCAGCATCAGGAAGATGATGAACGCCGTAACTCCGTACCTTCGCGTCCTCGCCGGATTCTTCGCCGGCGTCGTTACCTGGCTGGCGATCGTCAGCCTCGTGCAGCTCGACTTCGGCTCCGTCGCGATCTCTCTGATCATGGCTGCGGGCCTGTGGTATCTTGCCGTCGGTCGACCGATTCGCAACCACTTCGCTCGGATTAAGGCAGAGAAGGACGCCCTGGCTGCCCGGGCCCAGGCCGGGCACGAGGCGTTTCTCGCCGGCGATACCTCCGCGGCCTTCGCCCCGCCACCCGAGGCGCCTGCTAGAAAGCCTGTTCGCCGGGGCGTTGTCATCGCATCCGTGGTGGCCGCTGGGTTCGTCCTGATAGGGATCATCAGCGACATCAGTGACGGACTCGACGCCGATTCGTCGACGGAGGACATCACCGAGACGTCCGCAATGCTGGTACCGGCGCCGCCACCCGCCGCACCCGCCGGGCAGGTACCGCTCGCGCCGCAGCCGTCCTCGGCGGCGTCGGCCGGTTCGGGTACTACCCAGTCGCTGATGCCGAACGTGATGTGCATGAACCTGCAGACGGCGCAGGACACGATCCAGGAGGCCGGGGTCTACTTCTCGCGGAGCGAGGACGCGACCGGCAAGGGCCGGATGCAGATCTCGGATCGCAATTGGGTGGTCGTGGAACAACGCCCCGCAGCGGGCACTCCGATCGCCGAAGGCGATGCAGTGCTGTCGGTGGTCAAGTACGGGGAGCCCGGGGACTGCTCCTGACGCGTCCCGTTTACGAAGCTGGCACCGATACAAGGTGATTGAGGATTGACAAGTTCGGTAGACAATCTGGATGCACTGCTGAGCCAGGCGCGAGCGGCCGCACGGTCGTTGGCCGACGAGCTCGAGTTTTCGCTCGCACTCGTTCTGGAGGAGGAGTCTCTGGAGGTCGATCTCCAGCCGCGCGTATTGGCTTGGAACCGTGCCCGCACCGAACTCGCGATGGCCGTGTTCGGCGAATCCACACTGCAGGCGGGCGGACTGGCGGCCTGTGAGATTGCCATCGTCGACCGTCGCCGCGCGGTGCAACTCGAAGAGGAGTATCAGCAGGCGAAGGCGGAGATCCGCTATCTCGAACAGTCTCCGAGTGAGCTTGCGAGCGAACTCTCGGCGCTGCTCGAAAGTAAGCGTGAGCGCGTAGCGAAACTCGAAGCTGAACTGTCTGCCATTCAGCCGCCGAAACCCATTCAGTTGCCCAAGCCGGCTGCGGCGCCGCAACCGAATGCCAAACCGGCTCCGCCGGTACCGGTTCCACAGGCGCAAGCGAAGCCGGCTCCGAGTCCGAAGCCCGTTCCGGCACCGCGGCCGAAACGCTGCGGAGTGTGCCTGGCGGTCAAGACCTTGTCGCGGTATGAGGACCGCTGGCGCTGCGCAACCTGCCTACACCTGGAGGAGGAGATCGCTTTGGCACGGAGGGCCCTCGCAGCGCTCGGAGAGCCACCGCTGGAGAAGGCGGTACCGAGCGAGGTTCCCGGGATGGCGAAGATTCGCGCGGAGGGTCGCGACGCGATACATGCACTCGCCTCGCGGCGTCGCCAGCCATCCGCCGTCGTGCCGTCTCGGACGGTTACGGGCACGCCGCGGAATGTGCCGCAGAAGTCGGCTCCCGCGCTCGGCAAGCAACGGCGGAACGGGTCTCGCTGACCGAGAACCACTTCAGCCGAGGATAGTGGAGGACGGGATGGACGAATCTGACGATCGCCGCACCGATGCCGAAGCGCTCGCCGCGGGCATGCACGTCGACAAGGAGCGCGTCGCCGAGATCGCGCGTCGAGTGGCGCAGCGCTCGGCAGAACTGAACCGACGCCTCGCCCAGGGGTCGGGGGAGTGAGAACGCGGCAAACGCCTGAGATTGTCGGAGGGCTCCACTAGAGTCGAAAGCATGTTCGATACGGGGGTGTTGGCTGAGGCGGCGGACGCGGATGTGGCCGCCGTCCTCGTCGAGCGGCACGCCCGTATCGCGCGTGAACAGTTCAGTGAGATCGATGCGGTGACAACGCTGTTTGTCACCCGCTGCGAAGAGGATGCGCGTCTCGGTAGGAACGAGGCGCACCACGGCGAGTTCGCGCACGTCGAGGTGGCCGGCCTCCTCGGGCTCACTGAGGTGTCCGCCCGGCGAATGATCGGGCTCGGCTGTGACCTGCGGTGGCGACTGCATCAGGTTCGTGCCCAGTTCCAGGCTGGGCGGATCGACCTCGCGAAAGCCCACGCGCTGTCGGAGGCGCTGGCGAATGTCTCCGACGACAAGCTGGAGAAGATCGAGCGCTGCCTGCTCGACGGTGCGGCGCAGTCGACCACCACGCGACTGAAGGAGCGTGCCCGACGTCTGATTGCGAGGCTCGACCCTGACGGCGCGCGAGAACGGCGCCGACGTGCTGCCGAGGACCGCGACGTGAGAGTAATTGCTGGCGACCACGCGATGTCGCACCTGGACGGACTGCTGCCCGCCGAGGGCGGTCGTATCGTCGCAACCCGACTCCGGGCCATGAGCTTCGACGTCTGCGGACACGACCCACGGACCCATGCGCAGCGCCGGGCAGACGCGCTCGTCGCTCTCGCCGCCGGCCACACCCACCTCGAGTGCCGCTGCGGCAGCGTGGATTGCACCGCCCGCACCGACACCACAGCGAAGAACCGCGCCGGCGTCCAGGTACAGGTGCTCGTCGGAGTCGATGCGTCGACACTGCTGGGACTCGACGACGCCCCCGGGTACCTGTCGGGACACGGCGCGATAGACGCCGATCTGGCCCGCGAACTCGCTGCGGACGCCACGTGGAAGCAGGTCCTGACGCTTTCCGCGGCAGATCGAGCCAGGCTCACCGGCGACAGCAACACCGGGCCGGTGCTCGGGATCGGACCGACACTTCCGTCCCCCGAACAATCTCCACAATCGCTCGCTTCCAGAACGCGAGAACGATTGCGGGCAACAACCTATCGTTCGAGCTCCCAATTGGCGGACATCGTCAGGACACGGGACGGCGTGTGCCGCTTCCCGAACTGCGCCGCGCCCGCCACCGCGTGCGACCTCGACCACACGGTCCCGTTCGATCATGAGAACCCGGATCGCGGCGGGCTCACCGTCGAATCGAATCTGGCCTGCCTGTGCCGGACCCATCACCGGCTCAAGACACTCGGCTACTGGACCGTCCGCCAAGTCGGGCAAGGCCGGCTCGAGTGGATCGATCCCACCGGTCGTACCACCGTGACAGATCCGCAGGGGCCGTTCTCCCATTCGGCGTCGCAGCCGAGTCTCCGCGCCGGCCTCGATCCGCGACTCGTCGATCGGCTTACCGGCTCACGAACCCTTGCACGGCTCCGGTATTCCAAGGCCGAACTCGACCTCGACTATCTCCTCGAAAGCTGGGTCCCCGCACGCCTTCGAGGGCATGGAGCCGCCCGGCCGCCGGCGCCGCCCACGGTCGTCGAGTGCGACGACACCGCGCCCTTCTGAGCTCGGTGCGTCAAACCGCGAAGGCCGCGACGGCTCCCAACCAGCCGCGACGATTTCCTGTCAGCCCAGCCATCCCTGCGGGCCCCACACCGAACCCGGATGATCGCGCTCCGCCAGCGCCGAGAACACGTCGGTCAGCTCCTCATAGTCCGCGTCGTCGAAGAACCTATCGAAGATGAGCTGCGCGACGGTGTTCATGAGGTCGAGCGGCAGGGCGATACAGTGCGCGGTCGCCACATTCAGGCCGGCGAGGATCGCCTCGTACGGTTCACCGCAGGAGGCGGCGTTCCTGACCAGACGCACCAGGTGATCCGGCGCCGAATCCACTGCCTTGCACAGGTCGTTTGCCGTCGGAAGCACCAGGTTCCTCGGATAGTCGTCCGGCAGTTCGTTGAACACGACCCCGTCGCTACTGAGCGGATACGCGGTGACCACACGCGGCTCCTCATCCGGTCGGTGCCGCCACACAACGCACACCCAGACACCGTCGAACTCGCGTTCGTCGAACACCGTCCAGCCGATGACCGTCCGCGAGTGCGGCTCGACCGTCGTCGACTCGATCCGGCTCATCACCGTCTCCCGGGACCAGGCAGCGGGAAATTCCGTCTTGCCGGGAAGCCCGACCCCCGATCCGTGCCCGCCGGCGGGAGGCCGGATCAGGGCTGCGACGTAGTCCTCCGCGAGTTCCCGCGACGAGGGGGTCGAGACGGGCTCGGGGTGCTCCTCGGTCCAGTCCTCCACAGCGTTGCGCCGCAGCCACTCCTGCGGGCCGAGCTCGCCGATCTCCTCCGCGAACAGGCTCACAACCGGCAGCGGGTGCGCGTACGGGGGAGCGCCCAGCCGGTCACAGAAGGCACGGATGCGCTCGTGTGGCACGACCACGCGGTACACCGGTTCCGCCAGCATCGGGACGGAGCCCGAGGCGTACGCCGCGAACTCGAACCGATCGCTGCCCGCGCCGATGAAGAGCTTCCGGCCCTCCGGGTCCGGACCGATCCCGACGAACGCGGAGTCCACGGCGTGCGTTCCGACGAGACAATGTGTGCCGAGCGTGTCGTGCCGCGTCGTCCTCGGATGGGCGCCGGATGTTCGATCCGCCTGCCAGAGAACCAGATCGAGGAAGAGCTCGCGGACCAGGCGTCGATCGTCCGCGTCGAGATCCTGTGCCTGCACTTGCGCGAGGACCGGACTGTCGTCGACCCCCGACGGCCGAAACAGCGCGTCGTGAGCATCGCACCACCCCGCGACAGTGCCACCGGCGCTGTCGATCACCGCCTGGATGACTGCCACCCGATCGGCCTCTCGAAAGTTGTTCCGGCCCAGCGGCTCGACGCGCACGGAGGACTCGGGAATCAGCCTCCAGCCCGTGTATGGCCCGATACTTTCCCGCACCCGAGGATCGGTCCGTTCGTCAGGCTTGACGAAGTGATCCCAGATGTCGTGCGCACTCGCCGGCCGGGCATCGAGCAGGCCACTGTGATCGTCGAGCCTGTCGAGCAGTTCGTCGAGTACTTCCCGGGTCGGGACTGCGGTATGGCGGCGTGGATCCTCGCCCCGGTGCCAGACGCCGTCGACGCCGGTGAGGTGGTAGACGACCTCCGGGTCGGGTGAGGCTACCAGCGCGTCGTCGTTGAGCATTGTGATCTCGATGCGGTCGGCCGCCGGCTGCGCGAGATGCAGCCAGAGCGCGCAGGCGTCGAAATAGTGGAACGCCGATGCCGCAGATTCGACGGCCGCGGCGTGCGGCGCGGACATCGAACTGGGCCGCACCGCTCCGCTGGCGCCCCAGCGAGCAGGATTGTGTGTGTGGACGATTCCGCGCCGTGGCCCCACGGTGTACTCCAGTGTGGCGATGCGGTCGGCGGCCGAGCCGGTCATGCTTGTTCCTCCCCTTGATCTGCTTTACGAAATATGTCGGTGCGGGCGCGGGCACCCCCCAGCGCTCGCGCCCGCCCGATCGGGCCCTCTACCGGAGGGCGACGCGTGAGCCGCTCGAGAACATCGAGTCGTGCAGTTCCATCTCGGCCGGCGCGGTGTCGGCGGGCATGTCGTAGACGACCTTCATCGTCACCTTGTTGCCCGGGTTGATTTCGTCCCAGACCGAGACGTCTGAGTCGAGGGCGATTCCCGCCGACGTGTCGGCGGTGAACTTGCGCCCCTGGGAGTCGTACAGCTCCTGGTCGCTCGGGCTCAGTCCCTTCGGCTTGTCCGAGGTGTTCTGCACAGTCATCGTCACGATCACGAACTGTCCCTGCGCCTTCTTGGTGAGGAACGGGTTGTCGCCGACGGTGCCGAGCCCTGTCTCGACGTCTGTGACGACGAACTCGAACTTGCCGTCACGGACCGGTGCGTTCAATCCGGGCAGGGCCTTCTTCGCGGCCGGTGCCGGTGCCGGTGCCGGTGCGGGCGCCGCCGGAGCCGCGGGTGCTGCCGCGTCGACCGCGACGACGTCTGCTGCCGCTGTCTGACCGTCGGCGGGTGTCGCGTCGTCCTTGCCGTTGCTGATCGCGCTGATCACCACGACGGCGGCGATGGCACCCACCACCCACGGCCACTTCTTGGACTTCTTCTTCGGCGGCTGGACCGCCGGGGGAGTGGCCGGGAACTGGTTGGGCTGTCCGGGCAGGGGATTCTGGGGAGCGGTCATGGTCGACCTTTCTGATGGATGTCGAATGAGATGGAAGCTGGGCGTCAGTCGCCCAGTGAGAGCGCGACGCCGTTCTCGGCTTCGGCTTCGGTGAAGGACAGGCCGCCGCGGTGGGCGATCTCGACCTCGTAGAACTTGCTGCCGCGCGGGACATCGGTGACGGTGAAGTCGAAGATGCAGTAGCCGGAGCTGCCGCTGCTGCCGGTGAAGTGGCCCTTCGCCAGCAGGGTTCCGGACTCGTCCGAAACCGTCACCGCCGCAGAGGAAGACAGATCGCTGTATCCGCCGGCCCCGGCACACGTGAATCCGGTCGGAAGTCCGCTCGAGGTGGTCTTGCCCGTGAGCGTGATCATCCCGGTGATGTCGAACGAGCCGGGTGCACTCGCGGCCCGGACGGCGGTGACGACACCGAACGCGATGCCGACTGCCGCCGCGGTAGCGGCGACGCCGGCACTCAGTCCGATCCAGAACGGCCGCTTGCCCGACGGCTGCGTCGACGGGGTGTCGACGACGGTCGTTCCAAGCGGATCGGACGAGGGCTCGGGCCCGAGAAGAGCGGTCACAACGGACTCCCTGGTTCGGTTGAGGTGATGACCACATCGTGAGGACCGGAGAAGCGCAATGCCAAAGAGATTCCTGATAACTGGGGTTATCGGATGTGGCGATGTGACCTTCGATGACCATTGCGGGTGCCCGGTACTGTTTGCCCTGTTGTGTTGTTGTGAGGGAGGACATAGCAGTGATCGAAAGCCGCGCGCTGACCGAGAACGACTGGGAGCAGATGGCCCTCGACGTTCTCGGTGAACTCGGGTGGAGGCCCACTGCGGGAGCGGACATCGCGCCCGGTTCGGGTGAACGGGCATCGTGGGACGAGCTTCTGATCGTGCCGCGCCTGCGCGCGTCGATCGCGCGGTTCAATCCGCAATTGCCCGACCACGTCGTGGACGAGGCCGTCGCCGCCGTCGCGACGGCAGGGTCGACCGATGCCATCGCGGAGAACGAGGCGATCCACCAGTTCCTCACCGAGGGGCTCCGGAAGATCACCTACGTCGACGAGTCGGGTGAGGAGATCACCCCGACCATCCGGCTGCTGTCGGCGGAACCCGACGACAACGACTGGCTCGCGGTCAACCAGGTGACGCTGGTGAAGGGCGACTATCACCGGCGATTCGACGTCGTGCTGTACCTGAACGGGATGCCGGTCAGCGTCATCGAGCTCAAGAAGGCCGGAGCCGAGAACGCCGGCCTGGTCCAGGCGCACGCACAGCTGCGGACGTATCTGAAGGAGTTCCCGCTCGCCTTCAGATTCGCTGTCTTCAACGTGATCTCGGACGGAATCACCGCGCGGTACGGAACGCCGTTCACGCCCTTCAACCACTTTTCGCCCTGGAACGTCGACGACTACGGCACCCCCGTCACGACCGAGACCCTCACCGACGGCACGACGCCGCTCGACACCGCGCTGTACGGACTGTTCAACCAGGAACGCTTCCTGCAGCTGCTCCGCCACTTCACCGCCTTCGACCGGGACGAGAACGGTCTGCTGAAGCGGATTGCCAAGCCGCACCAGTACTTCGCGGTGAGCAAGGCGGTCGGCAAGACGGTGCAGGCGGTGGCCAGCAACGGCAAGGCTGGCGTCGTGTGGCACACCCAGGGCTCGGGCAAGTCCATGGAGATGGAGTTGTACGCCAACCAGGTGATCCGACACCCGGCGCTCGCCAACCCGACGGTCGTGGTGATCACCGACCGCACAGAACTCGATGGCCAACTCTACGAGACGTTCCTGCGGTCGCGGCTGCTTCCCGAACAGCCGCAGCAGGTGCGCAAGCGCGAGGAGCTCCGGCAGGAACTGTCCGGCCGTACCACCGGTGGCATCTACTTCACCACGTTGCAGAAGTTCGGTCGCACCAAGGACGAGCGGGATTCCGGTGCCAGCCATCCACTCCTGACCGCCCGCCGCAACGTCATCGTCGTCGTGGACGAGGCGCACCGCAGTCACTACGACAACCTCGACGGCTACGCACGACACCTGCGCGACGCACTGCCTCACGCCACGTTGATCGCGTTCACCGGTACGCCGATCTCGTTCGAGGACCGCAATACTCGCGACGTCTTCGGTGACTACATCGACATCTACGACCTGACCCGGGCCGTCGAAGACGGCGCCACCGTTCCGGTCTACTTCGAGAGCCGGCTCGTGAAGGTGTCCTTCGCCGAGGATGTTTCGGAACAGGATCTGGATGCGTCGGC
Source organism: Rhodococcus sp. BE178 (assembly GCF_050433545.1). Taxonomy (NCBI): domain Bacteria; kingdom Bacillati; phylum Actinomycetota; class Actinomycetes; order Mycobacteriales; family Nocardiaceae; genus Rhodococcus; species Rhodococcus sp. BE178. The sequence continues at coordinate 322,493 of NZ_JBNPXA010000003.1, read as the reverse complement.
CGACGAGGCGACCATCGGGCTCGACGACACCGAACGTGATCGCATCGAGAAGAGCGTGGCGGTCATCAACGCCGTCTACGGTGCCCCTGCCCGGCTGAAGAAGCTCGCAGCGGACATCGTCGAGCACTGGGAGATCCGACGGGCCGCGATGCGTGCCTTCGTCGATTCCGAGGACAACCCGACCGCCACGGGCAAGGCGATGATCGTCGGAGCCACCCGCGAGATCTGCGCCAACCTGTATCGGGAGATCGTGGCGCTGCGTCCCGACTGGCACACCGACAGTCTGTCCACCGGCAGGATCAAGGTCGTCTACTCCGGAAACCCCAGCGACGAGCCGCCGATCAGCGACCACGTGCGTCGCGACTCCGAGAACGCCGCGATCAAGAAGCGCATCAAGGACATCGACGACGAACTCGAACTCGTCATCGTCAAGGACATGATGCTCACCGGCTTCGACGCGCCGCCGCTGCACACGATGTACCTCGACCGGCCGCTCAAGGGCGCCCTGCTGATGCAGGCGCTGGCGCGGGTGAACCGCACCTTCCGCGGCAAGCAGGACGGCCTGCTCGTCGCGTACGCGCCGTTGGCCGACAATCTCGCGCACGCGCTGGCCGAGTACACGGAGACGGATCAGCAGCAGAAGCCGATGGGGCGCGACATCGACGCCGCCGTCGACACCGCGAAGAACCTCATCACGATCATCGAGAACATCCTGCACGGCTTCGACTGGCGGTCGCAGCTTCAGAAACCCGGTCCGCGAGCCTACTTCGATGCCGCCAATGCGACAGTCAACTATCTGAGGGATCCGCGCAATCCCGAGAACCAGGTGGGGGAGGGTGAGGAGACCCTCGCGGCCCGCTACCGCAAGTTCGCGTCGCAACTCTCGCGGACCTGGGCCATCTGCGGTAGCCACGAGGCGCTCCGCGAGCAGGCCCCGATCGCGCAGTTCTTCGAGGAAGTGCGCATCTACATGGCCAAGTGGGATGCGGAGGAACGCTACGCGCGTGGTCAGGCCGTGCCCGAGGACGTCCAGCGGGCACTGCGGCAGCTGATGGCGGCGTCGGTCGAATCCGGTGAGGTCCTCGACATCTACGACGCGGCCGGGATGCCGAAGCCCTCGTTGGGTGACATCAATGTCGATTTCATCCGCAAGGCGCAGGAAGCGAAGAACCCCAACCTCGCGATCGAGGCGTTGCGGAAGCTGATCAACGACGAGGCGCAGAAGGCCGCCAAGCACAACGTGATACGGCTCCGCGCCTTCTCGGAGAAGCTCCAGTCGTTGATGGTGAAGTACACCAACAGTCAGCTCACCTCCGCCGAGGTGATCGCCGCGCTCGTCGAGATGGCGAAGGAGGTGGCCGCCGAATCGGATCGAGGCAACCGATTCACGCCGCCGCTCGACGACAACGAGCTCGCGTTCTACGACGCTGTCGCACAGAACGAGTCGGCCGTCGAGGAACAGGGGGAGGGCAAGCTCGCGGACATCGCCCGCGACCTCGTGGCGGTGATGCGTCGTGACGCGTCGACCGACTGGACCGTCCGAGAGGACGTCAAGGCTCGCCTGCGATCACAGATCAAGCGCCTGCTGACCCGGCACGGCTATCCGCCGGATCGCCAGCCGGCCGCGATCAAGCTCGTCATCGAGCAGATGGAGGCCATCGCCCCGACGATGGCGGCCTGAGCGGCGGACCGGCTGCGCCCTCAGTGCAGCCGGTTCTGTGCGGCCTCCAGGCCGAGCTGGAGGACCAGTTCGGCAGCGTCGGCGGCTTCCTCGCAGACCAGGTCGAGTTCCTTGCGTTCGACGCTCGAGAACGGCTTGAGCACGTAGTCGGCGGGATCCTGACGTCCCGGGGGCCGGCCGATGCCGACGCGGGTGCGCAGGTAGTCCTTGGTGCCGAGGGAGTTCGAGATCGAGCGCAGCCCGTTGTGGCCGCCCTCGCCGCCGCCGAGCTTGAGGCGGATAGTGCCGAAGTCGAGGTCCAGTTCGTCGTGCACGACGACGATGTTCTCCGGCTCGACGGAGAAGAACCGGGCCAGACCGGATACCGCACCGCCCGACAGGTTCATGTACGACCGGGGCTTCGCGAGGATCACCTGCCGCCCAGCGATCCGGGTCTGGACGATCTCGGCGCCGCTGCGCTTGTGGGCGCTGAACTTTCCGCTCACTCGCCCGGCGAGCAGGTCGGCCACCATGAATCCGATGTTGTGGCGGGTCTTCTCGTACTGGGGCCCGGGGTTGCCCAGGCCGACCACCAACGCGGTGCCGTTCTCGTCGCTCACCGAGGTGTCCTTTCACGATCCGTGTCGTACGACGGCAGCGTCATACGACTGCAGCGCTACAAAGCAACGGCGCGCCGAACCCGAATCGGGTTCGGCGCGCCGCACGACGTTCAGCGTGGAGCTGCTCAGGCCTCTTCGGCCGGAGCCTCGGCAGCGGCCTCGGCCTCGGTGGGCTCGGCGGCCTGAGCGGCAACGATGTTGACGAGCAGCAGATCCGCATCGTCAGCCAGGGTTGCACCCTTCGGCAGCGTGACGCCACCGGCGAGGAACTGGGTGCCGATCTCGGCGCCCTCGATGGAGATCTCGACGTTCTCGGGGATGTGCAGCGCCTCGACCTCGAGCTTGATGGTGTTGGCCTCTTCGGTGACGAGCGCGCCGGGAGCAGCAACACCGGTGAGGACGACGGGAACCTCGACCGAGACCTTCTCGCCCTTCTGGACGATCAGCAGGTCGGTGTGCTCGATGTAGCGGCGGATCGGGTGGACGACGACCGACTTGGTCAGCGCCAGCTGCTCCTTGCCGTCGACCTCGAGCGTCATGACGACGTTGGTGCCGTGTGCGCGCAGGATGGCGGCGAACTCACGAGCCGGGAGGTTCAGGTGCTGCGGGTCGGTGCCGTGGCCGTACAGGACGGCGGGAACCTGGCCATCGCGACGAGCACGACGGGCGGCACCCTTACCGAACTCGGTACGCGCGGAGGCTACGAGGCGATTGGCGTCAGACATTTTGAACGGCTCCTACAACTCACGTGAGATTTCGCTGGCGGTCGGTCGTCGTCGCGGGAGAGGCGGACGGACACGGACGGCCGGGGAGCAGTGCAGACTGCTCGAGCGGAGCCGTAGCCGCGTCGATCACGGTGATTCAGCGTGAAAAAGTTCTTCGCGAATCGCCCTCGCCGAGACAACTTGAAACACTCTACCGGACGGCCTGCGGAAACGGGAATCGGCCCGGTCGACGGCGATGCGTCGACCGGGCCGATTCGGCGAGGGGTGGAGCGTCAGGCCTTCGCGGCGCTCTGTCCGGCGCGACGGCCGAAGAAGCTGCCGTCACCGAGGGACGCGCCGCTGGCGTAGCCGCCGGCCGAGACGCCGGAGGTGCAGCGACCCGCGGCGAACAGGCCCGGAATCGGCTCGCCGGAGACGTGCAGGACCTCGGAGTCGACGCTGGTGCGCAGGCCGCCGAGCGTGAAGCCGCCGGTCATGCCGCGCAGGTCGATGGCCGCGACGGGCGAACCGATCGGCTTGACCCACTCGGCCTTCTTGCCGAACAGCGGATCCTCGCCGTTCGCGGCGTGGCGGTTGTAGACGTCGACGGTGGCCTGCAGCGCGCCGGCGGGCAGACCCATCTCGGCCTCGAGTTCCTCGACGGTCTCGGCCACCCACTTGGGCTGGTGGCGCAGCTGCGGGCTCGACGTCGGACGGGTCATGCCCTCCTCGTACGCCTCCTCGTCGATGACCAGGAACGACTGGTTCTGGTTCTCGATCAGCGTGGCCTGGCCGACGCGGCCCGGGTAGGTGTCCTCGTTGATGTAGCGCTGACCGCGGCCGTTGACCAGGATGCCGCGGATGAACAGCTGCGGATCGCAGAAGAACGCGACCTCGGTGGCGTCCATGTGCGCCAGGTCGGCGCCGAGCGCCTGGGCCATGCGGATCGCGCGACCGTCGTGCTCCTCGATGGAGGCGGCCGGGCGGCCGATCAGACGCGGGGCGTACGCCGCCAGCATGTCGTCGTTGTACGCGAAGCTGCCGGTCGCGAGCACGACACCCTTGCGGGCGCGGACGGCGACGTCCTTGCCGTACTGCTTGGCCTGCAGGCCGACGACGCGGCCGTGGGCGTCGACGATCAGGGCCTGCACGCGCATGTCGTACTCGGCCTTGACGCCCAGTTCGGCGGCCTTGTCGGTGAGCGGCTTCATGAGCATGTAGCCGCCGCCCTTCTCGCTGCTCACGTGCTTGTCCTGCATCTGCGGGACGTGGCCGCGCGGCGCCGGCGGGATGGTCGCGTTGAACGGGGCGGAGTTCTCGCCGCCGGTGTACTGCAGGCCGTCGTCGCCCGGCGGCTCCCAGCCCGGCTCGCCCCAGAAGCTCATCTTGAACGGGACGCCACACTCGTCCGCCAGCCAGTGGTAGTGGTCGACGCTGCCCTCGCAGTAGGCGTCGATCTTGGCCTCGTCGACGCCCGGGCCGAGCGCGGCCGTCATGAACGCCTTCATGTTGTCGACGGTGTCCTCGAAACCGCACGCCTTCTGCAGGGGGGTTCCGCCGCCCATGTAGATGAATCCGCCAGCCATCGCCGCGGCGCCGCCCCAGCCGCCGGTGCGCTCGAGCACCAGGACCTCGGCGCCCTCCGTGGCGGCAGCGACCGCAGCGGAGGCACCGGCGACACCGAATCCGGCGACGACGACATCGGCCTCGTAGGCCCATTCGGTGACTTGATCAGCCTGGATCGGTCGGATCGGTGTGGCGTCAGCCATGTGGTCGTCCTCTCACGAATGAATGTGTGACACAGATCATTTACACGCGCAATAGGTTCGACGGCACACACATCCCGCCCAGCGGGAACCTAACTCCGGTACGCCGACGGGCCGGCCGCGACGCACCACCCTCGAGGGGGAGTGCGGCGCGGCCGTTCGGTCAGCCGTTCGGCTGATCGTTCTTCGGGGGATCCCCCTCGCCCTTGTCGCCGCCGTCCCCCTTGTCTCCTCCGGTATCGGTGTCGCCCGTGCCCGGATCCTTGGTGCCGTCCGGGTCCGTCCCCTCTCCGGTTGCGCCGCCGTCCCCGCCGGGGGCGGAACCGGGATCCGTCTTCTCCTCGTCCACGGGATTGCCGGAGTTCGGATCGGCCGGCGGTTGCTGCTGATCGCCGACCGGTGCGGGTGACGGCGGCGGGGGCGGGGTTCCCGGCCCGGCGTTCTGGCCGCCGCCGGAGCCGCCGGTACCGGTTCCGGCGGCCGGTTGGTTCGCGCCACCTCCGGCACTACCGGCGGACCCACCGGACCCACCGGCGCCCGCTTCGCCTGCCCCCGTAGGCGTTGCCTCCGCGCTCGTCGTCGGCGGCGCCGAGGTCGTGGTGCTGGGCGCGGTGGACGTGGTTTCGGGCACCGGCGTCCCGTCGTCGTCGTTGCACGCGGCGAGCAGGAGACCCGCCGCGAGGATGCCCGCCGACAGAACGGCGGCCTTGGTGCGCTGCATAACTCAATTCCTCCCCAGTGATCGGTTGATGCCAGTCATGTGACTACCGGCGCGTCGGGGGAGTTATATGAGCATTGCGAAACAGTTGTCCGAAATGTTACTCGAGGGTCAGATGTGGCCGAAGTGGCCGAAGTGGCCGATGCGCTATCGGAGCGTCGACAGCGTCCTGAGGACCCACTCGATGTCGCCGTCGGAGACGAAGTAGTGCGGCGACGCGCGGACGACGGCGTCGAGACCGCGTGCGCTCATGTCCAGCAGGGTCGACGAGCGACCGCTCACCGTGACGGTGATCCGGTTGTTCGCGAGGTGTTCCCGGACCAGCGCGGGATCGACGCCGTCGACGGTGAAGGTCACGATGCCGCTCCGGTCGACGCCCAGGTCCCGGACCTCGACGCCGGGCATCGCGCCCAGTCCCTCGCGGAGGGAATCGGCGCGATCGGTGATCGCCCTTGCGGCGTAGTCGATTCCGATGCCCAGGAGGTAGTCGACCGCGGCGCCGAGGCCGAGCCTCGCCGCGACGTCGCACTCCCACAGTTCGAAGCGGGTCGCGTCCGGCGCGGGCCGGTAGTCGTCCGCCGAAATCCATTCCGCACCATGAAGATCGAGGGTCGACGGCGTCAGTGATCCGGCAAGTTCGGTCCGCAGGTACAGGAATCCGGTTCCGCGTGGGCCCCGCAACCACTTTCGCCCTGTCGCCGACAGTGCATCCACCCCGAGGTCGTCGACGTCGATCGGAACCTGCCCGATCGACTGGCACGCGTCGAGCAGTACCAGCGCGCCGTGCCGGTGCGCGAGTTCGACGACCTCACGGACCGGGTTGATCAGCCCGCCGTTGGTGGGCACGTGGACGAGCGAGACCAGTCGTACCCGGTCGTCGAGCATCCGGTCGAGGGCGTCGAGATCGATCCGTCCACTGGGATCGCTCGGCACCACCTCCACCGTCGCCCCCGCCGCGCGGGCGCGGTGCAGCGCGGTGATCGCGTTGCTCGCGTACTCCACCCGTGAGACCAGGATCCGGTCGCCGGCGCGCAACGGGACGGCCCCGAAGAACTCGCACCACGCCCGCGTCGCGCTGTCGACCAGGGCGATGGCGGCCGGTGTCGCGCCGATCAATCGGGCGATCGAGCCGCGGACGGCGGCGAGGTCGTCGGCGCGCTCGTCGGCCGCGACGTACCCGCCGACCTCGGCCTCGCGGCGCAGGTGCCCGATGACGGTCGAGAGGACCGGCTGCGGCGGTAGCGACGATCCGGCGCTGTCGAGGAACACCCGCTCGAGGCATCCCGGGGTGTCCTGCCTGAGCCGTTCGAGATCGAGCACGGCGATTCCTCCTCATCGGTAGCCACATCGGGGAGCGGGCTCTACCCTCGAGAAGGACGCTCGACCGCCCCCGAGGGGAGGATGGCATGGTTGTCGCTGTCGAGTCCACCAGTCTGACGTCGCGCCCCGCAGCGGAGTCGTACGTCGGCGGTGTCTGCTTCAAACTGGGTCCGCCGAGGCTGATCGGCGCGGAGCTCGAGTGGCTCACCGCGCACCACAGTCCTGCTCCCACGCGCCCCGGGCTGGCTGCCATCGCCGCAGCTCTCGGCCCCCATGCATCCCGATCGCTCGTGCCCGATTCCCCCGCTCTACCACTGCCGGCAGGCAGTCTCGTCACCGTCGAACCCGGCGGTCAGATCGAACTCTCCAGCGCTCCCCGTGACAGCGCCCTCGCGCTCTGCGAAGCCCTCGCCTCCGACGAACGGGTTCTGCGCCATCTCCTCGCCCGCCGCTCCATCGCCGCCCATTCGGATGCCGCCGATGCGCGCCGCGCGGCTCACCGACTCCTCCAGCTGCCCCGATACCGGGCGATGGAGGAGCGCTTCGAGGACATCGGCCCGTTCGGCAAGCTCATGATGTGCAACACCGCCGCCGTGCAGGTCAGCGTCGACGCGGGTGCCGATGTCGACGAGGTGGCCCGTCGGTGGAACCTCCTGCACGCCGTCGGGCCCGCGCTGCTCGCCGCGTTCGCGTGCTCGCCGCGGCTGTGTGGCATTCCGCCGGGGGACTGGGCGTCGCAGCGGATGCGCACGTGGCTCGAGTTGGACCCGCCGCGCACCACCGGAACGGCCGACGTGACGCTCGATCCGGTCGGTGACTACGCGCGCTGGGTCCTCGACGTCCCGCTGCTGTGCGTGATCCGGGACGGGCCGTGCTGGACGGCGCCACCCGGCGCGACGTTCGCGGACTGGATCGACGGCGTGCTCGACGACGAACTGGACCGCCGGCCCACCCACGCCGACCTGGACTACCACCTCACCACCGTGTTTCCGCCGGTGCGCGCGGTGGGTCACCTCGAGGTGCGGTATTTCGACGCCCAGCCGGGGGACCAGTGGCGGTTCCCGATCGCGGCGATCGAGGCGCTGTCGACCTCGCCGGACGCGGCGCTCGCGGCCGTGGGTGTGGGAACCACGACGCGCGGCCGGTGGTCCGACGCGGCCCGCTTCGGGCTCGGGGACGGTGAACTGCGCACCGCTGCGGGCGATCTGCTCGAGCTCGCGGCCGAGTACGCACCCGACCGGGGGTTGGCGTCGGGCCTCGGTGCCGCCGCCGCGCGATGTCGCCGCGGGCAGTGCCCGACGGGGGAGCGGTCGTGACGGGGGTGCGCGAGCAGTTGGAGGCGGCGCTGCTGCGGGCCCGGGGACGCAGCAACTCCCTGATCGAGTGCGTCGACGATGCCGATCTGGTGGCCCAGCACTCGCCGCTGATGAGCCCGCTGGTGTGGGACCTGGCGCACATCGGCAATCAGGAGGAGCTGTGGCTGGTCCGCGACGTGGGCGGCCGCGAGCCGGTGCGCCGCGACATCGACGAGCTGTACGACGCGTTCAAGCACGCGCGATCCGCGCGTCCGACGCTGCCGCTGCTCGGGCCCGCCGAGGCGCGGCACTACGTCGGTCAGGTTCGCCGCAAGGTATGGGATGTTCTGGACGCGAGCAGTTTTCGTGGCCGTCGGCTCGAGCAGGACGGTTTCGCGTTCGCGATGATCGCGCAACACGAGCAGCAGCACGACGAGACGATGCTCGCGACCCACCAGTTGCGGAAGGGACCCGCGGTGCTCACCGCGCCGCCGGTCCGGGCCGCCCGCCGGCCGGTGACCGAGCGCGAGGCGGTGATCCCCGCGGGGGAGTTCACGATGGGGACCTCGGACGATCCGTGGGCGCTGGACAACGAGCGTCCCGCGCACCGGGTGCATGTCGAGGAGTTCGCGATCGACACCGTCCCGGTCACCAACGCCGACTACGCGCACTTCATCGAGGACGGCGGCTACCGGCGGCGGGAACTCTGGAGCGAGCGTGGGTGGCGGCATCGACGCGAGTCCGGGCTCGAGGCGCCGATGTTCTGGACCGGTGATGGCGGCGGGAACTGGTGGCGGCACCGTTTCGGGATCCTCGAGCCCGTTCCCCCGGACGAGCCGGTCGTGCACGTCTGCTGGTTCGAGGCCCAGGCGTACGCGCGATGGGCGGGCAAGCGGCTGCCGACCGAGGCCGAATGGGAGAAGGCCGCACGGTGGCACCCGGTGAGCGGGCGCTCGCGCCGCTTCCCGTGGGGCGACGACGAACCCGACCGGACCCGGGCGAATCTCGGGCAGCGCCATCTGGGCCCTGCGCCGATCGGCTCGTACCCCGCGGGCGCGTCCGCGCTCGGGGTGCAGCAGTTGATGGGCGACGTGTGGGAGTGGACGTCGTCGTCGTTCACCGGCTACCCGGGGTTCGCGGCGTTTCCGTATCGCGAGTACTCGGAGGTGTTCCTCGACGGCGACTACCGGGTGCTGCGCGGCGGCTCGTTCGGCACCGACCCGATCGCGTGCCGGGGCACCTTCCGGAACTGGGATCATCCGATCCGGCGTCAGATCTTCGCCGGTTTCCGTTGTGCCCGGGACGTGTGATGTGCCGGCACCTGGGCTACATCGGACCGACGCGATCCGTTCGTGAGGTGGTCTCGGCGGGGGAGTTCTCGCTGCTACGGCAGTCGTGGTCGCCGCGGGACATGCGCGGCGGCGGCACCATCAATGCGGACGGGTTCGGCGCGGCGTGGTGGGGGCCGACGTTGTCGCGGTACCGCAGCGCGATGCCGATCTGGTCGGATCCGGCGTTACCCGAGATGCTCTCGCGGGTCCGCTCGCATGCGGTGCTGGCCGCGATCCGCTCGGCGACCGTCGGGATGCCCGTCGAGCGCAGCGCGTGTGCCCCGTTCGTATCCGGGCATTGGGCGTTCAGCCTCAACGGCCGCATCTCGAACTGGCCCGAGTCGATGATCGGTCCCGCGGCCGGGCTTCCCACCGTGGATCTCCTGGGGCTCGAGGCGCCCACCGATTCGGCGCTGCTGTGGTTGCTCGTGCGCCACGCCCTGCGCGACAACAGCCCCGAGGTGGCGCTGATGCAGGTGACGACGGCGGTCACCGAGGCGGCGCCCGGGTCGCGGCTGAACATGCTCCTCTGTGACGGCCGGCAGCTGTGGGCGACCACGTGGGACCACTCGCTCTCGGCCCTCGTCGACGACGACCGTGCGGTCGTCAGCTCCGAGCCCTACGACCGTAACCACAACTGGAAGGAGATTCCGGACGCGTACATCGTCACCGCGCGTCCCGGCCACCTGATCACGACTCCGCTGTGAGCGTCATCCGAGAAGGTTCTGGAGATCGGAGAGGTATGAGAGCACCGACCCTGGAAGTCCACATCACACCCGACGAACTGGCGGCCGCGCTGCGCGGCGACGCGGCCCGGGGGCTGACGGCGACCCCCAAATGGTTGCCGCCCAAGTGGTTCTACGACGCGCGGGGCAGCGAGCTGTTCGAGCGGATAACGCGGCTGCCGGAGTACTACCCGACGCGGACCGAACGGGCCCTGCTCGAGGAGCATGCCCGCGAGATCGCGGCCCTCGCGGCTCCACAGGTCCTGGTGGAACTGGGGTCGGGTTCGTCCGAGAAGACGCGACTGTTGCTCGATGCACTTGGCACCCGGGGCTCGCTGGAGAAGTACGTCCCGCAGGACGTGTCCGAGAGTGCCCTCCGCGATGCGACGCACCGGATCGCGGCGGAGTTCCCGGAGATCGACGTCCACGGGGTGGTGGGGGACTTCACCGACTCGCTGCACCACCTGCCGGGCGGCGGACACCGGATGATCGCGTTCCTCGGTGGAACGCTCGGGAACCTCGTGCCGGACGAGCGCCGCGTCTTCCTGGCCGGTATCGCCGACGTCCTCGACCCGGGCGAGCATCTGCTGCTCGGCGTCGCGCTGGTGACGGATCCCGCGGTGCTGGTGCCGGCGTACGACGATGCCGCCGGGGTCACCGCCCAGTTCGACCTCAACGTGCTGTCGGTGTTGAACAAACAATTGGGGGCGGATTTCGACCTGGACCGGTTCCGGCACATCGCGCTGTGGGACCCGGTCGAGGAGTGGATCGAGATGCGACTCGAAGCCGACACCGCGATGAGCGTCCGCGTGGCCGACCTCGGTCTGACGGTGCCGTTCGCGGCGGGCGAGCAGATCCGTACCGAGATCTCGGCGAAGTTCCGCAAGAACGGCATCCGCGCGGAACTCACCGCGGTCGGCTTCGACGACGTCCAGACCTGGACCGACGCGGACGAGCGGTTCGCGCTGGTGTGTGCCCGCCGGGGCTGACTACTCAGTGGCGTACGGATCGGGCAGCGTCAGCTGCATGTAGGTCATGTCCAGCCAGCGGTCGAACTTTCGCCCCACCTCGGGCATCTGCGCGACGATCCGGAACCCGAAGCGCTCGTGCAGGGCGATGGATGTGGTGTTCGACGACTCGATGCTCGCCACGATCACGTGGATGCGCGCGGCGCGGGCCCGGTCGATCAGCTCCGCCATCAGCGCAGTGGCGATACCCCGCCGGTGATAGTCGACGTGCACGTACACCGAGTTCTCGACGGTGTGGCGGTACCCGCTCTTGGGCCGCCACACCCCGTACGACGCGTAGCCCGCGACCGTGCCGTCGATGTCCGCGACGAGGATCGGGAAGCCGAGTCGGCGGCGGTCGTCGAGCCACCGCCGCCGCTCGTCCAGATCGGCCGGCGCGTCGTCCCAGTTCGCCGTCGTGTTGGCGATCGCCTCGTTGTGGACCTCGAGGATCCCCGGCAGATCGCCCTCGACCGCGTCGCGAATCAGCATGCCGACCGATCCCTGTCTACTCGCCCGCGCTGCGGCGCGCCTTCTCGAGCGCCGCCAGCGTGCGGAGGATGGTGGCCTTCTGGCTGTTGAGGTCGTTGAGGCGGGCACGTGCCGCCAGACCCTGGGCGGCCTCGGCCAGTCCGATCTGTGTGTCCACCTTGGTGAGCTGGTCGAGCAGGCCCGTCACCCGCTCCTCGAGCGCGGCGACGTCGAGCTTCTTCGCCGGTGCAACGGCAGCGGTCGGGGCGGGGGCCGGCGCGGACGATGCGGTGCGGGGACGCGCGGGTGCCTTGCGGGCCGGAGCCGACTCGGCCTCGAACGCGGTCACGATGCGAGCGGCCTTGGGGCGCATCGACTTGCGGATGAGCGCCGGGTCCGGCGGCTCGGGCAGACGGATCTGGTTCAGGGCCGCGCGGGCGTCGCGGGCGTTGACTCGCCATTCGCGCTCTTCGTCGTCGTCGGACTGCAGCGTGCCGCCGATCGGGCGCAGGCCGTACATGCCCATGAACTTGCGGGCCTCGTCGATGACGGTCTCGTGCTCACGGCAAACCTCACAGCGCGGTTCGTTGCGGAACACTTCGATCGATTCGGCGCTTCCACACCACACACAAGACCCGGGAGTCCATCGGCGAACCGGTTGCGGATTCGGAACAGAGGCGGCGGCGGGGTTTTCCAGGGTCTGCGCGTCGATCACGACGAGCCACAATAAGGCACCGCTCCGACCCCGGCTACACCGAGGTCCACTTTTCTCGTCGCGCGTGACCAAACTCATGTTCGGGAGCACTGGATCTCGGCAAAGTCTTGTGGCACATCAACTCTCCGCGTCGGCCGAGTCCGGCTCACACCACCCCGAAAGCGTCGGCGAACCAGTCCACGAGGGGGCGCATCGCCCGCCAGGCATGCCGGACCTCGTCGGCCGTATCGGCGGTGCCGAGCCAGTCCGGGCACCCGTAGTTGCGACCGGCCGTGAGCGATCGATGACGCAGCAGGTCGAGGCGGGGATGGTCGGCCGCGACACCACGGGGCCGGGTCGCGAGACGGTCCCCGCCGATGTCGTAGCCGGCGGACTCGAGCTTGCGCACGATGCGTTGCAGGGAGCGGCCGCGGCGCTCGTCGTCGACCGTCTCTCGGTAGCGCGCGAGTTGCTCGGGGGTGTGGGCGTAGTGGCCGCCGGCCAGGAACAGCCCGGACGCGTCGATCTGCACGTAGAAACCCACGCCCGAGCAGACCTCGACGAAGCCGCCCTGATGAGTCTTGTACGGCGACTTGTCCTTCGAGAACCGGACGTCCCGGTACGGCCGAAAGACCTTGCCGGAGCCGAACTCGGGCTCGAGGTCGGTGAGCAACTCGACCATCGGCGCGCGGACGTCGGTGTCGTAGACGGACTTGTGCGCCGTCCACCAACTCTTGCTGTTGTCGGCCTCGAGGTCCTCGTAGAAGTCCAGTGCGGCCGTCGGGAATCCGGAGAACACACTGGAAAGGCTACGCCCGTGCCCGGCTCGCGAAGCGCGAATCGGGCACGGGCGCAGTAGACCGCCTAGGCGATGCCGTTGAAGAGGGAAGTCACCGAGCCGTTCTCGAAGACCTCCTGGATGGTGCGGGCCAGCAGCGGCGCGATGGACAGCACCGTCAGCGTCGGGAACCGCTTCTCCTCGGGGATCGGCAGCGTGTCGGTCGCGATGACCTCCTTGGCGCCGCAGTTCGCGAGGCGCTCCGCGGCTGGATCCGAGAACACACCGTGCGTGGTCGCGATGATCACGTCACCGGCACCGGCGTTCTTGAGGACTTCGACGGCGCCGGCGATGGTGCCGCCGGTGTCGATCATGTCGTCGATCAGCACGCAGGTGCGCCCGCTGACGTCACCGACGACGCGGTTGGACTTGACCTGGTTGGGCACCAGCGGATCGCGGGTCTTGTGCACGAACGCCAGCGGCGCGCCGTCGAGGGCGTCGGCCCACTTCTCGGCGACCTTCACGCGGCCCGCGTCGGGGGAGACGACGCAGATGTTGTCGGTGCCGTAGTTCTCGCGCACGTACTGGGCGAGCTGGCCCTGCGCGTGCATGTGATCGACCGGACCGTCGAAGAAGCCCTGGATCTGGTCGGTGTGCAGATCGACCGTGATGATCCGGTCGGCGCCCGCGGTCTTGAGCAGATCCGCGATCAGGCGGGCCGAGATGGGCTCGCGTCCGCGGTGCTTCTTGTCCTGGCGGGCGTACGGGTAGAACGGCAGCACCGCCGTGATCCGCTTGGCGGATCCGCGCTTGAGAGCGTCGATCATGATCAACTGCTCCATGATCCACTGGTTCAGCGGTGCCGGGTGGCTCTGCAGCACGAACGCGTCGCTGCCTCGCACCGACTCTTCGAACCGGACGAAGATCTCGCCGTTGGCGAAGTCACGAGCCGTCTGCGGCGTGACCTTGATGTCCAATTCCTTGGCCACCTGCTCCGCCAGTTCGGGGTGTGCGCGGCCCGAGAAGAGCATCAAGTTCTTCTGCACGTCGCTGGATATCGCGCTCACTGGTCTTCGCCATCCTTTGGTTCTAGCTGATCGGTTTGTTGCTGGGCTGCTAGTGCCGCTGCCTCGGCAGCGGGAGTGCCGGGTCGATTCCGCTCGACCCAACCCTCGATGTTGCGTTGTTTGCCACCCGAGACGGCGAGCGCCCCCGGCGGCACGTCGTTGCGCAGGACCGTGCCTGCACCCGTGTAGGCGCCGTCACCGACACGGACGGGTGCGACGAACATGGTGTCGGATCCGGTGCGCACATGCGAACCGACGACGGTGCGGCTCTTGTTCACGCCGTCGTAGTTCACGAAAACACTGGATGCTCCGATGTTGCTGTGCTCGCCGACCGTCGCATCGCCGACGTAGGTCAGGTGCGGCACCTTCGAGTGTGCGCCGATATCGGCGTTCTTGGTCTCGACGAACGCCCCGAGCTTGCCGGACGCGCCCAGGGCGGTGCCGGGCCGCAGGTAGGTGTACGGGCCGACGGTCGCGGACGGGCCGATCTCGGCGCCCTCGCCGTGCGTGCGGATCACCGATGCGCCCTCCCCGACGGTGACGTCGGTGAGCGTGGTGTCGGGGCCGATGACGGCGTCCTCGCCGATCGTGGTGGCGCCGCGGAGCTGGACGCCGGGACGCAGCGTGACGTCGCGGTCCATCGTGACGTCCACGTCGATCCACGTGCTCGACGGATCCTCCACGGTCACCCCGGCCCGCATGTGCCGCTCGAGGATGCGGCGGTTGAGCTCGCCGGCGAGCTGGGCCAGCTGGACCCGGTCGTTCGCCCCGGCGACGAGGAGGTTGTCGGTGATGTGCTGGGCCCGAACGGTTTTCCCCGCCTGTCGGGCGATCGCGATGACGTCGGTGAGGTACAGCTCGCCCTGCGCGTTGTCCGCGCTCAGCGACGACAGCGCGGCGCGGAGCGTGGCGGCGTCGAAGGCGTAGACGCCCGAGTTGACCTCGGTGATCGCGCGCTGGGACTCGGTGGCGTCGGCCTGCTCGACGATCGCGGCGACCT
Organism: Rhodococcus sp. BE178; assembly: GCF_050433545.1. Lineage (NCBI taxonomy): Bacteria > Bacillati > Actinomycetota > Actinomycetes > Mycobacteriales > Nocardiaceae > Rhodococcus > Rhodococcus sp. BE178. The sequence goes on along the minus strand of NZ_JBNPXA010000003.1, from coordinate 307,337 downwards.
CGCCGTCGGTGGTGCGCAGGATCCGCCCGTACCCGGTGGGGTCCGGCGCCGTCGAGGTCAGGACGGTCACCGCGGCCGCAGGCTCGGCGGTGTGGGTTCCGACCAGCGCGCGCAGCGTCTCGGCGTCGAGCAGTGGGACGTCGGCGGCGGTCACCAGCACGGTGCCGTCGAAGTCGTCCGGCAGCGCGGTCAACCCGCATCCGACGGCGTGCCCGGTGCCGTTCTGCTCGTGCTGGACGGCCGTCGCGACGGCGCGCCCCAGGTCCTTGGCGACCTCGTCGACCGCGGCACCGACCGCGTCACGATCGTGTCCGATCACCGTTACCAGTTCGGTGGGCTCGACGGCCGCCGCGGCGTGCAGGGAGTGCGCGAGCATCGAGCGCCCGGCCAGAGTGTGCAGCACCTTGGGGGTCTTCGACCGCATTCGCGTCCCGGCACCGGCGGCGAGGACGATGACGGCGGTCTTCGGTGGCATGAAGCTCCCTCGAGTTTCGATCTACGCTTGGCCGCTTGCGCGGGCGGACTCGTCGCGCACGTTCCGACAAAGAATATCGCGACGAGTTCTCGTGATGGCAACGCGCCCGACACTAGCCGCGGGGGAGCACGGTCGTCCGGAGAACCGGGCGGCCCGGGATCGGGCAGCCGTGCAAACCCCCGCTCTCGCGCGGGAGCGAAAGTTAACGGGACGGTAGCAACATCGAACTTACCGGTCGGTAGGTGGTGTCGGGAATCACATTCGATCGGGTGAATGTGAGGGAGGGAAGAGAGCTCGGGAGAGCTCCGCCGCCAGGACTCGAACCTGAACTATCTGAACCAAAATCAGAGGTGCTGCCATTACACTACGGCGGATTACCGCGACCACGAGCTGTCGCTCGTAATGCGGGAACGATCCTCGCATGTCGACGCGCCGCGCGTCGAACCGTAGGCGAAATTCGTTCGCCGGGGAGCTATAAGCTGGCCTCTACCAGCGCCGTCGGTGTTCCGCGCGGCGTGTCGGAAAGGACGGTTACCTCGAGTGTCGCGACCATCACGAGAATCCCAGGGTGCCGAACGCGCGCCGCGCACACGGATGACGGGCACCCAGCGTCGGGAGCAGTTGATCGAGATCGGACGCGCGCTCTTCGCCGAACGCGGGTACGAGGCCGCCTCGATCGAGGAGATCGCCGCGCGGGCCCAGGTGTCCAAGCCGGTCGTCTACGAACACTTCGGCGGCAAGGAAGGCCTCTACGCCGTCGTCGTCGACCGTGAGATGTCCAAGCTGCTCGAGATGATCACGTCGTCGCTGACCCAGAACCGCTCGCGCATCCGCGTCGAGCGGGTGGCACTCGCGCTGCTCACGTACATCGACGAGCGGACGGACGGCTTCCGGATCCTGGTTCGGGACTCGCCGGTCGCCGCCGACGAGGGCACCTACTCGAGCCTGCTCAACGAAGCGGTCCGGCAGGTCGGGCACATCCTCGCCGGCGACTTCGCCAAACGCGGATTCGATCCGGAACTCGCGCCGCTGTACGCGCAGGCCCTCGTCGGCATGGTCGCCACCACCGCCACGTGGTGGCTCGACGAGCGCACCCCGTCGAAGGAGGTCGTCGCGGCGCACCTGGTGAACCTCTGCTGGAACGGGCTGACGAACCTCGAGGCCGACCCGCAGCTCGGGCAGTGATCCGGCGCCCGGGCGCGGGCGCGGATCGGGCGGTCGGCCCCCGTGTCGGCACACGCGCATAGAATCGAGCGGTCTGCATTTCACGACATCAGGAGCGCCGTCGTTGTCTTCCGTGTCCTCTTCAGCTCCGTCCTCGGCTGCCTCGGCCCGCGCGGTCTCGGCCGGAGTGACCACTCCGCTCGCCGGGCTTGCTAGGACCGCCCTCGCGGACAGCGCCATCGGTCGCGTGCGCGAGTACATCGGCCGGTCGGCCGTCGACATCGTCGCCCCCAACCCCGTGCGGCCGTTCGTCGCCGCGGCCCTGGCCGAGCAGACGCAGCTGTTGCTGGTGACCGCGACCGGTCGTGAGGCCGACGACCTCACCGTCGAGTTGCGCGAGATCATCGGTGACGCGGTGGCCCAGTTCCCGTCGTGGGAAACGCTGCCGCACGAGCGGCTGTCGCCGGGCGCCGACACGGTCGGTCGCCGGCTCCAGGTGCTCCGCCGGCTCGCGCGGCCCGAGGATCCCGACTACGGCCCGCCGCTGCAGGTGATCGTGACCACCGTCCGCTCGCTGGTGCAGCCCATGGCGCCGGGCCTGGGCGAGATCGAGCCCGTCATTCTGCGGGTCGGGGCCGAGCACGAGTTCGAGGGCCTGATCTCGAGGCTCGTCGAGCTGGCCTACACGCGTGTCGACATGGTCGGCAAGCGGGGCGAGTTCGCGGTGCGCGGAGGCATTCTCGACATCTTCCCGCCCACCGCGGACCACCCCGTGCGCGTCGAGTTCTGGGGCGACGAGGTCACCGAGCTGCGCGCCTTCTCGGTCGCCGATCAGCGGTCGCTGCCCGAGCTCGAGCTCGAGGTCGCCACCGTCATCGCGCCGCCGTGCCGCGAACTGCTGCTCACCGAGCAGGTGCGCGACCGGGCCGCACAGCTCGCGGCCGACAACCCGGCCGACGCGGCGCTGGTCGAGATGCTGGACAAGCTCTCCGCCGGCATCCCGGTCGAGGGCATGGAGGCGCTGCTGCCGCTGCTGCAGCCCGGCGAACTGCAACTGCTGTCGGACGTGCTTCCCCGCGACGCGCACGTGCTGCTGTGCGATCCGGAGAAGATTCGCACGCGCGCAACCGATCTCGTGCGCACCGGGCAGGAGTTCCTCGAGGCGTCGTGGACGGCGGCCTCGATCGGCGGTGCCGCACCGATCGACACGTCCGTACTCGGGGGCGGCATCGATCTGGGCGCCTCCGCGTACCGGTCGCTGCGCCAGGTGCGGGAGAGCGCCGAGGCGCAGGGCCGGCCGTGGTGGACCATCAGCCCGCTGGCTTCCGGCAGCGACGACGAGACGGTGCTGCCGGTGCAGCCGGCGCCCGAGGTGCGCGGTTCCGACGAGTTGCTCTCGATGCTGTTCGTGAACCTGCGTGCGCATGTCACCACCGGTGGACGCGCGGTGGTCGTGGTGGCGGGTTCCGGTACCGCACACCGGGTCCTGGAGCGGCTGCGTGACGCCGACGTCCCGGCGGGCGAGCTGGCGCCGGGCGCCGAGCCGGCCCGCGGGCTGGTCGGTGTCCTGTGCGGATCGCTGCACGAGGGGCTGGTGCTGCCCGGCGACGACGCCGACGGTGTCCCCGGACTGGTGATCGTCACCGAGGCCGACCTCACCGGCAATCGAGTCGCGGCGGCGGGCGACGGGAAGAAGATGCCCGCCAAGCGCCGGAACCAGGTCGATCCGCTCGCGCTGCACGCCGGCGACATGGTGGTGCACGACCAGCACGGCATCGGTCGCTTCGTGGAAATGGTCGAGCGCACCATCGGAGGCGCCCGCCGCGAGTACCTCGTCATCGAGTACGCCGCGAGCAAGCGAGGTCACCCCGGAGACCGGTTGTTCGTGCCGATGGAGGCGCTCGATCAGCTCTCGCGCTACGTCGGCGGCGAGTTGCCCGCCCTGAGCAAGCTCGGCGGCTCCGACTGGGCCAACACGAAGCGCAAGGCGCGCAAGGCTGTTCGTGAGATCGCGGGCGAGTTGGTCCAGCTGTACGCGGCCCGACAGGCGGCACCCGGTCACGCCTTCGGCGCGGACACGCCGTGGCAGAAGGAGATGGAAGACGCCTTCGCCTTCACCGAGACCCACGACCAGCTGACGGTGATCGACGAGGTCAAGGCCGACATGGAGAAGCCGGTCCCGATGGACCGGGTCGTGATCGGTGACGTCGGCTACGGCAAGACCGAGGTGGCGGTCCGAGCCGCGTTCAAGGCCGTCCAGGACGGCAAGCAGGTCGCGGTGCTCGTGCCGACGACGCTGCTGGCTCAGCAGCACCTGCAGACGTTCACCGAGCGGATGGCGGCGTTCCCGGTGAAGGTGCGCGGGCTGTCCCGGTTCACCGACGCCGGCGAATCCAAGGAGATCATCGCGCAGTTGGCGGAGGGGGAGATCGACATCGTCGTCGGAACCCACCGGCTGCTGCAGACCGGCGTCCGATGGAAGGATCTGGGCCTGGTGATCGTCGACGAGGAGCAGCGCTTCGGCGTCGAGCACAAGGAACACATCAAGGCGCTGCGCACGCACGTCGACGTGCTGACCATGTCGGCGACGCCGATCCCGCGAACCCTCGAGATGAGCATGGCCGGGATCCGGGAGATGTCGACCATTCTCACCCCGCCCGAGGAGCGCCACCCGGTGCTCACGTATGTCGGTGCGTACGCCGACAAGCAGGTTGCGGCCGCGATCCGCCGCGAACTGCTGCGCGACGGCCAGGTGTTCTACGTGCACAACCGGGTGAGCTCGATCGACAAGGCCGCCAAGCGGATTCGTGACCTGGTCCCCGAGGCTCGGGTGGTGGTGGCACACGGACAGATGAACGAGGACACGCTCGAGAAGACCGTGCAGGGCTTCTGGCAGCGTGAGTTCGACGTGCTGGTGTGCACCACGATCATCGAGACCGGCCTCGACATCTCCAACGCCAACACGCTCATCGTCGAGCGGGCCGACTCGCTCGGTCTGTCGCAGCTGCACCAGCTGCGTGGCCGCGTCGGCCGCAGCCGGGAACGCGGCTACGCGTACTTCCTGTACCCGCCGGAGAAGCCGCTCACCGAGACCGCGTACGACCGGCTCGCGACCATCTCGCAGAACTCCGACCTCGGCGCCGGTATGGCCGTCGCGATGAAGGACCTCGAGATCCGCGGCGCCGGAAACGTTCTCGGCGCCGAGCAGTCCGGGCACGTCGCGGGTGTCGGCTTCGACCTGTACGTGCGGCTCGTCGGCGAGGCCGTGGAGGCGTACCGCGCGGTCGCCGACGGACGCCCGGTCGTCACCGAGCAGGAGACCAAGGAGGTGCGGATCGACCTGCCGGTCGACGCGCACATTCCGCCCGACTACGTCACCAGCGACCGGCTCCGTCTCGAGGGATACCGCAAGCTCGCCGCGGCCACCGACGCCGAGGCGATCGCCGCCGTGGTCGAGGAGTTGGTCGACCGGTACGGACCGCTCCCCGAGGAGGTGGGGCGCCTGGTCTCGGTCGCGAAGCTGCGGCTGCTGTGCCGTGAGTACGAGATCGAGGAAGTGGCCGTCACCGGCACCCAGCTCAAGATCTCGCCGATGAGTCTGCCCGACTCGAAGCAGTTGCGCCTCAAGCGGATCTACCCCAGCGCGCAGTACCGTGCCACCACCGGACTGGTGCAGATGCCCCTGCCGCGTGCCGGCTCCGGTGGCATCGGATCGGATCGGGTGCGCGACGTCGAGCTGCTGCAGTACATCGCCGACTTCCTGCTCGCGATGGACGGCAAGGCGGCGGGTTCGGTCGACGTAAGCACCCCCAGCGGTGTGCAGGCGGGGGTCTGAGCCCGATGAGTGCCGGGGGCGAGCGCGGCGACCAGTGGCGCGCCGGCGACGCGCTGATCGAGGCCGTCGAGGTGATGGATCGGCTGTGGGGATTCGGCGGCTGGGAGGTGACCCAGACGCACGACTCGCTGCGGCCGTACCTGCTCGAGGAGGCGTACGAGCTGCTCGACGCCGTACAGGTCGGTGACCCTGTCGGTGTTCGCGAGGAACTGGGGGATCTGCTGTTGCAGGTGCTCTTCCACTCCCGGATCGCGGAGGCGGCAGGTCAGTTCACCGTCGACGACGTCGCCGCGACCCTGGTCGCCAAGCTCGCACACCGCAGCCCACACTTGACCGACGGTGTCACCGGGCCCATCGACGTCGCGGAGCAGGAACGCGCGTGGGAAGTGCGCAAGGCCGCCGAGAAGGCCCGGCAGTCGTGCATCGACGGCATCGCGTTGATGCAGCCCGCGCTCGCGTTGGCCGAGAAGGTGATCTCCCGCGCCCGCAAGGCCGGGCTGCCCGACGAGTTGGTACCCGACGAACTGCGCGTGATCCGACTCGGCGGTCCAGGGAGCGCCGAGGACGAACTACGCAAGGCGACATTGCGATTCGTCGAACGGATCCGGGCCGCCGAGTCCGCCGCGCACGCGGCCGGCGTGCCGTGGGGCGGACTCGACGCCGAGGCGTGGCGAACCTACTGGGTGTAGAACGGCGGGCGGTGTGCATGGCACGGCCGCCACGTCGCTCTCGTTCGGCACGGGTGGTCCCGGTTGGCGTCAGCCCTTGCGGCAGTTCAGTATCGCCGCATGGGGCTTCTCCCAGTAGCCACGCAGGAGAGACGCCGCAGCGTCCGCTTCCGGGGAACGTACCTGCGCATGATCGACCCACTGTGCCAGTTGGAACCCCGAGATGTGCATTGCGTCGTCGATGCTCTGCCTCGTCCAGACGTAGGCAGTGACGGTGTCCTCGTTTTCGGGGGCGGCAGGGTCGAAGAGATCGAGCTGCACCTGCCCGCCGTCCACATCGGGTCCGATCGGAGTGAGCCGGAAGCCGAACCGTTCGTAGTACGACGGATCGCGCTCGTAGTCCGGATGGATCGGAAGGGTGACCAGACGGCCACCGGGCCGAAGCGGTCGCGCCATCTGCGCGCACATGTCGTGGAGTTCTTCTCGTGTCGTGGCATAGGGCAGCACGTAGACGGCCAATACCAGGTCGAATTGGCCTTCGAGGTCGGGTGTCAGTTCGGAAGTGAACGTGATTCCGCGAGGGCTGTTCTGTTCCCACGTGCGCGCATAGTCGAGCATGCCGTCCGAGACGTCGTAGCCGACTACCCGGCGTGCGCCCTGTTCCTTGAGCCATCGCGAGTACATCCCGTTGCCGCAGCCGAAGTCGAGGACGTCGCGTCCCGTCAGATCTCCGAGTGTTGCGAGCACGTTCGGAATCTCCAGATGCCTTCTGAACGGCCAGGCGGCCATGTCCTCGTAGAGATCGGCAAGCTCGTCGAATTGGCTCTGCATACGCACCTCTCCTGTTCAGCGTGGTGTGATGCCTCGAGCCCTCCGGATATGAAGGGGAGACCACACGCTCGTCACGCTAGGCCGAACAGGAGCTACCCGCAGGTACGTTCTGCGCGTCGGGGCGTGCGTTACCGCTGCGCCTCGAACAGCGTCGACCCCCAGTAGCCGCCGTCGCCGACGCCCGGCGGTACCGCGAACACCGCGGAGCCGACGTGCTTGATGTACTCGTTGAGCGCGTCGTTGCGGGCGAGGTTCTGCTGCATCGGGACGAACTGCTTCTGCGGATCGCGGCAGTAGGCGATGAAGAACAGCCCCGCATCGAGGTGGCCGAAACCGTCTGTGCCGTCGGTGAAGTTGTAGCCGCGGCGCAGAATCTGGATGCCGCCCAGTTCCTCGGCGGACGCCAGGCGCACGTGGGCGTCCCGGTCGATCACCGGCTTGCCACCGGCACCCTTGGCCTCGAGGTTGAGGGGATCGAACTCGTCCTTCTCGCCGAGCGGTGCGCCGCTGCCCTTGGTGCGTCCGAACACCCGCTCCTGCTCGTGCAACGTGGTGCGGTCCCACGGCTCGATCAGCATCCGGATGCGCCTGGCCACGAGGTACGAGCCGCCCGCCATCCACGCCTGATCGTCCTGCGGGTCCACCCACACGAACTCCGAGACGGCCGACGGATCCTCGGCCTTGATGTTGCGGGTTCCGTCCTTGAATCCGAACAGGTTTCGTGGCGTCGTCTGGCTCGTGGACGTCGACGACGTGCGACCGAACCCCAGCTGAGACCAGCGCACCGCGACCACACCGAAGCCGACGCGGGCGAGGTTGCGCACCGCGTGGACCGCGACTTGCGGGTCGTCGGCGCACGCCTGGATGGCGATGTCGCCACCGGAGCGGGCCGGTTCGAGGGCGTCGCCGGTGAACTTCGGCAGGTCCACCAGCGCGGCCGGCTTGCGGCCGGCGATACCGAATCGGTCCTTGCCGTTCACCTCGAACAGCGACGGCCCGAACCCGATCGTCAGCGTGAGCTTGGACGCGTGCAGGTCGAGCGCCTCGCCGGTATCGCTGGGCGGGTTGTACTCGCCGGCACCGACGGCACCGTTCTCGGTGGCATCGTCGCCGGCGGTCATCCGCTCGGCCATCTCGGTCCACTTCTTCAGCATCGTCACCAGCTCGTCGCGCGAATCGGTGATGACGTCGAACGCGACGAAGTGCATGCGATCCTGTGTGGGCGTGACGATTCCGGACTGGTTCGCGCCCCGGAAGGCCACCGTCTGCGTGGTCGACTCGGCCGCCTCGGGTGCGGTCAGTCGGCCCACCGCGACACCGGCGCCGGCCAGCACCGCGCCCGCCCCGACGGCGCCGAAGAGGCGCCGCCGGGACAGGCCCGGACGAGGCTCGGGCCGGGAGTTCCCGTCCTGCGGGTTGCTGTCCTGCTGATTACTGTCCTGCGACGACACCCTGCACCTGGCTCACTTCTGCGGACAACGCATCGATCTTCTGCGACAGGGCCTGTCGCTGCGGTTCGGTCACCGTGTCGTACGAGACGAAGCCGTCGCCCCGGCGGTACTGCGCGAGTGCCTGGTCGAGCTCCGCGAACCGCTGGTCGATGCGTCCGGCCAGCTCGGGGTTGCGCGCGTCGAGGATGGGGCGCAGCGATGCGATCGCGGCCTGCGAACCGTCCGCGTTGGCCTGGAAGTCGTACAGGTCGGTGTGCGAGAAGATGTCCTCCTCGCCGGTGATCTTGGTGCGCGCGATCTCGTCGAGCAGGGTCTGCGCGCCGCCGGCGACCTGGATCGGGTCGATCTGGAAGTCGGGTGCGGCCACACCGTCCGCGAGTTCCTGGATGTCGGTGAGGAGCTGGTCGGCCATCGCGTTGGTGTCGGGCTGCAGGCCCTGCACCCACAGGTCCTTCTCGAGTCGGTGGAAGCCGGTCCAGTTCCAGCCCGGTTCGACGTCCACCTCGCGCAGGTCGATGCGCGGATCGAGATCGTCGGGGAAGCTCTCGGCGATCGGTTCGATGCGCTCGTAGTAGGTGCGGGTGAGCGGGTACTGGGCCTTCGCGCCGGCGACGTCGCCGGCCTTGATCGCGGCGACGAACGAGCCCGCGGTCTCCTGCAGCGCGGTGAGCTGGCTGTCGACGTAGCGCTTGTATCCGGCGGCGGCCTCCTCGAGGCGGCCGTCCTGGTCGGTTGCGGCCACCGAGTCGCCGGTGACGGTGAACTCGGTCCGGATGCCGTCGCCGACCATGCCCGGCTTGCACGCGGTGTGGTAGGTCCCGGCCTCGGCGAGGTTGACGATGAGCTGACGCGTGAGGCCGGGGCCGACGTTCTCGACCTCGCCCATCACGCGGTCCCCGTCACCGAAGACGTAGAACTCGGTGACCTTGGCGCCGTTGTTGGTGATCGAGAACGTGGTGTTCCCGGTCTCGGCGGTGTTGCCCGAGATCTCGCAGGAGGTATCGGTGGCGGTCACCGTGATCGCCTCGTCGCCCGCAGCCGACTTGGATGTGCACGCCGCGAGGGCGAGGGGAGCGATCGCGAGCAGGGCGAGCGCGGAGGTGGAACGACGCACGGGCGGAACCTTTCAGGAAACGGTGATCGAGGGGTCTTGTTCGGCGGCAACCGACTTCGGTCGTGCGGCCACCGGGCGCAGGAACAGCGGCAGCACGATCACGAGGTACGCCACCCACGCGACGAGCTGGAACACTGTCGGGTCCGGCCGGAAGTTGAAGATGCCCGAGAGGACGGTGCCGTACCAGCTGGAGCTGTCGAACACCGACGAGATGTCGAACGCGACGGTGGAGCCGCCGGGAAGCCAACCGGCGATCTGCAGCGCGCGGACGCCGTAGGCGAGGATGCCCGCCGCGACGACCACGAGGAACGCGCCGGTGTAGCGGAAGAACCGGGCGAAGTCGATGTGCACGGCGCCGACGTACATCAGCACGGTGAGCACGGCCGCGACGGCGATTCCGAGCAGCAGGCCGATCAGCGGCCACGCACTGCCGGCGGTGTTCTCGGCGTAGCCGACGAGCAGTAGGGCGGTCTCGACGCCTTCGCGGCCGACGGCGAAGAACGCCATCGCGGCGACGGCCACCGGGCCGACGGTGAGGGCACGGTCCATGCCGGCCTTCAGGTGCCCGGAGATCGATGCGGCTGCGGTGCGCATCCACAGCACCATCGCGGTCACGATGCCGACCGCGACGAGCGACGCGAGGCCACTGATCAGTTCGGCGGCGGTGCCGGTGACGGTGGAGGTGCCGAAGTGGATCGCGACGAAGATGCCGACCACCATCGCGACGGCCGCACCGACGCCGGCCCACACCCACTTGAGTGCGTCACGGCGCTCGGACTTGACCAGGAACGCGACCAGGATCATCACCACGATCCCGGTCTCGAGTCCCTCTCGGACGCCGATCAGACCGCTGCCGAACAGCTGTGTCGCGATGGACGGTGCATCGGCGCCGGCGGCGAGGACTGACACTTCATGTCTCCTGATCAGAGTCGGAACGGCCGTCGCGAGATAGGCAAGGCAAACCTGGAGTGGCCACGCCGAAAGTAGCATCCCCTAAGCCCGTCGGGAAACCGCCCCTACCAGGTCTTTTTTGTCCGAAATGGGGCGTTGGTCCCGATTCCGGCAAGCGTCACAACCGTGCGGTCTGGATGATGGACGACGTGATGAGAGATGCCGCGACGCGCACCGGGGTGCCGCGAACGCCAGCGACGGGACTGCCGCCGGCCCCACCGCCGAAACGGCGGCGTCCGTTCCGCACGTTCCTGATCGTGACGTCCTCGCTCCTCGTCGGGACCGCGGTCGTGACGCTCGCGGTGGGACTCGACGAGCTGGACCAGAGGAAGCCGCGGATCGAGATCCCCGAGGGAATTCCCCCCGGGCCCGGTGCGCCGCTCCCGCCGATCGACGTCGACGCGCCCGGACGAACCGCGAACCTGCTGGGGGACTGGGCGGCGCCACTGGCGGACGCCCTGGCGATTTCCCCGACCGCACTCGAGGCGTACGGCTACGCCGCCGCGGTCATGGCCGCGACACGCCCCGAATGCGGCATCGGGTGGACCACCCTCGCGGGCATCGCCGCTGTCGAGAGCAAGCACGGCACGCACGGCGGCTCCCGCGTCGACGACGGCGGGAAGGTGACTCCACCCATCCGCGGCATCCCGCTCGACGGGTCGCCCGGAGTCGCGGAGATCCCCGACACCGACGGGGGAGCGATGGACGGCGACGCCACCCACGATCGCGCCATGGGGCCGCTGCAGTTCATCCCCGAGACGTGGAGCCGCTGGGGCGTCGACGCCAACGGGGACGGGGCGGCCGATCCGGACAACATCGACGACGCCGCGCTCACCGCGGCGCGCTACCTGTGCGCGCGTGGCGGCGACCTCACCACCGCAGACGGTTGGACCGCGGCGCTCATGGCCTACAACCTGTCCGGCGAGTACCTGCTGGATGTCCGGGATCGTGCCGCGGCCTACTCGGTGGGCGTGCGCCGGTGACCGCCGCCGGGACCGCGGTGACGAGGGCCACGCCGCGCGCGCCGCGGGACGGGAGTCGGTTACTCCGGTTAGGCTCAGACCTGGCACTATGCATCCGGCGGCTCACCGTGGTCGCCTGCCCGTAGACAACCCAGACGCTGCCTGTCCGGACCGGCATTTCACTGTCGTCCCCAGCAGCCGTACGAAGCCGCCGAAGGAGAACCATTCGTGGCCATCATTGAGCAGGTAGGAGCTCGCGAGATCCTCGATTCCCGTGGCAACCCCACGGTGGAGGTCGAGGTGCTGCTCGAGGACGGCAGCTTCGCCCGCGCCGCCGTTCCCTCCGGTGCCTCCACCGGTGAGCACGAGGCCGTCGAGCTGCGTGACGGTGGCGACCGCTACCTGGGCAAGGGTGTCGAGAAGGCCGTCGAGGCCGTCCTCGGTGAGATCGCGCCGGCCATCATCGGCCTGGACGCCACCGAGCAGCGCACCGTCGATCAGGCGCTGCTCGACGCCGACGGCACCCCGGACAAGTCCCGGCTCGGCGCGAACGCCCTGCTCGGTGCGTCGCTGGCCGTGGCCCGCGCCGGTGCCGAGTCGTCCGGTCTGGAGCTGTTCCGTTACGTCGGTGGCCCCAACGCCCACGTGCTGCCCGTCCCGATGATGAACATCCTCAACGGTGGCGCGCACGCCGACACCGGTGTCGACGTCCAGGAGTTCATGGTCGCCCCCATCGGCGCACCGACCTTCAAGGAGTCCCTGCGCTGGGGCGCCGAGGTGTACCACTCGCTCAAGTCGGTGCTCAAGGCCAAGGGCCTGTCCACCGGTCTCGGTGACGAGGGCGGCTTCGCCCCGGATGTCGCCGGCACCAAGGAAGCGCTGGACCTGATCATCGAGGCCATCGCCAAGACGGGCCTCAAGCTCGGCACCGATGTCGCGCTGGCGCTCGACGTCGCGGCCACCGAGTTCTACACCGAGGGCACCGGCTACAAGTTCGAGGGCAAGATCCGCACCGCCGAGGAGATGGGCGCGTTCTACGCGGAGCTGCTGGGCCAGTACCCGCTCGTCTCGATCGAGGATCCGCTCAGCGAGGACGACTGGGAGGGCTGGGTCGCGCTCACCGAGCAGATCGGCAACAAGATCCAGCTCGTCGGCGACGACCTGTTCGTCACCAACCCGGAGCGCCTCGAAGAGGGCATCGCCAAGGGTGCGGCCAACGCACTGCTGGTGAAGGTCAACCAGATCGGCACCCTGACCGAGACCCTGGACGCCGTCGACCTGGCCCACCGCAGCGGCTACAAGACGATGATGAGCCACCGTTCGGGTGAGACCGAGGACACCACGATCGCCGACCTGGCCGTCGCGGTCGGCAGCGGCCAGATCAAGACCGGCGCCCCCGCTCGCAGCGAGCGCGTCGCGAAGTACAACCAGCTGCTGCGCATCGAGGAGAGCCTCGGCGACGCCGCCCGCTACGCCGGCGAGGTGGCGTTCCCGCGCTTCGTCTTCGAGGGTTCCGCCAGCTGATGAATCAGCGCGGTAGGTCGCGGTCGGGTCGCCCCTCTCCGGGTGGGCGTCCCGGTCGCCGCGGTGCCGGGTCGGATCAGGGGCCACGTCGGCCCCGCCGGGTCCGCTCCGGCGCCACTGCCGCGCCCACCGGCCGCGTCGAGCCGGCGGCACCGGGTGAAGCCGGTGCCGCCGCCGCGGCCGATGTTCCCGCCCCGTCCCGGGCCCGCTCCAAGCGAGCGGTCCCGGGACGCAGGACGTCCCCGGAACGACCCGAACGCACGTTCTTCGGGCTCTCGACGGGACGTGCCGTGATCCTCGGCGTCGTGATCTGCGCGTTGGCGCTCACCCTCGCGATGCCGCTGCGCACCTACCTGACGCAACGCTCCGAAGCGGACCGCCTCGCGTCCGAGCAGCGCGATCTCGAACAGCAACTCGACGATCTGCAGCGGCAGAAGGAGCAGATCGAGGATCCCGCGTGGGTCGCCACGCAGGGCAGGGAACGCCTCGGCCTGGTCCGGCCGGGGGAGACCCCGTACAAGGTGCAACTGCCCGGCGACTACAAGCCGCCGGAGAAGGATGCGCCGCCCCCACCGCCGTCCACCGGGGCGTGGCACAGCGACCTGTGGCAGCGGCTCACCGAACCGCCGCCGTCCGTCGAGCCCGAACCAGAGTCACCGCCGGCGGCCCCCGTGGTGCCGGCTCCCGCACCAGAAGAACCAGGAGTACCCACCGGGTGAGCGAATCGTCCGTCCCCCAGGAAGACCTCGACGCCGTAGAGGCCCAGCTGGGTCGTGCCCCGCGGGGCGTCCTCGAGATCGCCTACCGCTGCCCGGATGGGCAGCCCGGCGTCGTGAAGACGGCCCCCCGGCTGCCCGACGGCACGCCTTTCCCCACCCTCTACTACCTCACCGACCCCCGGCTCACCGCCGAGGCCAGCCGGCAGGAGTCCGCCGGAGTGATGCGGGAGATGACGGAGCGACTCGGAACCGATCCGGAGCTGGCCGCGGCGTACCGCCGTGCCCACGAGTCCTACCTCGCCGAGCGTAATGAGATCGATTCCCTGGGAACCGATTTCACGGGTGGCGGCATGCCCGATCGGGTCAAGTGCCTGCACGTGTTGATGGCGCACTCCCTCGCGAAGGGGCCGGGTGTCAACCCGTTCGGCGACGAGTCGGTCGCCCTCGCCGCGCGAGGCAAGTTGCGGGGCACCGCGATTCCCGCGGACTGGCCCGAGTACCGCGGACCCGGCGAGGCGGGAGACGGAGAGTGACCAGGGTCGCCGCGATCGACTGCGGCACCAACTCGATCCGACTGCTCGTCGCGGACGCCGACGAGCACGGCCGGCTCACCGACGTCGCCCGGCTGATGCGGATCGTGCGTCTCGGCCAGGGCGTCGACGCCACCGGGGCGTTCGCGCCCGAGGCGATCGAGCGGACCCGCGTCGCGCTCGTCGAGTACGCCGACATCATCCGCGAGACCGGGGCGACGGCCGTGCGGATGGTCGCCACGTCGGCTACCCGCGACGCCTCGAACCGCGAGGACTTCTTCGCGATGACCCGTGAGGTGCTCGGTGCCGTGATCCCCGGCGCCGAGGCCGAGGTCATCACCGGCGACGAGGAGGCGCGGCTGTCCTTCTCGGGTGCCGTCGGTGAACTCGATCCGGCCGCGGGGCCGTTCGTCGTGGTCGATCTGGGCGGCGGGTCCACCGAGGTCGTGCTCGGCGACGCGGCCGGCGTCCACGCCGCCTATTCCACCGACGTCGGCTGTGTGCGAGTGACGGAACGCTGCCTGCACGACGATCCGCCCACCGCGGAGCAGATCGAGTCCGCGCGCTCGTTCGCGTCGGACCGGCTCGAGCAGGCGTTCGCGAAGGTGCCGGTCGAGCAGGCCCGCACGTGGGTCGGTGTCGCCGGCACCATGACGACGCTGTCCGCCGTCGCGCAGGATCTGCCGGAGTACGACGCCGAGCGGGTGCACCTGTCGCGGCTCAGCATCGACCAACTGCACGAGGTCGCGCACCGCCTCGTGACCATGACGCACGACCAGCGGGCCGCCCTCGGCCCGATGCATCCCGGTCGGGTCGATGTGATCGGTGGCGGGGCGATTGTCACCGCCGTTCTGGCCGACGAGCTTTCCAGGCGTGCCGGAATCGATGAGCTCGTCGTCAGCGAACACGACATCCTGGACGGGATTGCAATGTCAGTCTCGCTGGGCGGGTCGTGAATTAGCTCACTGTTTGTTCCGCCTACACTGTTCCTTGGTTTCCACTGTCGTGGCCACCGGAGTCGGGCCGGTGGTGGGCCCCCATAGCCCAATTGGCAGAGGCAGCAGACTTAAAATCTGCAAAGTGTGGGTTCGAGTCCCACTGGGGGCACCTCCGTCCCGCCGCCCGCCGGCACATGGCATCGCAGGTCCCGCCCATCGCAATCCGGTGGGTGGGACCTCCGCCGTTGAGCACGTCACGAACCGTCGGGCCATTCACGGTATCCGCCGCTGACGTCACTGCGCTGCAACCCATTGCGATGACTCCTTATCGGAGTGGCTCGCCTGAGCGTGCTCGACGGTCGGGCTAGCGGCAGTGCCAGTGTCCGTACGCCTGTGGGTTCTGCCAGCGTCGGCACGGGGCGGTGTGGTCGACGCCTGCCTGTGTCGCCGCGACCGCAGTCGGTCGATCTGCGGTGTATGCCGTCTCGGCCGCTGCCGGAGCCGTGGAGATGCTCAGCGGAATTGCCGCGAGTGCGGCCGCCGCCAGGATGTTCGCGAGCATTCGCCCTCCGTGCGTGGCGCTGTGGTGTGGGTCGTTCTCCTGTGTCATCGGTCGATCCTTTCCACGCGGACCAGTGGGCGCCGTCACCGCGAGAGCGCGGGTTCGAAAGGCGCATCGCTCCTGTTCCACTACCCATGTTAGGGCGGGCCACCGCCGGGACGGGAGGTCTGGCGAGGATCGGGGGAGCGCCGGGCGCGGGGGTGACGGTCGCCTTTCCCTGCGCATGCCGTACAGTGGGTCTGTCAGGTGCGCCATCGAGGCTGCATGCCGGCTCGGACACTGGTCCTGAGCCGCCGGACGACGACACCGTCGAATCCCTGACCTCCTCACGAACTCACAGGTCGAGCGCTCGCGAGTCGGGCCCATCGTCGACCGAAAGATCACAGTCAGGCGCGAAGGCGCCGATACGTGTTGTCGCCGAGGCGAACTCGCGACGACCACGAAGGAATTTCATGCACTACAGCACTGTCCATTCGCCGGTCGGGATCCGTCCGGCCTCCTCGGGAGCGCGTCGAGAGCACGCACGCGGCCGGTCCGCGGCGCTCCGGGCGCGCGCCCTGGAGATCGTCGGCATCCTCTATCGGTGTGAACCCGACGCCGCCGCGCAACTGCTGATGCGGCACTCGCAGGAGAACAACCTCAAGGTTGCTGCTCTCTCGGAGGCGTTGGTCGCCGTCGTCGACGGCGCGTCGGATGAGCCGGACGCCTGTGCGCAGACGACGCTCGCGGCGCACTTCTGGCTCCGCGAGATCCGTCGGCTGGGGCGCACGCACCGCCGCAGCGATCGCTGGGTGCGCCACGTCGCGGCGTCCGGCGGCTGCGTTTCCGGGTCGCGGACCGAGGCCCGGAAATCTTCTGTCCGGCAAAGTGATCCGAATCGCGTCGACTTCTTGACTCAAGTGTGATTGACTGAAAGTGGTCATAGTGTTTTGTGGTTGCATGTTTGTGCGCTCGCAATTCCTTTAGTTGTGGGGGATAGATCTCCTCTTCGGGTATCGCTTTCGGCAGTACCGGCCCGGGTCGCTCGAACATCGGCGATTCGTGATCGGCAAGCATGAGGAGTACAAAATGGCAACCGGCACCGTGAAGTGGTTCAACGCTGAAAAGGGCTTCGGCTTCATCGCTCCCGAGGACGGCAGCGCTGACGTGTTCGCGCACTACTCGGAGATCCAGGGCGGCGGCTTCCGCAGCCTCGACGAGAACCAGCGCGTTTCCTACGATCTGGGCCAGGGCGCCAAGGGCCCCCAGGCCACGAACATCAACGCGATCTGATCGCGCGTCGCCCGAATCGGGTGACGACTGACGACAGGCCCCGCTCCGGAAACGGAGCGGGGCCTGTCGTGTTGTCTGGGGTCAGATAACCAGCGCGGCGATACCGACGGGTAGCGCGGCCAGCGATCCCACTGCGACTCCGGTGGCCGCGGTGCCGGTGACGGCCCAGTCGACCACGCCGGGCGGGACGCCGGCCGCGGCCACGAGCGAGGGTCGCCCCGGACGCCGTCGGACCTCGACGGGGTCCTCGGATGCGACGGTGCACAACTGGTGTCCGGGCCTGCTCGACGGCGGCAGGGACGAGGTCAGGAAATCGGGACCGGTACGGTCCGGACTCGCTTCGGTGCGGACGCGGGGTGGTCACCGGTCAGAGTTGTGAGTCGATGACCGCCTGCTGGGCGGCGGGCGTGACGGCGTCGACGTAGCCCTTGAAGTCGTCGTGCTTCTCCAGGAATCCCGCCACGAACGGGCAGATCGGCACGATCCGCTTGTCGTGCGCCACGGTGTCCTCGAGTGCCGCGCGGATCAGCGTGCTCGCCAGACCCCGACCGGCGAAACGCTCGCCGATCTCGGTGTGGAAGAAGATGCGCTGGTCACCGCTGTCGACGAATTGGGTGAATCCGGCGGTGGCATCTCCGACGCGTACCTCGTAGCGGCGGAGGTCCGGTGCGGCATTCACTTCGGGCTGTGCGTCCAGTTCGTCGGCCATGACTCCACTATGACAACGCGGACGCCTCGGTGCGAGCGTTCCGGTGTCCTCATCGTCGGCGGACACCGGGTCGTGGGCGCCGATCTGCAGCCGACGCGGACGGCCACGACGGTCCGCAAGTCCGACGGCGGTGCGGCTTCGGTGGCTTCGAAGGTGTACGTCCACAACGCGCCCGATCGCCCCGGCACCCGGAACGCGAAACGGTGTCCCGGCTCTGCGGTCACGACCTGCGGTTTCGTCGACCACCGTGCGCGGCCGACACGGTTTCCGGACTGTAGTCACCCATTCGAGTGATGTCGCTGATCAGGGCGTACAGCGTGCTCGGCCGTGCCTCGATCATCTTGCTGACGGATACACACACGGGTGAGGGACGGGACATGAGTCGCCTCTCAGGAACCTACTTTGGGGGTCGCACGGTCGATGATCGGGGCCAGATCCAGGCCGGTCGGCAGGGTGCCGAACACGGTGCCCCAGTCGCCGTCCAGGCGGGTCGCGCAGAAGGCGTCTGCCACCGCGGGGTGCCCTTGCCGCACAAGGAGGGCGCCCTGCAGCGCCAGCGCCATGTCGCCGACCACCCGCCGCGCACGGTGCTGCAGCGTGTCGAAATCCGTGAACGCGTCCTTCAGATTCGCGACAGCGGCGTCGAGGCGGGCGTCGGCACCGGCACTGTCGTCGAGTTCCTCGAAGAACGCCTCCACGGACTCGGGCTGGCGGCCCATCGCGCGCAGGACATCGAGGGCAGCGACGTTGCCGGAGCCCTCCCACACCGACAGCAGCGGCGCCTCCCGGTACAGCCGGGGCATCCGCGACTCCTCGACGTAGCCGTTGCCGCCCAGGCATTCCAGGGCCTCGGCTGCGTGCGCGGGGCCGCGCTTGCACACGTAGTACTTGCTCACCGCGAGGGCGACGCGGCGCAGGGTCGACGCCTGCGGATCGCCGTTGTCGGCGCGGTCGGTGAGCGCAGCGAGCCACAGCGCGACGGTGGTGGACGCCTCCGACTCGACGGCGAGATCGGCGAGCACGTTGCGCATGAGGGGCTGATCGATGAGGTGCGCGCCGAAGGCGCTGCGGTGCACGGCGTGGTGGGTGGCCTGCGCGACGCCGACGCGCATCCCGGTCGCGGTCCCGATCGTGCAGTCGAGCCGCGTCATGTTGACCATCTCGACGATGGTGCGGACGCCGCGGCCCTCGTCGCCGACCCGCCACGCGACGGCCTCGTCGTACTCCACCTCGCTGCTCGCGTTCGAGTGATTGCCGAGCTTGTCCTTGAGCCGCTGCAGGTGCATCGCGTTGCGGGTGCCGTCGGGCAGGATCCGGGGGAGCAGGAAGCACGTGAGTCCGCCGGGCGCCTGCGCGAGGACGAGAAAGACGTCCGACATCGGCGCCGACGTGAACCACTTGTGCCCGGTGAGCAGGTAGGACCCGTCCGATTGCGGGACGGCGCGGGTGGTGCCGGCGCGGACGTCGGAGCCGCCCTGCTTCTCGGTCATCGACATACCCGCGATCAGCCCGGGCTTGGTGAGCGGGGCGCGCAGCTCCGGGTCGTACACGCGGGCGGTGAGCAGCGGCTCGTACTGCAGCGCGAGTTCGGGATTGTGGCGCAGTGCCGGCACCGCGGCGTACGTCATCGAGATCGGGCATCCGTGGCCGGCGTCGACCTGCCCCCACACCGCCATCTTCGCGGCGCGCACGAGATGCGCGTGCGGTCGGGGATCCCCCCACGGGGCGCCGTGCAGCCCCAACTCGACGGCGGTGTCCATCAGCTGGTGGTAGGCCGGGTCGTAGGTGACCTCGTCGATGCGGTGGCCGTACCGGTCGTGGGTCCGCAGGACGGGCGGATGAGCCTCCGCGAGATCACCGAGCGCCTGCGCGTCGGCGCCGCCGGCGAGCCGTCCGACGTGGTGCACCTCGTCGAGCGCGTGGTGGGCGCCCTCGCGCTGCAGGGCTTCGAGGATCGGCGGGTAGTCGGCGGCGTCGTAGTCGATCAGCGGCGGAGCCTGGTTGGTGACGTCGTGCGTGACCCTCATACGACCCCCTGGTCGGTGGTGACGGCGATCCTTGTCAGCAGTCAATGACGGTTGGGGGCGATCGTCAAGCAGATCGGTGGAATATCGGGGAGGCGCCCGCGGTTGGTGGCATATAGTTGAAACTTGAAATACTTTGGAGGTAGGCATGCAGTTCGGAATCTTCACCGTCGGTGACGTGACCACGGACCCCACGACCGGCCGGACACCGACCGAGGCCGAGCGCATCAAGGCGATGGTCGCGATCGCGGAGAAAGCCGAGGAGGTCGGGCTCGACGTATTCGCCACCGGCGAGCACCACAACCCGCCGTTCGTGCCGTCGTCGCCGACGACGATGCTCGGCTACATCGCCGCCCGCACCGAGCGGATCATGCTGTCGACGTCCACGACGCTGATCACCACCAACGACCCGGTGAAGATCGCCGAGGACTTCGCGATGCTCCAGCACCTCGCGGGCGGTCGCGTCGACCTCATGCTCGGCCGTGGCAATACCGGTCCCGTGTACCCGTGGTTCGGCAAGGACATCCGCGAGGGCATCCCTCTGGCGGTCGAGAACTACGCGCTGCTGCACAAGCTGTGGCGTGAGGACGTCGTGAACTGGCAGGGCCGCTTCCGCACGCCGCTGCAATCGTTCACCTCGACGCCGCGTCCGCTCGACGACGTCCCGCCGTTCGTGTGGCACGGGTCGATCCGCAGCCCGGAGATCGCCGAGCAGGCCGCGTACTACGGCGACGGCTTCTTCGCCAACAACATCTTCTGGCCCCGCGATCACTTCGTCCGACTGATCGACCTCTACCGTCGTCGCTTCGAACACTACGGTCACGGCTCGGCCGATCAGGCGATCGTCGGCCTCGGTGGCCAGGTGTTCATGCGCAAGAACTCCCAGGACGCGGTCCGCGAGTTCCGGCCGTACTTCGACAACGCCCCGGTCTACGGGCACGGGCCGTCGCTCGAGGAGTTCACCGATCAGACGCCTCTCACCGTCGGCAGCCCGCAGGAAGTCATCGACAAGACCCTCTCGTTCCGGGAGAGCTTCGGCGACTACCAGCGTCAGCTGTTCCTGATGGACCACGCCGGACTCCCGCTGAAGACCGTCCTCGAGCAACTCGACCTGCTGGGCGAGGAGGTCGTGCCGGTGCTGCGACGCGAGTTCGACGCGCTGCGCCCCGCACACGTCCCCGAGGCTCCCACGCATGCGAGTCTGCTGGCCGCGAAGAAGGCGGAGGTGCTGTCGTGACCGACGCGAAAACCCTTACGCTGACGGTGATCTCGGCCGGACTGACGCAGCCGTCGTCGAGCCGGTTGCTGGCCGACCGGCTCGCCGCGGCCACCGTCGACGCCCTCGCCGAACGCGGCATCACCGCGGATGTCGAGATCGTCGAACTGCGCGACCACGCGCACGCCCTCACCGACAACCTGCTCACCGGGTTCGCCGGTGGCGGGTTGCGGGCGGTCATCGACCGGGCGGCGAAGTCCGACGGACTGATCGCGGTCACGCCGATCTTCAACGCGTCGTACAGCGGGCTGTACAAGTCGTTCTTCGACGTCCTCGAGCAGGGGACGCTCGACGGCATGCCGACCCTGCTCGGCGCGACCGGCGGGACCGGTCGGCACTCGCTCGCACTCGAGCATGCCGCCCGGCCGATGTTCGCGTATCTGCGGGCCGCGACGGTCCCGACCGCGGTCTACGCGGCATCCGAGGACTGGGCGGGGTCCGGCGACCAGGGTCTGGCCCAGCGGATCGAGCGGGCGGCCGGCGAGTTGGCCGCGGCGATGGTCGCGCGTGAGAACGTCGGCCCGGCCGATCCGTTCGCGAACTCGGTGCCGTTCGAGGAGTTGCTGTCCCGGCAGGCGCACTAACTGACTCGCGAGTAAGATTCCCGCAACGAACGTCGTCGTCGATCGATACGGGGGAACGGGCTGTGCGGGAATCGGGCTGGGAAACGCGGTTGAACGTCTCGTTGCGCAACGCGTGGGGGCTGACGTTCGGTGACGGCGTCGGGTCGTCGGAGCGGACGCCGTCCGAGCTGATTCATCAAGAGCCGCATCGGGATCTGCACCGCTACGGCCCCGTCGACTCCGGTGCGCCGGTGCTGCTCGTGCCACCGCTCGCGGTCCCGATGCACTGCTACGACCTGCGGCCCGGGCAGAGCCTCGCGGCGCACCTGCTCGGGTCCGGTCGCACGCCCTACGTCGTGGACTACGGGACGATGGGCTACGCCGACCGGAACCTCGGATTCGAGGACTGGACCGACGACATCGTGCCCGGCGCGGTGCGACGGGTCAGCGAACTGCACGGCGGCGCACCGGTGGACGTCGTCGGCTGGAGCCTCGGCGGCACGCTCGCGCTGCTCACGGCCTCGGCGCATCCCGATCTGCCGATCGCGTCGGTCACCGCGCTCGGCACGCCGATCGACTACTCGAAGATTCCGACGATGGCCGTGGCGCGCGCCGTCGCCCGCGTCACCGGACACCGCCCGGTCACCGAACTGACCCGGCTGATGGGTGGACTGCCGGCGCCCCTGGTGCAGGTGGCCTACCGCGCGACGGCGCCGTCGCGGGAACTCCTCAAGCCGTGGTTCGTCGCGCGCAACCTGCACGAGACCGAGACCCTCGCCCGGATGGAAGCGATCGATCGGTTCATGGCCGAGATGCCCGGGTACCCGGCCCGGCTGTTCTATCAGATGGCGGAGGAGCTGGTGCTCGGCAACGGACTCCTCGAGGGCCGGGTCACGGTGGGCGGCACCACGATCAAGCTCGCCGAACTCGCCGTTCCGGTGCTGGCGGTCGGTGGTACCGGTGACGTCATCGCCACCGCCGACTCGGTCGGTGCGATCGTCGACGTCCTCACCGGGTCGCCGTCGGTGCGGTTCGAGACCGCGCCCGGCAGCCACCTCGGCCTGCTCGCCGGACCGGGAGCGCGCGACACCACGTGGCGGCACATCGACGCGTTCCTCGGTGAGCGACCGGCCGGCTGAGATTCAGCTTCCGAACAGTGGGCCGAGCGAGGCGAGCGATCCGGTGGCGGGTGGCGTCGACAGCCGGGCCGGTATGCGCTCGTGGACTCCGTCGACCAGGTAGGCGGCGCCGTTGTCGATGCTGAGGACGGCAGGATCGCGGAAGCCGTCGAACCGGAGCGTCACCGGCGCCGTGTCGCCTGAAGAAGTAGACGTCACCGTTGTCCACGGTCAGACCGCCGATCTGATTCTCCGCGGTGAAGGGCAGGACGATCGGCGTCGATGCGATTCCCGCTACGCACCTGCTCCTGAACGCCATCGAATCCCGTCACTGTTTGTCCGGTTATGTGCCTTCGGGCGGAGCCTAGCGGCAGTAGGAGACCCGAAATTGCGATTCGCCGGGATTCGGGACGGT
The DNA here is from genome assembly GCF_050433545.1 of Rhodococcus sp. BE178. NCBI lineage: Bacteria > Bacillati > Actinomycetota > Actinomycetes > Mycobacteriales > Nocardiaceae > Rhodococcus > Rhodococcus sp. BE178. The sequence goes on along the minus strand of NZ_JBNPXA010000003.1, from coordinate 284,236 downwards.
CCCCGATCCGGCTGCCGTCACGGGGTACGCGCACACTTACAGCCATGCTCTCCGCCGAAAACCTGTTCACCCTCATGCGTCGATTCCCCGACGTCGAGGCCCCCAACCTGTTCGCCGTCGACGCGGCGGACCGTCTGATCCTCGACGAGGCGGCGGACGCCCTGGGCTCGGTCCCGGGCGATTCGATCGTCGTGATCGGCGACCATTACGGCGCGCTCACCCTCGGCACCGCCGTCCAGTACGAAGTGACCGGGATTCGTGTGCACCAGGATCCGCTCACCGGGGAACGCGCGCTCGCGAACAATGCGTCGACGTTCGAGTTGTCCGACTGCTACCGGTCGTGCGGCCTGGGGGAGGAACTGCTGGCCGGCGCCCGCGTCGTCCTGCTGCAGCTGCCGCGCAGCCTCGACGAGCTCGACGAGATCGCCGACGCGATCGCCCGCTACGCCGACCCCGGCGTCGTCGTGTTCGCGGGTGGACGCGACAAGCACATCACCCCGACGATGAACGAGGTGCTGGCCCGGTCCTTCGTCAACGTGCGTGCCAGCCGCGGGCGGCAGAAGTCACGCGTGCTGATCGCCGACACGCCGCGGGAGATCTCGACGGCAGCACGGTTCCCGATTTCCGAGCACCTCGACGAACTGGACCTCGACGTCTTCGCACACGGCGCGGTCTTCGCCGGCACCCAACTCGACATCGGCACCCGATACCTGCTCGAGTTCCTGCCGCGGGCGCTGCCCGACGCGCGAACCGCGGTCGACCTCGGCTGCGGCACCGGCATCCTGGCCGTCGCGCTCGCGTTGTGGCGCCCCGAGATCGAGGTCGTCGCGACCGACCAGTCGGCGGCGGCCGTTGCGTCGGCCGAGGCGACGGCCCGTGCGGCAGGCGTGGGCGATCGGGTCCGGGGACTGCGCGACGACGCCATGGCATCGCTTCCGGACGCGAGCGTCGACCTGATCGTCTGCAACCCGCCGTTCCACGTGGGCGCGGCGGTGCACACCGGCGCGGCTACCAAGATGTTCGCCGAGGCCGGACGCGTCCTTCGTCCCGGCGGCGAGATGTGGACCGTCTTCAACTCGCATCTCGAGTACAAGAGCGGCCTGGCCCGTGCGGTGGGGCGCACCGAGGTGGTCGGGCGCAACCCGAAGTTCAGCGTCACGCGGTCCGTCCGCGCGCAATAGCAGGGGGACTACTGGACCGGTCCGCCGCCGGCTGCGTCCCCGTCGACCTGGCCGCGGTGGAGTCCGATGTCCTCGACGATGACCCCGTCCACGATCTCGGCGCCCTGCAGTTCGTCGTCGTCCTCACGGTCGGGGCCCGACGGCGGCGTGTCCGGCTCCTCCTCGGCGAGGCGTTGGTCGAGGCTCTCGCCCTGCTCGGCCTCCCTGAGGGTGGTGCCGAAGCGGTCGGCCTCGCTCCACTCGTCGGGGGCGTCGACGACGTCGTCGCCGTCGGCGTTGCGGACCTCGTCAGAATCGAGGCTCTCGCTGACATCCAGTGTCTCGTCGAATCCGTCTTCGATTCCCATGCGCCCATTGTCGGCCGAATCGTGGTTTTCCGCTGGATTGCGGCCGAACGACGTTACCGTTGATCAGGTGCTCGTATAGCGGTGGCAGACGCGTCCCCGGTACAGTCCGAAATGTCCAACTCGGCTCGGCGGGCGGGAACTTTCCCCTCGGTGCCGGACGTTTCACGGACAACGACGCCGGTCCGACCCGGCCGAGACGGGCCCCGACGGGCACGACAGACGACCACGAGAAGGGATGTGCACGGTGCGCACCACCAGCAACCCGGTATTCAAGAACCTGCCCAAGCAAGAGGGCAGCGGATACGCCACCTTCGGATCCGCGCAGGCCGGCGCCGCGCAGGTCACGCAGGAATACGGGCAGCAGTACCAGGCGCCCGAGCAGTACCAGACCACCCAGCGGGCCATGACGATCGACGACGTGGTCACCAAGACCGCGATCACGCTCGGCGTGCTGACCGTGGCGGCGATCATCTCGTTCTTCCTGGTCAACAACAACGAGGCGCTGGCCGCACCGTTCGTCATCGTCGGCGGCCTCGTCGGCTTCGTCCTCGTGATGGTCGCGTCGTTCGGCCGCAAGATGGACAACCCGGCGATCGTGCTCGCCTACGCGGCGTGCGAGGGTGTGTTCCTGGGTGCGCTGTCGTTCCTGATGACTTTCCAGATCCAGGGCGTCGACGCATCCATCCTCATCGGCCAGGCTGTGCTCGGCACGTTCGGTGTGTTCTTCGGCATGCTGGTCGTCTACAAGACCGGCGCCATCCGCGTGACCCCGCGCCTGACCCGCATGATCATCGGCGGCCTCATCGGCGTCCTGGTCCTGATGGTCGGCAACCTGATCGCGAGCTTCTTCACCGACGGCGGCTTCGGCCTGCGTGACGGCGGCACCATCGCCATCGTCTTCAGCCTCGTCTGCATCGCGCTCGCCGCGTTCAGCTTCCTGCTCGACTTCGACGCCGCCGACCAGCTGATCCGCGCCCAGGCGCCGGAGAAGGCCGCCTGGGGCGTCGCCCTCGGCCTCACCGTCACCCTGGTGTGGCTGTACGTCGAGATCCTGCGCCTGCTGAGCTACTTCAACAACGACTAGCCTCACGCGCCCCACGAACGGGCGGTTTTCTGACAGGCCACGCGGCCGATTGTCAGAAAACCGCCCGTTCGTCGTCGTCGGCCTGGGGATAACTCGCTGGCGGTGGCGGTCCTGCCGGTCGGGGTGGGTGATGCTGCACGGATGGGGGAGTACGACGAGCCATTCCTGCGATCGACTGTGGCCGGCAGGCTGACAGATCACCAGCTCTATCACGACTTCGTCCGGATCTACCGTGGCGTGTACCTGAGCAGGCACGTCGAACTCACGCCGGACAAACGGGCCCGAGCCGCGGCGCTGTTCGCCGGCCCCGATGCGGTGCTGACCGGATTCTCGGCCGCTGCGCTCCACGGGGCGAAGTGGATCGGTGGCCATGAACCTGCCGAGATGATCCGTTCGGGTCACTGGCGGCCGCCGTCCGGGATGATCACTCACAACTGTCGGATCGAACCGGACGAGTTTCGCCTTCTTGGTGGGATCAGGGTGGCAACTCCGGCCCGTACCGCATTCGATCTGGGACGCAGGTTGCCGCGGCTCGAGGCGATCGCGGCAGTCGATGCGCTGTGCAATGCGACGGGCTTGAAGCCGATCGACGTGTCGCGGTTGGCCGACCGGTACGCCGGCATGCGCGGGATAGCTCGGCTCCGAGGGATCCTCGACGACGTGGACGGTGGTGCGGAGTCGCCGCCGGAGACCCATACGAGGCTGGTTCTCGTCGATGCGGGACTCCCCCGGCCGCAGACTCAGATACGTATCCGGAACCGGAGTGGACGTGTCTTCGCGCGGTCGGATCTGGGCTGGGTCCAGTGGTGGGTCCTCGTGGAGTACGACGGTGCCGATCACTGGAACCGAGGGCAGCGCGCGAGGGACATCGAGCGGCTTGCCCAACTCGAGGCGCTCGGATGGACGGTAGTTCGGGTAGGTGCAGAGCTGTTGTACGACCGGCCGAGGCCATGGTCGCCCGCGTACGGGAAAAGCTCCGAGCCGCCGGTGCTCCTGTCTGACGACGAACGGGCGGTTTTCTGACAGGCCTCTCGGCCGACATTCAGAAAACCGCCCGTTCGCGGAATCAGGTGAGGACTAGCTCAGGCGCTCCAGCACCATTGCCATGCCCTGGCCGCCGCCGACGCACATGGTCTCGACACCGAACTGCTTGTCGTGGGTCTGCAGGTTGTTGATCAGCGTCGCGGTGATGCGGGCGCCGGTCATGCCGAACGGGTGGCCGACGGCGATGGCGCCACCGGAGACGTTCAGCTTGTCCTCGTCGATCTTCAGCTCGCGGGCGGAGCCGAGGACCTGCACGGCGAAGGCCTCGTTGATCTCGAACAGATCGATGTCGCTGACCGACTTGCCGGCGAGCGCGAGGGCCTTCTTGGTGGCCTCGATCGGGCCCAGGCCCATGATCTCGGGGGACAGGCCGGAGACACCGGTGGAGACGACGCGGGCCAGCGGGGTCAGGCCCAGCTCCTTGGCCTTGGTGTCGCTCATGATGACCAGCGCGGCAGCGCCGTCGTTGAGCGGGCAGCAGTTGCCGGCGTTGACGGTGCCGTCGGGGCGGAAGACCGGCTTGAGCTGGCTGACGGCGTCGTACGTGACGCCGGCGCGCGGGCCGTCGTCGGTGCTGACGACGGTGCCGTCGGCGAGGGTGACCGGGGTGATCTCGCGCTCGAAGAAGCCGGCCTTGATGGCCTCCTCCGCGCGGTTCTGCGAGCGGACGCCCCAGCGGTCCTGGTCCTCGCGGGAGATGCCGGTCAGCTGCGCGACGTTCTCGGCGGTCTGGCCCATCGCGATGTACGCGTCGGGGACGATGCCGTTCGACCGCGGGTCGCTCCACTGGACGCCACCCTGGGCGGCGGTCGCGGTGCGCTCCATGGCCTCGGCGAAGAACGGGTTCTTCGTGTCCGGCAGCGAGTCCGAGTTGCCGGCGGCGAAGCTCGACACCGACTCGACACCGGCGGAGATGAAGACGTCACCCTCGCCGGCCTTGATCGCGTGCAGGGCCATACGGGTGGTCTGCAACGACGACGAGCAGTAGCGGGTGATCGTGGTGCCGGGCAGGGTGTCGTAGCCGAGCTTGATGGCGACGATACGGCCCATGTTGAAGCCGGCCTTGCCGCCGGGCAGGCCACAGCCGAGCAGCAGGTCGTCGATCTCGGTGGGGTCGAGCTCAGGAACCTTGGCCAGCGCGGCGGCAACCATCTGCGCGGCGAGGTCGTCCGGACGCATGCTCGCCAGCGAGCCCTTCATGGCGCGGCCGATGGGCGAGCGGGCAACGGAGACAATGACTGCCTCGGGCATGGAAACTCCTTCGTACGTTGGTCTCTTCGACCATGAACTTACGTTGCCTGCGCCACATCACCACGCGGCAGTCAGTCGTCGGCGGCCCGGAACTCGTCCTACCGCGGGTTTTGCTCGGCCGCAGGGGCCGCGACCTGGTCGGATGCACGCGGTTCTGAAACACGTTCCCGGAAGTCGAGTGACGAACGCCCGTCCCACTCAGCGAGAGCCCGTGCCGGGGCGGTTTCGCGCAGGTAAGGACCCTTCGCGACACGTGTCCGAATCGGATCTGGAAGCATGGGGTCATGCGCATCGCGGATCATGTCGTCGATCTCATCGGCAACACCCCTCTGGTCAAGCTGTCCTCCGTCGTCGGCGAGAACTCCGGGCTGGTTGCTGCCAAGGTCGAATACCTCAATCCGGGCGGCAGCTCCAAGGACCGCATCGCGGTCAAGATGATCGACGCCGCCGAGGCGTCGGGCGAGCTGAAGCCGGGTGGCACCATCGTCGAGCCCACGTCCGGCAACACCGGCGTCGGCCTGGCCCTGGTCGCGCAGAAGCGCGGCTACAAGTGTGTGTTCGTCTGCCCCGACAAGGTCAGCGAGGACAAGCGCAACGTGCTGCGTGCATACGGCGCCGAGGTCGTGGTGTGCCCCACCGCGGTCGCTCCCGAGCACCCGGACAGCTACTACAACGTCTCCGACCGTCTGGTGAAGGAGATCCCCGGCGCCTGGAAGCCCAACCAGTACGCCAACCCGGGCGGACCCGACAGCCACTACGAGACCACCGGGCCCGAGATCTGGCGGGACACCGAGGGCAAGGTGACGCACTTCGTCGCCGGCGTCGGCACCGGCGGCACCATCACCGGCACCGGTCGCTACCTCAAGGAGATCTCGGGCGGCAAGGTCAAGGTCATCGGCGCCGATCCCGAGGGCTCGGTGTACTCGGGCGGCACCGGACGGCCGTACCTGGTCGAGGGTGTCGGCGAGGACTTCTGGCCCACCGCCTACGACCCGTCGGTTCCGGACGAGATCATCGCCGTCTCCGACGCCGACTCCTTCGAGATGACCCGTCGTCTCGCCCGCGAGGAGGGCCTGCTGGTCGGCGGCTCGTGCGGCATGGCCGTCGTTGCGGCGCTCAAGGTCGCCGAGCGTGAGGGCCCCGACGCGGTCGTCGTCGTGCTCCTGCCCGACGGTGGCCGCGGCTACCTGTCGAAGATCTTCAACGACGAGTGGATGTCGTCGTACGGCTTCCTGCGCAGCCGCCTCGACGGCTCGACCGGCGAGCAGACCGTCGGCGACGTGCTGCGCGGCAAGTCCGGTGAGCTGCCGGACCTCGTGCACACGCACCCGTCCGAGACCCTGCGCGACGCGATCGAGATCCTGCGCGAGTACGGCGTCTCGCAGATGCCGGTCGTCGGCGCGGAACCGCCCGTCATGGCGGGCGAGGTCGCGGGCAGCGTGTCCGAGCGCGACCTGCTCAGTGCGGTCTTCGAGGGCCGGGCCGCTCTCGCCGACCCGGTGGAGAAGCACATGAGCAAGCCGTTCCCGCTGATCGGTGCGGGCGAGCCGGTGTCGTCGGCGACGAAGGCCCTCGGCGACACGGATGCGCTCATGGTGGTCGACGACGGCAAGCCCGTCGGCGTGATCACCCGGCACGACCTGCTCGGTTTCCTCAGCGCTGGCGCGTAACGCCGCGAGTTTCACGGAGAATCCCCGACGGACACCGTCGGGGATTCTCCCGTTTCGGGGCTCGGTTACGCTCTCGGCATGCAATGGGGGAGAGCAGTGGGGGCTGCCGCATGTCTTGCGGCGGTGGTGATGTCGGGTTCGGCGTGCGGGAGCACGATCGAGGGGACGCCGCAGGCACAGGGCGACAGCATGGTCGTGGCGGGATCGCCCGACAGCGATTCGGGCTCGCCGGCGACCGAGCCGCGGGTGCCGGGCGGCGCTGCCGTCCAGGTGTCGAAGCCGCCGACGTGCGCCGAGATCGAGAAGCCGGTGCTGGGCGTGCTGAAGGGCTACCGGTTGGACCGGACTCCCTCGGTCGACGGCGGATCGACCATGTGCTGGTTCAACCAGTCCGGTGCCGGGGGCTTGACGAAGGCGGTCACCGTCTCCGTCAACTCCGTGGACCAGACCGCCGAACAGCTGGCCCGGACCCGGGACTACTTGGCGAAGGAGCGGCCCGACAGGTTCGTGTCGTCTCCTGCCGCGGAACGGCTGGGTGGCTACGTCTCGACCCCACTGGGTGGTCGCGATGTGGCGTTGTCGTTGCCCGGCGCGCAGATTCTCCTCATCGTTCCCGACGGGGCGGACGTGTCGAAGGAGCAGGCCGTGGAGGTCGTTCTCGCGGTCGGCGCGGCCATGTCGAACTGAGGCGGGTGGGCCGACGGCCGGAGGACGGGTGCGGCGGCCCGGGTCGCTAGGCTGGTCGCCATGAGCGAGCAGGGATTCTCCAGCGGTTTCTCCACCAAGGCCATCCACGCGGGGTACGAGCCCGACCCGCAGACCGGTGCGGTCAACGTGCCGATCTACGCCAGTTCCACCTTCGCCCAGGACGGCGTCGGCGGGATGCGCGGCGGCTTCGAGTACGCGCGCACCGGCAACCCGACCCGTCGCCCCCTCGAGGCGAACCTCGCGGCGCTCGAGTCGGGCACGTTCGGGCGGGCGTTCGGTTCGGGGATGGCGGCCACCGACTGCGTGCTGCGGTCGATGCTGCGCCCGGGCGATCACCTGGTGATCCCGAACGACGCCTACGGCGGCACGTTCCGGCTCATCGACAAGGTCTTCACCCAGTGGGGCATCGAGTACACCCCCGCCGAGGTGTCCGACGTCGACGCCGTCCGCGCCGCGATCCGGCCGAACACGAAGCTGGTGTGGGTCGAGACCCCCACCAACCCGCTGCTCAACATCGGCGATATCGCCGCCATCTCCGAGGTGGCACACGCCGCCGGGGCAAAGCTGGTGGTGGACAACACCTTTGCGTCGCCGTACCTGCAGCAGCCGTTGCAGTTGGGTGCGGACATCGCGTTGCACTCCACGACGAAGTACATCGGCGGACACTCCGACGTCGTGGGCGGCGCGCTCGTGACGAACGACGAGGAACTGGATACGAAGTTCGCGTTCCTGCAGAACGGCGCGGGTGCGGTCCCGGGACCGTTCGACGCCTTCCTGACGATGCGCGGCATCAAGACCCTCGCGCTGCGCATGGAACGGCACAGCGACAACGCCGAGAAGATCGTCGATCTGCTCACCGGCCACGCCGCGATCTCCCAGGTCATCTACCCGGGCCTCGAGTCGCACCCCGGCCACGTGGTGGCGGCCAAGCAGATGCGGCGCTTCGGCGGCATGATCTCGGTGCGACTGAAGGGTGGCAAGCAGGCCGCGCTCGACTTCTGCTCGCGCACCCAGATCTTCACGCTCGCCGAGTCCCTGGGCGGCGTCGAGTCGCTCATCGAGCATCCGGGCGCGATGACGCACGCGTCCACCGCGGGCTCCGCGCTGGAGGTGCCGGAGGATCTGGTGCGCCTGTCCGTGGGTATCGAGGATGCGGCCGATCTGCTCGCCGATGTGGAGCAGGCGCTCGGCTGATCCCGCGCTGATCTCGCGTTTCGCGCACTTGTCGTCGTGTTCGGTGAACACCGGTCGACGACAAGTGCGCGAAACACTGAGGGTTTCCTGAATCCCGCCCGCGGCAGTCTGTTTGCCCGTTACCGTGAGTCCTCGGACAAGCACGACCCCCAGGAGCGGTGTATGACATGGGAGCCCGCAGCCGCGATCGTGGCTGTCGCAGCAGTAGCAGGTGTCGCGTTCCCCGCGGTTGCGAATGCAACACCCGACCCGGCTCCCGAAGCCCCACAAGCGCCCGCCGCCGTGCAGTCCGCGCCGCAGCTCGTGGAACCGGTGAACAGCATCGTCGCGCTGCTCCCACCCGAAATGCGGGAGCAGGCGGCGACCGATCTCGTCAGGGTCATACCCGCCCTCGAAGCTCCGAAGGCCCCCGACGCGCTGCCGTCCACCGATGTGGTCCCGACGCCGGAGGCTCCCGCGCCCGAACCTGCCCCGCCGGTCGCCACACCCCCCGCGGCGGTGCCGACCGTGATCCCTCCCGCTGTCGGCGCGAACACCGCTCCCACGATCACGCTGCCCGGTGTCGGCGGTCTGACATTGCCGTCGCTGTCGGCGGTACTCCCGCCCGGCAATCTCCTCGGGCAGGTCGGTTCGATCGCGGTGTTCGCGCCGTGGCTGCGTCAGGCCGGCGAGATCTGTGGGGGCGTCAAGGCGCCCACCCTCGCGGCGCTGTTCTCGGTGGAGAACGACTTCCGCTACGGTCCGACGGCTCCGGTCTCGCTCGCCGGTGGGCGTGGTCCCGCGAAGTTCATGCCGAGCGAGTGGGCCAAGTACGGCAAGGACGCCGACGGTGACGGCACGGCCGACATCCTCGGTGTCGCCGACTCGGTGATGGCCGCGGGACACATGCTGTGCGACAACTATGCGCAGGTCGACGCGTGGAAGCAGGAGGGCCTGGTCCAGGGCGACACCCTCGATCTCGCGCTCGCCGCGTTCAACGCCGGCACCCGCGCGGTGCGCAAGGCGGGTGGTGTGCCGTCGGGTGTCGACGACGCGGCCGACCAGAGCGGGCCGTACGTGCAGAAGATCCGCGCGTCGGAGGGCCAGTTCGAGCAGTTGCTGTCGCCGTTCGCGAACCTCGACCTCGGCAACATCACTCTCCCGACGTCGGGCATCGGGGGCGCGGTCGTGCAGCTCGCGATGCGCTACCTCGGTCTGCCGTACGTGTGGGGCGGCGGCAATATCAGCGGACCGTCGATGGGTGGCTTCGACTGCTCGGGTCTGACGTCGTTCGCGGTGTTCGCCGCCAGCGGCGGCAAGGTCGCACTGCCGCGCACGTCGGAGACGCAGTGGGGGGTCGGCACCGAGATCCCGATGGCCGCGGCGCAACCCGGCGATCTGGTGTTCGGTAATTGGCAGGCCGGGGGCCCCGGACACGTCGGCATCTACATGGGCAACGGGATGATGGTCCACGCCCCGACCTTCGGCGATGTCGTCAAGGTCGGGCCGGTCTTCGGCGACATGAAGGCACGCCGGGTCATGTGACGGTCCGCGCCTCGGCGTGGCATTCGCGGTCACGGGAATCGAATACGATCGATCCCCGTGACCGAGCCCGATCCCCGTGACCGCATCGCCGACGCCGCGATGACCATTCTTCGTGAGCACGGAGCGCTGACCACCGAGGAGTGGGGGCGGCGTCTGGCCGACGCGGGGTACGGCTCCGCCCGCGAGATCGAGGACGTCGTCGAGGCACTCGACGACTACGATCTCGGTTTCCTACCCGATGGGCGGAACCTTGCGCTCGGTCCGCTCCTCGAGGGCCGGACGCTGACCCACCGGCTCACGGATGCGGAGATCGCCGCCGGCATCCTCGACGCCAACCCCGACCTGACGCCGCTGACGACCTTTGCGTTCGACTCCGAGCAGGGGTTCCGTGTGGTCTTCGAAGGGCTGGACGACGACGTCTTCGCGGAGCGGGGTGTCACCGATCCCGATTTCCTGTACGACGAGGGGCTGCTGCTCGAGCCGGGGGCTCTGGCCGGTTACGCGGCGGGGGACCTCGTCGCGATCACCGCCGTCGACGGTGGGCTGGAGTTGCGAAGGGTGGCCGGCGAACCGGCTTCCGCGCCCGACCTCACCGCGGCCCTGCGCCGGATCGTGCCCGAGGATGCCGCCGAGCACCTGGACGCCCTGGTCTGGCAGCTGATGATCGACGACCCGGCGTTGTTCGTCGCCCCCACCGTCCCACTCGCCGAGCTGATCGACGCCGCCGGCTACGTGCGTGACGGTGACTACCTCGCGGTGCGCGGTTTCGATTTCGCCACGCACCGCCTGGCCGCGCAGATCGGGATGGTCGCACGCGAGCACGAACTGCATCCGGACGAGGCCCGCGCGGTGGTCGAGTTCCTGGACCTGGTGCGGCAGACGCAGGAACAGGCGGCACTCGGTGCCGATCCGAGAACCTATGCGCACGAACAGATCTCCGCCGACGTCGACGCGTTCGTCCTGCTGTCGGATCCGGCGGTGGCCGCCGCCGCGCTGGAGCTGGTGAGCGAGTTCGACGACCGGACCGAGGCGCTGCACGCGGTGGCCGTCGGACTCGTGGACCTGGCGCCGCGTCGTGCGAAGGCCGCGGCCTGTTGGCTGGCGGGTAAGGCCGCCGACCGGCTCGGTGACGTCCTGGCCGCGCGGTCGTACTACGACGAGGCTCTCTCCCACGATCCCGACTGGATCCCCGCGATCTTCGACCTCGCACTGCTCGCCGCCGACGGCGGCGACGTCACCCGCGCACAGTCACTGCTCGGCCGGATCGAGGGCGGCGAATCGGAGGCACTGCACGACGTGCTGCAACGCTTCGCGCCGCGCGAGCACCCCGAGCTGGGACGCAACGACCGCTGCTGGTGCGGATCGGGCCGCAAGTACAAGGCGTGCCACCTCGGTCGGTCCGAGCTGACCTCCGACGACCGGGCGGCATGGCTGTACAGCAAGGCACAGCTGTTCATGCGGTCCCCGGAACTGTTCGACATCCTCTTCGATCTCGCCGAGATCCATGCGGCGCCCGGGGCGGACGACGGTGAACTGTTGCGTGCGATCGAGGGCGGACCGGCCGTCGATGTCGCGCTGTTCGAGGGCGGCCTGTTCGAGTTGTTCGTCGGTCGGCGCGGCGCGCTGCTGCCGGCGGAGGAACTCGACCTCGCCGGGCAGTGGGTGCGCACGCGGCGGTCGGTGTACACCGTGGTCGCCGCGGCCGACGACGTGGTGACGCTGCAGGACCTGCGCGGAGACGACACCGTCGAGGTCACGCACGAGGGTGCCGGTCGCGATCTGAACGTCGGGGCAGTGGTCTGCGCCCGACTGTTGCCGACCGGATCGGCGACGCTGCTCGCGCTCGGTGGGATGGAGCCGGTCGAGGCGTCCGCCGCGGACGACCTGGTCGCGCTGCTCGCCGGGGATCCCGAACCCGAGGCGCTGGTCGAGTTCCTCGGCGCGCACTCCCTGCTCCGGAGCTGAAACGAGAGAACCCCGGCCGAGGAATCCTCGGCCGGGGTTCTGCGTCGGTGCGCCTGTATCAGGCGTGGTACGGCTCTGCGCTGACGAGGGTGACCTTCATCAGGCTGCCGTTGGGCAGGGTGTACTCGCGGGTCTCGCCGACCTTGGCCTGGAGCAGCGCGGCGCCCAGCGGGGAGTTCGGCGAGTAGACCTCGAGTGCGTTGTCGCGGGCGCCCTCTTCGCGGGTCGCGATCAGGAAGGTCTCGGTGTCGGACTCGTCGCCGTCGTAGTAGACCTTGACGACCGAGCCGGGCAGTGCGACGCCGGACTGGGTGGGGGCCTCGCCGACCTTCGCACTGTTCAGCAGCTCCTGCAGCTGGCGGATGCGCGCCTCCTGCTGGCCCTGTTCCTCGCGAGCGGCGTGGTAGCCGCCGTTCTCCTTGAGGTCACCCTCTTCGCGACGCTCGTTGATCTCGGCGGCAATGACCGGACGATTGGCGATGAGCTGGTCGAGCTCATTCTTGAGCCTGTCGTGAGACTCCTGAGTAAGCCAGGTCACCTGGGTCTCGGTCATTCTCGATCACTCCCTTGTAGTTGAAGTCCGGGTGGACTCCCTCGGCAGATCACTGCGAACAGCAGCGATCAACGGGCAGGGCTGCTCTCGTCCGTAGCGAATGTCCGGTGGCGAAGACCCCCGGCTCGCCCATCTCGTGAGCAGACTCGTCCTGCCGTCAATGCAGCAATACACGGCTCCGAGTGGAACCGTGTATTGACTCATTTTAGCACGATGAGGGGTATCGACCGATCCGAACGAAGACCGATCGGTCCACTTGTCAGCCTGCGTGAAGGTAGTCCGGAACGTCCAGACTGCAGCCGTACAGATCGCCCATAGCGGGCGGCTGAGATGCGCGAACGGGGGCCGTGATCTCGACGGTCCCCGAGCCCGACGGCCCGACGTACACCTCGCGGCGGCCCGTCTCGGAGCCGTCCTTGGAGCGGGTACGGATGATGCAGACGGCGGGCTCGGACGGGTCGTCGCGCGTGACGGTGAATCGGATGTTCATCGTCGTCTGGTCGACGACGTCGAACGCGACCTGCTCGCCCTCGATCTCCTTGACGGCGAACTTGGTGTAGGCGATGTACGCGAGGCCGACGCCGGCGAGGACGACGAGACCGGTGAGAATCCACTTGGCCCAGGGGATGGGGCCGGACGTGCGGCGGGTGGACCCGTAGCGGTCCGGGGAAGGCGTACTGCTCATCACTCTGCTCTCGCCGGTGGTGGTGCTCTGCACGGCCGTCGGAGTCGCCGTTTGCCGCGCGTAGCGGGGGTACGACAGACGGTCGTATGTGTCAGGTGGAACTATAGGGGAAGGACGACGACGACCGACGAGTGGTAGTGGTCGACGACTGCAGGCGACACGCCACGCCGGTGACACGCGAAGCTGAGGTGAAGACACACGTGAGCGGATACCGACTCATGGCCGTTCATGCCCATCCCGACGACGAGTCGAGCAAGGGTGCGGCGACGATGGCCCGTTACGCCGCCGAGGGCAACGAGGTACTCGTCGTGACCCTCACGGGTGGCGAGCGCGGTGACATCCTCAACCCGGCGATGGACGTCCCGGGCATCCGGGAACGGATGCACGAGGTTCGGCAGGAGGAGATGGCCGAGGCTGCGCGCATCCTGGGTGTGCAGCAGACGTGGCTCGGGTTCGTCGACTCCGGCCTGCCGGAGGGTGACCCCAAGCCGCCGCTGCCCGAGGGTTGCTTTGCGCTCGAACCGCTCGAGATCCCCACCGAGGCGCTGGTCCGGGTGATCCGCGAGTTCCGGCCGCACGTCATGACCACGTACGACGAGAACGGCGGCTACCCACACCCCGACCACATCAAGTGCCACGAGGTGTCGATGGCCGCCTACGACGCGGCCGGCGACCCCGAGCAGTTCCCCGACGCGGGCGAGCCGTGGGAAGTGCAGAAGGTCTACTACTCGCACGGCTTCATCCGGAAGCGCCTGGTGCAGTTCCAGGAGGAGTACGAGCGCCGCGGGGAGGAGTTCCCGATGGCCGAGTGGCTCAAGAAGTGGAAGACCGAGCAGGGCGACCTGATGGCGCGCGTCACGACGCAGATCGCGTGTGGCGACTACTTTCCGCAGCGTGACGACGCCCTGCGGGCCCACGCGACGCAGATCGATCCCAACGGGTCGTTCTTCGCGGTCCCGCTCGACATTCAGCAGAAGATCTGGCCCACCGAGGAGTTCGAGTTGGCCAAGACCCGGGTGCACACCGCCATCCCGGAGAACGACCTGTTCGCGGGCATTGTGGAGGATGAGCAGTAGTGATGACGACGTTGGCCTGGGACTTGCTGGCGCAGGGGACCAGCACCCCGAGTAGCCCGCAGGGTCCCGAGTTCGGCAAGGCATCCCCGCTGGGGCTCGTCCTGATCGTGGCGCTGCTGGTCGGCACCGTTCTGCTCATCCGCTCGATGAACAAGCAGCTGCGGAAGCTGCCGGACGACTTCGAGCCGGAGCATCCCGAGGCCGATCAGGCGGCGGACGAGGGCACGGACCGCGGCGCTGCGATCGCCGAGGTCGTCGAGCCGAGTCGGCCGGACGAGGACCCGCAGGCCAAGCACGATCCGCCCGCGAAACCGGCGAGCTAGGACTTCCGTGACCGGGCCGGGGCCGCGCGAGCGCAACACGCTCGGCGATGCGACCAGTCCGTATCTGCGTCAGCACGCAGACAATCCGGTGCACTGGCACCAGTGGGGGCCGGAGGCCCTGGAGTGGGCGCGGGAACGCAACGTGCCGATCCTGCTCTCCATCGGGTACGCGGCGTGCCACTGGTGCCACGTGATGGCGCACGAATCGTTCGAGGACCTCGAGACGGCGGCCGTGATGAACGAGAGCTTCGTGTGCATCAAGGTCGATCGGGAGGAACGCCCGGACCTCGACGCGGTCTACATGAACGCGACGGTCGCGATGACGGGTCAGGGCGGCTGGCCCATGACGTGCTTCCTCACCCCGGACGGCAGCCCGTTCTACTGCGGCACCTACTACCCGGCGCAGCCGCGCGGCGGGATGCCGTCGTTCACCCAACTGCTGCACGCGATCACCGACACCTGGCTGACGCGGCGCGGTGACGTCGACGACGCAGCGGCGTCGGTGGTGGCCGAACTGCGCCGCAGCGCCGGTGCGTTGCCGCTCGGCGGGGTGCCGGTCGACGTCCCGCTGCTGTCGGGCGCGGTCGCGAGCATCCTGCGCGACGAGGACCGCGAACGCGGCGGATTCGGTGGTGCGCCGAAGTTCCCGCCGTCCATGTTGCTCGAGGGTCTGCTCCGCTCGTACGAGCGCAGCGGGGCCGAGCCGACGCTGCGTGCCGTCGAGCGCACGGCCGACGCGATGGCGCGCGGCGGAATATACGACCAGCTCGGCGGGGGTTTCGCGCGCTACGCGGTGGATGCGGAGTGGGTGGTTCCGCACTTCGAGAAGATGCTCTACGACAACGCGCTGCTGCTGCGGTTCTACGGGCACCTCGCTCGCCGCACCGGATCCGAGCTTGCGTACCGCGTCGCGGAGGAGACCGTCGAGTTCCTGTTGCGCGACCTGCGCACCGCCGCGGGGGCGTTCGCGTCGGCGCTCGACGCCGACACCGACGGCGAGGAGGGGCTCACCTATTCGTGGACGCCGGGCCAGTTGGTCGAGGTCCTCGGTGCCGAGGACGGCGCATGGGCGGCCGAGGTGTTCGCGGTGACCGACGTCGGGACGTTCGAGCGGGGTGCATCGGTCCTGCAGTTGCCGGTGGACCCGTCCGACGGCCGGCGCCTCGCGGCGGTCCGGGCCCGACTGCTCGCCGCGCGTGCCCGACGTCCGCAGCCCGGCCGTGACGACAAGGTGGTCACGGCGTGGAACGGGCTGGCCGTCACGGCGCTGGCCGAGGCGGGTGCGGCGTTCGGACGGTGGGAGTGGGTCCGCGCGGCCGAGGAGTGCGCCCGCGTCCTGCTCACGACGCATCTGGTGGACGGACGTCTGCGGCGCGCGTCGCTCGCCGGCGCGGTGGGGGAGCCCGCCGGGATCCTCGAGGACTATGCGGCCCTGGCGACGGGGCTGCTCGCGCTGCACCAGGTGACCGCGGCGGCCGAGTGGCTGGACGCGGCGACGTCCCTGCTGGACACCGCGATCGAGCGCTTCGCCGATCGCGACGAGGCCGGCAGCTGGTTCGACACCGCGGACGACGCCGAAACGCTGGTGGCCCGACCGCGTGATCCTCTCGACGGGGCGACGCCGTCGGGGGCGTCGGCGATCGCGGAGGCGCTGCTGACCGCGGCGGCGTTGGTGGAGGCGGACCGGTCGTCGAAGTATGCAGCGGCCGCGGAGGATTCGCTGGCCCGTGCGGCGGTGGTCCTGCAGCGCGCGCCGCGTTCGGCGGGGCACTGGCTCGCGGTCGCGGAGGCGTCGGTGCGGGGGCCCATCCAGATCGCGGTGGCAGAGATGGCGCCGTCGGACCTGGCCGAAGCGGCCCGACGACTGGCGCCCGGCGGTGCCGTGGTGATCGCGGGCCCACCGGATTCGGCTCCGCTGCTGGCCGATCGGCCTCGGATCGACGGTGCACCGACGGCCTACGTGTGCCGGGGTTTCGTGTGCGACCGGCCGGTGACCGGGGTCGATGATCTGCGGGATTCGGTCGAAGAGCGCTGAAACGTGCAGGGCCCGTGTGGTATTCCACACGGGCCCCGGTTCGATCCCTGGAAGGGATCAGCGTTCTACGAGCCGAGGCTGCCGGTGACGCCGTTGAACCAGTTGGTGAGGCCGGCGATGGCGCCGTTGGCGGCATCGATGTAGCCGCTGATGATGGTGTCGGCACTGCCGACGGGGATTGCGATGAGACCGGTGATCGATCCGAAGTCCATGGATTGCCTCCATAAGGGTTGTAGTGCGGCCGGGCCGCGCTACACGGTGGGGAAGCTCCTTAGTGGGAGCGGGGCGTTCGAGTCGACAGCGTCAGCTGTTGAAGATGCCCTGGACCGAACCGGTGATGGTCGCGAACAGCGCCTTGATCGAGTCCAGCGACCCGAGTCCGTCGAAGATGCCCTCGAGCGAAGCCATGTAACTCTCCTAATGTGAATGCGGGTGGCGCGATTGTCCGCAGCTGTGTGCGGGCATGCGTCTATGTTCAATCGCAAGCATGTGCTTGTGACCGGAGTGAAGGTAGCAACCCGTTGATGCCGGTGGGGTGAATTCGGTGAATTTGGTCGACGCGGGTTCGGGGTTCGAAATGCCGGGGGAGCGCCGAATTCTGCCACTTCAAACAAATAATTGATCACTTGCCCGTTCGCCGGGTCGGGGAATGCCCGCGCGGGCGAAGGGGCGACGTCGCTCTTGGGTCGACGAGGTGAATTCGCCAGGGGCCCGCGCATGGACGCACGGGCCCCTGGAATCGCACTCACGGAGTCTTGAAAGTTGCGACGTGCCTCAGCTCAGTGCGAGACCGGCGTAATCGATCAAGTTACGGAACGACTGAAGCGCTCCCACGCCGAGAGCGTCGAGGCTCATGACGGGAATCTTGATCAGGTCTGCGAGCGAACTCATGTCTTACCTCCAGGTAGATGCAGGCCTCGTGGAGGCTCTGCCAGTCGAATGATTCGAATCAGGGCAGGACCGCGGGCCAGGTCAGGCCTCGCTGCTCGTGACGATGTCGCCGAGCCAATCGAGAATGGTCTTGACCGTGTTTCCCGCCAGTTCGATCGACTGGATGGAATCGAAGATGTCCGCTAAGGAACCCATATCTACTCCCGACAGGTTGCGGCAACACACTGCTGTCGAGCTCCCGACAGTAATGCGAGTGCCGAGTTCTGCACGAGCAATTGCGCGTGCCAGTCGACTGTAACAACGACTGGTCGGTTCGTCCGGGTAACACCAAATGGTCGATCGGTGGCTATCGAAGAGCCGCCTCGATGGTGGGCCACGAGCGACCGAGTTCGTCGCGCCAGTACGGCCACGCGTGCACACCCACCGGCTGGGCGCTGCGGGTCACGTCGGCGCCCGCGTCTCGAAGAGCCTGCGCCAGTTGGTCGGTGCACAGATTGGAGCCGGCCTCGAGCAGTCCGCCGACGACGACCCGGTCCTGAATGCCCTGTTGGTCGAGGGATTCGTGAGGGCCGGGTAGTCCGTTGCCGGATGAGAGATACACCTTCTTCCCGGCGAGGGCGGACGCGTTGCTGAACAGATCGTGTTCACGCCAGACGTCGTTGCCCTCCGGGCCCCACATCATCTCGGAGTTGGCCATGCCGTTGAGCACGACCAGATCGGTCAGCGCGCGCCCGACGGGACCGTCGGTGACGTAGCAGCCGCTGTAGCCGACGACTCCGTCGTACAGCTGTGGTTCGCGTGCGGCCAGCATCACGGCTCCCTGTGCCCCGGAGGAGATTCCGCCGATGACGTTGCGGCCGTTGGTGTCGAGTTGGGCATCGATGAGTGGGGGCAGTTCCTTCGACAGGAACGTCTCCCACTGGGTCCGCCCGAACTTCGGGTGGTCCTGGGTCCAGTCGGTGAAGAGAGTTCCGGTACCGCCGACCGGTAGGACGACATTGACGTTCTTGTCGGCGAAGAAGTCCTCCGCGTTGCCCCTGGTTCGATCGAGCCAATTGCTGCTCTCGACCTGGCCGGAGTTGCCGTCGAGGAGGTAGAGGACACCGCGGGGTTGACTCCGATCGGCGGGCAGCAGCACGTTGACCGGCACTTCGCGGCGCATAGCCGGAGACGCGACCTGCAGAAGTAGTAGTCGATCGTCCACCGTCGTGATGCTGGTGATCGACGGTTGCGCGTCTGCGGCCACCTGGACGTATTCGGGCACGACTGTCCCGATCTCGGGTTCGGCCGCTGCCACTGAAGGAAGCGCCGTGAGGAGTCCTACAGTCAGAAGTCCCGCGGACAGTGCTCGAATATTCTTCCGCTGCATACTTGTTCGATCTCCCCAGCTCGACGCGTTCAGATGCCTGGTGGCCGTGCGATCGTCGGTCACGAGTGCATGCAAGTTCTCATCGCAGTATCCCTCCACGAGTGGGAGGCTGCGGGACGGAGGGCGGTGCGGCCCGGGTCCTGCAGGCGATTGCTTCCCCGTGGGTCCGTCGCCATGCATTTCCGGTGCCGTACAGACACAATCGGGGCCCGCGCACACAGCGCGAGCCCCGATGAGGTGCCCAGGGCACCAGTGTCTTACTGCTTCGGCAGTCCGTCGGGGTAGCCGCTCAGCGTGAAGAGGGACCCGATGCCCTTCATGATCTGCGCGCTCAGGCTCCCGGTCACATTTCCGAGTACTTCGTAGATGGATCCCATGACTCTCCTTAGATCAGACGATTCCGAGCGATTGTCAAAGCTGGATCGAGGCGGGCCGTATCACTCGATGCTGCCCGCCGCGGCTAGTAATCGCGGGGTTGGTAGGCCCGGTTCAGCTATTAGCCCTTGGCCGGAGGCGCCGAGAAGCTGTCGATCGAGCCGAAGCCGATGGTGACGAGGTCACCCAGCGAGCCGAGGGCATCGGTGATGCTGGTCTGAGCGGAGCCGAGGAATGCGGGAAGCAGGCCATCGGCCGCGAGGGAGTTGAGCCCACCGTTTCCCAAGATCGCTCCCATAAGTCCTTCGAGTGAACCCATTTGTGCCTCCTGAAGACGTTATGTGTTGCCCGGTACCGAATCCCGCACGCAATTCGGATCGCACACCGGTTTTCCGTGTATCACGAGCGGATTGCCTGTGATCAAACGAACGGTAACAACGTGTCACGGGATGGCGGGTCGGTTTCGAGAAAGTTTTCGGGAATCGGAGGAAGGTCCTTCGGTCTCTGGGGGCGTTGCGCGCTCGACCAGTGCACGGAACGACTCGGTGAGGAGGGTCTTGTAACGATCGGTGTCCGGCATCATTGCGGTGTCGGTGCAGAACGAGATCTCGATCTCGTCGCCGTGGTGCGACACGATCAGATGTCTCAGTCCGACCTTGTCGATGATTCCGAGAATGCCGAAGCTTCTGACGAGAGGCGCACCGCGCAGGACCATGTCGTCGCCGGTCCAGGGGATGTTGCTGACCATCGTGTTGATGGTTTCGACGGTTCCCTCGGGCTGTTTGCGTAGACCCATCAGGCTTATGACGAGCTTCAGGAGCCAGGCCGGCGATGTGTCGATCCTGGACGCGGCTTCCT
This sequence comes from Rhodococcus sp. BE178, assembly GCF_050433545.1. Lineage (NCBI taxonomy): Bacteria > Bacillati > Actinomycetota > Actinomycetes > Mycobacteriales > Nocardiaceae > Rhodococcus > Rhodococcus sp. BE178. The sequence goes on along the minus strand of NZ_JBNPXA010000003.1, from coordinate 264,103 downwards.
GGACATCCGGGTTCCGGTGCCGCTCCTTCTCGGCGCGGACCGATGCGTTGATGGCTCGGAGTCGTTGCACCGGGTCGTCGATATCGGTGTGAAGATCCACCGCCATCAGCGCGAGATGGTTCGCACGGTTCCCGTCCGGATGGTCGGCCACGCCGGGGCGAGTGCCTCGCAGCGACATCGGCACCAGCGTCGATAGAGAACTCGGCGGGGTTTCGCCCTTCTCGGCCAGGTAGGCGGCGAGAGCGCCGGAAATCGTAGCCAGGAGAACGTCGTTGAAGGTGACGCCCTCGACCGCTGCCTGCACGGCGCGGATGTCCTCGGGGGGGAAGCTCACGACGTCGAACGTGAGGTCAGGGGTGATGGCCGTGTTGAAGCGGGTTGCGGGTCGCCGTGGCGGTGCCGGGGCGATCGTGCCGGCCTCGACCTGTTCGGTGACTCGGCGCGCCGCCTCGCCCGACGTCGTGAGCCCCTGGCGGAAGTCGCGCCACTGCTGGGGGAGCCGGCCGATGGCCTTGACGAATTCTGCGGGCGTGAACCAGTTCGCCGACGTCGTCGGAACGGGCGGGTGAGTCTCCGAGCGACCGAAGATGCGCAACGCCAGGTCGCGGGCGGCCAGGCCGTCCCCGGAACTGTGATGGCAGCGCAGGACCGCGACGGTCATCCGGTCGGGCAGTCCGTCGATGCCGGTAACACCGGTGAGGAAATGCAGCTGCCACGGCGGCCTGGTGAGGTCGAGTGATTTGCCCGAGAATCGGGCGATGTGGTGTCGCAGGGCATCCCATCCCGGCCCGTCGACCGGCTCGACGATCACGTGCTGTGCGAGATCGAGGGTGGGGTCCGGAACCCAGAATGGATAGTCCAGCGCCAGAGGAATGTGCCGCAGACGTCGGGTGAAGACTCCGCTGTAGCCAAGGCGCGGGCGCATCCACTCGATAGCCTCGGCCTGTGTGATCGGCGCGGCCTCGCCGGTGGTGTCGAACAAATAGATACCCGTCGAGTTCGAGATGTGGTTCTCGCCCTCGTGGTAGACGAAGTCGGCATCCTGCGGTGCCAGCCGGGTGATGCCACCCACTTCTCGCTCGGTCGTCGTCACAACGGTCCCTCCCAGGTCAGATCCGCCCAGGGTAAGCAGGTGAACCCGGATCTCGGGGCGTTTCGGGGACCTTCCGCGCATTCTCCGCAAAGGGGAATCTGGGTAATCCCTCTACCCGAACACGACCAGGCAGACCGCGACGAAGTGGCACAGCGCCGCGACGGCGGTGGCGGCGTGGAAGAACTCGTGATGCCCGAAGGTCTGCGGCCACGGGTTGGGCCACTTGGTGGCATAGAGGATGGCGCCGACGCTGTAGAGGACGCCGCCGATCGCGAGCAGGACCAGGGGCAGAACCCCGGCTTCGTGGACGAGATCTCCGGCCACGGGGACGATGGCCCAGCCCAGCAAGAGGTAGAGCGGGACTCCGACCCAGCGAGGGGCGGTGGGCCACAGCATCTTCAGCGCGATCCCGGCGAGGGCGCCGCACCAGACGACCGTCAGGAGGATCGCGCCGGTGCGCGGCGGGAGTGCCAGCAGGCCGAACGGGGTGTAACTGCCCGCGATGAACAGGAAGATCATCGAGTGGTCGGCACGCTTCATCCATGTGCGGGCGCGCACGGTGCGCCAGTGGATGCGGTGGTAGGTGGTGCTCACCGCGAACAGGCCGCACACGGTGACGCTGTAGATCAGTGTGGCGAGGCCGGCACGTGGCGATTCCTTGGCATAGGCGAACGAGACCAGCACGGCGCTCGCCAGGATCGCGACCACCAACGACCACGTGTGGATCCAGCCACGCATGCGTGGCTTGACCGGCAGGTCGTTCAGTCCGAGTGCCGTCATGTGGTGCCCCTGTCGTTGTTCCGCCTGGTGGAACTGTCCGAGCCACCAAACCTACGCAACCGTAACCTACGGAAGGGTAACTACTGTAGCGGTGGCGAACGTCTCCGAGGCGACACTGTGACCGCCGTCGCGGGTGCGCGGGGTTCGCGGCGTAGTCTTTCTTCTCGTGGTGATGTCCAGGTGAAGTTGCGCGGCCTGCTGTACAGCATCTACGAGCGACGGCTCCTGCGCCGTCTCGACGGTTTACAGCATCCGCGCCATGTGGCGGTGATGTGCGACGGCAATCGCCGGTGGGCGCGGGAGAACGGATTCACCGACGTCAGTCACGGGCACCGGATGGGTGCGCGCAAGATCGCCGAACTGCTGCGCTGGTGCGACGCGGCCGATATCGAGATGGCCACCATCTACCTGCTGTCCACCGAGAACCTGCGTCGCGAACCCGAGGAACTCGACACGCTGCTCGAGATCATCACCGACGTCGTCGAGGAGATCTCCGCTCCGGGCCAGAACTGGAGCGTCAAGATCGTCGGCACCCTCGACCTGCTCCCCGAAGCGCAGGCCCGTCGGTTGCGGGAAGCGGCGGAGAGCACCCGCGGGCGCACCGGCACACACGTCAATGTCGCGGTCGGGTACGGCGGCCGGCAGGAGATCGCCGACGCGGTGCAGTCGTTGCTCCGCGAGAAACTCCATGAGGGAATGGCCGGGGACGACCTCGTCAAGGCGATGAGCGTCGAGGGCATCGACAGTCACCTCTACACGTCGGGTCAGCCCGATCCCGATCTGGTGATCCGGACGTCGGGGGAGCAGCGGCTGTCGGGATTCCTGTTGTGGCAGAGCGCCTACTCCGAGATTTGGTTCACCGAGGCCTACTGGCCCGAGTTCCGGCGCGTCGACTTCCTGCGTGCGCTGCGCGATTACGCCGCCCGGCATCGCCGGTTCGGCGCCTGACCGACCGCTACCGCGCCGGCGGCGTCATCGCCGGGAACCAGACGTCGGTGAGGATTTCCGCGGCCTGATCGCGGGGAACCTCGATGGTGCCCTGCACTGCCCATCGCGTGAAGAACCGTTCGAGTTGGGTGACGAGTAGTTCGATCCGCAGCCGGGCTTCCTGTTTGCGATCGTCTCCCCACCGCGCCAAGTACGACGGCATCGCGTCCGGAAGTGCCGAGATCGCATCGCGCGCCGCCTCGCGGAACTCCGGTTCGAGCACCAGTGCCTCGTCCCAAGCCGGCAGGATCGCGCGGTTGCGGTCGAACCAGTCGATCGCCCGACCGACCCAGTGTGCGAACTCGTCGCGAGATCCGCTGTCGAGAACCTCGTCGAGGTCGGCGTAGACCGACGCCGCACGCGGCTCCATCGATTCGGAGCCGATCTTGCGCAGGACGTCGGTTTTTCCGGTGAAGTGCAGGTAGAAGGTGGCGCGGCTGCAGCCGGCCGCGGACGTGATGTCGTCGATCTTCACGGCCGCGTAGCCGCGCGCCGAGAACAGTTCGCGCGCGCAGTCCAGTAGCCGGAGTCGGGTGATCCGTTTCTGTTCGTCGCGCTGTGTCGGCCTTCTGTCGGCCTCGGTCCTGACCTCGATCTCGTTCACCTCACACCTCCGGTCGCATCGTACGGACCCGTTCCACATCGGCCCGTGGAAGCTGTCGCTTGACAGTGTGTCAGTGAATCCGGTTCTATGACGCAGATCACGTTCTGTCAGGTTTGAGATCAGATCAAGCGCGGGAGAGGAACGTCCATGCCCCAACTGCCCAAGGTGTGCATCATCGGTGCCGGCTGCTCGGGATTCACCACCGCGAAGCGCCTCAAGGATCACGGCATTCCCTACGACTGCTTCGAGGCCTCCGACGACATCGGCGGCAACTGGTACTACAAGAATCCGACGGGCATGTCGTCGTGCTACGAGAGCCTGCACATCGACACCTCGTCGACGCGGCTGCAGTTCGAGGACTTCCCGGTGCCGGCGGATTGGCCGCACTTTCCGCACCACTCGCTGATGCACGGCTACTTCCGTGACTACATCGACAAGTTCGGTCTGCGCGAGACCATCACGTTCAACACGATGGTCGAGAAGGCCGTCCGCAACGCGGACGGGACCTGGGCGGTCACGCTGGATACCGGCGAGACCCGCAACTACGACGCGCTCGTCGTCGCGAACGGTCACCACTGGGATCCGCGGATGCCGGAGTACCCCGGCAAGTTCGACGGCCGGATCATCCACAGCCACGACTACCTCAATGCGTTCGACCCGATCGACATGCGCGGCAAGAACATCGTCGTGGTCGGGATGGGCAACTCGGCCCTCGACATCGCCTCCGAACTCTCGCACCGGTCGATCGGCAAGCACGTCTGGGTCTCCGCGCGCCGCGGAGTGTGGGTCCTCACGAAGTACCGCGAGGGCAAGCCGGCCGACAAGATGATGATGCCGCCGTGGATGCCGAAGAAGCTGGGCCTGAAGATTGCCCGGCGCAAGATCAAGAAGTCGCTGGGACGGATGCAGGACTACGGCCTGCCCGAGCCCGATCACGAGCCCCTCGGTGCGCACCCGTCGGTGAGCATCGACTTCCTCGCGAAGGCCGGATCCGGTGACCTGACATGTGTTCCGGCGATCGAGTCGCTCGACGGCGACCACGTCCGCCTGGTCGACGGCCGCAGGATTCCCGCCGACGTGATCGTGTGTGCCACCGGGTACAACATGAGCTTCCCGTTCTTCGACGACCCGTCGCTGCAACCCGATGCGCAGCACCGGTTCCCGCTGTTCAAACGGATCATGCAGCCCGGTGTCGACAACCTGTTCTTCATGGGTCTGGCGCAGGCGTCGCCCACGATCGTCAATCTCGCCGAGCAGCAGAGCAAGCTCGTCGCTGGTGTGCTCGACGGCAGCTATGCGCCGCCGGCCGTCGACGAGATGCGCCGGATCATCGGGGTCGACGACGCCGCGAGCCTGGCGCAGTACTACGAGACGCCCCGCCACACCATTCAGGTGGACTTCGCGCGCTATGTCCGGGATCTCAAGAAGGAGATGGTTGCCGGGGAGAAGCGGGCGCAGAGTGTGCCGGTGGGGGCGCGGTGACGCCCGCCGAGGGGTTCGCGGATCCTAGCTACGCCGGGCTGCGAGAGCTGTTGCAGCGCAATCTCGACGACGGTATCGATGCGGGCGCGTCGGTATGCGTGGTGCGTGACGGCGAGATCGTCGTGGATCTGTGGGGTGGCGTCGCCGACGTCGATACCGACGCCCCCTGGGCCAAGGACACTGTCGTCAACACGTACTCGCTGACGAAGACCATGACCACGCTTGCGGCCCTGCTGCTCGTCGACCGCGGCCTGCTCGACCTCGATGCACCGGTCGCTCGGTACTGGCCGGAGTTCGCCGCGAACGGCAAGGACGGTGTCCTGGTGCGACACGTCCTCGGGCACACCTCGGGAGTGAGCGGTTGGCAGCAGCCGGTGACGATCGCCGACATCTGCGACGACGTCCTTGCCGAGAACCTGCTCGCCGAGCAGGCGCCGTGGTGGGAGCCCGGGTCCGCGTCGGGTTACCACGCGACCAACTACGGGCACCTCGTCGGCGGACTGGTCCGCCGGATCGCCGGGCGCAGTCTCGGCGAGTTCTTCGCAACCGAGATCGCGGAGGTCTGCGGTGCCGACTACCTGATCGGCACACCCGCCGACGTGGATGCACGGGTCGCGCCCCTGATTGCGCCGCCGCCCACCGGATTCGACTACGGCGCACTGCCGGCCGACAGTGTCTTCGTCAAGACGATGACCAATCCGGCGATTTCGATCCCGGAGACGTCGAGCAGACAGTGGCGTGGCGCTCAGATCGGCGGCGTCAACGGTCACGGCAACGCCCGGTCGGTGGCCCGTGTCCAGTCGGTCGTCTCGCACGGCGGGCGGGCCGTCTCCGGCGTGGAGGTCTTGCGACCCGAGACCGTCGAGCGGGTCTTCGACGTCCAGGCCGACGGCGTCGACCAGGTGCTCGGGGCCGCGCTGCGGTTCGGGCTCGGGTACGCGCTGCCCGCTCCCGCGATCCATCCCTCGATCCCCGACGGGCGGGTGTGCTGGTGGACGGGTTACGGCGGATCGATCGTCGTCAACGATCTGGACCGTCGGATGACCTTCGCGTACGTGATGAACAAGATGACGCCGCAACTTCTCGGTGCGCCGCGCACCGAGGAATACGTCGCCCAGGCGTACGCGGCGCTGTGACCTCGGGTGTCCTTTGCGCCGCACCGGGGACGCAAAGGACACCCGGACCCTCAGAGCTTGCGCAGGCGCAGGCGGTTGATGGTGTGATCGGCGTCCTTGCGGAGCACCAGCGTGGCACGTGGACGTGTCGGGAGGATGTTCTCGACCAGGTTGGGCCGGTTGATCGAGTTCCAGATGTCCTCGGCCTGAAGGGTCGCGTGCTCGTCGGAGAGCGCTGCGTAGTGGTGGAAGTGCGCGTTGGGGTCGGTGAATGCCGTCTTGCGCAGCGCCAGAAAACGTTTGATGTACCAGGCCTCGATGTCCTCGATGCGGGCATCGACGTAGATCGAGAAGTCGAACAGATCCGAGACCATCAGCCGGGGACCGGTCTGCAGCACGTTGAGGCCCTCGATGATGAGGATGTCGGGCTGGCGGATGAGGTGGTACTGGCCCGGGATGACGTCGTACGAAGTGTGTGAATAGACCGGGGCGGCAACCTCTTTCGCGCCGGACTTGACCTCGGTGACGAACCGCAACAGCTTGCGACGGTCGTAGCTCTCGGGGAAACCCTTGCGGTGCATGATGCCGCGGCGGGTGAGTTCGGCGGTGGGGTAGAGGAACCCGTCGGTGGTGACGAGGTCGACCCGCGGGTGATGTTCCCAGCGGGCGAGTAGTGCCTGCAGGACGCGGGCGGTGGTCGACTTGCCGACCGCGACGCTGCCGGCGACACCGATGACGAACGGCACCTGACGGTCGGGGTGCTTCTCGCCGAGGAAGGTTGCGGTGGCGGCGAACAGACGCTGCCTCGCGGCGACCTGCAGGTGGATCAGACGAGCGAGCGGGAGGTAGACCTCGGCGACCTCGTCGAGGTCGATCTGTTCACCGAGACCGCGGAGCCCGACGAGCTCTTCCTCAGTGAGTACGAGCGGCGTCGACTTACGCAGCTTGCGCCACTGCTTGCGGTCGAACTCGACGTAGGGGCTGGACTCGCTCACCCGTGCCATCGGTGCATCTCTCGAGAGAGCGGCTTCGACTGCGATCGGTGCATGCGCGTGCTGGGGGGAGGCAGGTGCATGAGGCAAATTGTGCTCGCAGCCACACACCGCCGATGCGCCGGGTCCGCTTCGCAGCGAAAACGACTAGTGTCAGCCGCCATGGAGCTCGACACACTGGTGCGTGAATACCTCCTGCTGGGTCTACGTTTCGACCGCCTGGAGGAGGGTTTCGTCGACGCCTACACAGGTGATCCGGCGTTGCGCCGTCAGGTGGAGAACGAGCCGCGGCCGGACCCCCGCACACTCGTCGGTAGTGCACGCGCGCTGCGGGCCGAACTGCCTTCCGCGGGACTGACCGACGAGCGAACGAGGTTCCTCGACGCGCACCTGACAGCGTTGGAGTGCTCGGCGCGCAAGTTCGCCGCCGACGACATCGGCTTCGTCGACGAGGTCGCCGCCTACTTCGACGTGCGGATCGCGCCCGGCGACGAGGAGCGCTATCGCGACGCGCACCGCCGGATGGATGCCGTCCTGCCCGGTCCGGGCACCCTCGCCGAACGCATGGAGGCGAACCGCGCGGCCGATCGGATCCCGCCGGATCGGTTGCAGGACTGCGTCGAGGCGTTCAACAGCGCGCTGCGCGACCGCGTCCGCGCCGAGTACGCGCTGCCCGAGCACGAGCAGGTCGACTACGAGGTGGTCGGCGACAAGCCGTGGTCCGGGTTCAACTACTACCTCGGCGGCTACCGCTCCACGGTCGCGATCAACTCCGATCTCGACCAGCACATGTCGAACCTGCCGCGCCTCATCGCCCACGAGTCCTATCCCGGTCACCACACCGAGCACTGCCGCAAGGAGGCCGGGCTGGTCGGGGCGGGCCAGCTCGAGCAGACCCTGTTCGTCGTCAACACCCCGCAGTGCCTGATGGCCGAGGGCCTGGCGGACCTGGCGCTGGAGTCGATCGTCGGGGCGGGATGGGGGACGTGGGCGCAGGAGATCTACGCAGACCTGGGTCTGCGGTTCGACGGCGAGCGGGCGGAAGAACTCGCGGCCGCGTCGAGCGGGCTGCTGTCGGTGCGACAGGACGCCGCGCTGCTGCTCCACGATCGTGGGGCGAGTGCCGACGACGTCGCGGCGTTCCTGCAGCGGTGGACGCTGTCGAGTCCCGAGCGGGCACGGCAGAGCCTGCGGTTCCTGTCGTCGCCGCTGTGGCGCGCGTACATCAGCACGTATGTCGAGGGATATCGCCTGCTCGGCGGCTGGCTGGCGCAGGCTCCGGTCGGTCCCGAACGGTCTGAGCGGTTCCGCCGACTGCTCGACGAACCCCTCACTCCGGGTGCGCTGCGCGACGACGTCGTGAGCGCTGACGGAGCCGCCTCGATGCTCGGCCGAGGTCGTCCTTAGACTGGTAGCGATACTTCCGCAATCCAGCCTGGAGATTCGCTGATGACTGCTGTGCCTGCCACCGACGTGAACACCGCGTCCCTCGCCGAACTGGACCCCGAGGTCGCCACCGCGATGGCGGGTGAGTTGTCGCGTCAGCGTGACACTCTCGAGATGATCGCGTCGGAGAACTTCGTTCCCCGCGCGGTGCTCGAGGCCCAGGGCAGCGTGCTCACCAACAAGTACGCCGAGGGCTACCCGGGACGCCGCTACTACGGCGGCTGCGAGTTCGTCGACGTGGTCGAGGACCTGGCCCGCAACCGCGCCAAGGACGTCTTCGGTGCCGAGTTCGCGAACGTGCAGCCGCACGCCGGTGCGCAGGCCAACGCCGCCGTGCTGATGGCGTTGATGAACCCGGGCGAGAAGCTGATGGGCATGGACCTGGCCCACGGCGGTCACCTCACCCACGGCATGAAGCTGAACTTCTCCGGCAAGCTGTACGAGGTCGCGTCGTACGGCGTCCGTGAGGACACCCACGTCGTCGACATGGACCAGGTCCGCGAGACCGCGCTCGCCGAGCGTCCTCAGGTACTCATCGCCGGCTGGTCCGCGTACCCGCGTCACCTGGACTTCGCGGCGTTCCGGTCGATCGCCGACGAGATCGGCGCCAAGCTGTGGGTCGACATGGCGCACTTCGCCGGTCTGGTCGCCGCGGGTCTGCACCCGTCGCCCGTCCCGCACGCCGACGTCGTCTCCACCACCGTCCACAAGACCCTCGGTGGGCCCCGTTCGGGCATGATCCTGGCGAAGAAGGAGTGGGCGAAGAAGCTCAACTCGGCGGTGTTCCCGGGCCAGCAGGGCGGCCCGCTGATGCACGCGATCGCCGCGAAGGCCGTCGCGATGAAGATCGCCGGCACCGACGAGTTCAAGGCGCGTCAGGAGCGCACCCTGGCCGGTTCGAAGATCCTCGCCGAGCGTCTCGGTGGCGCCGACGTCGCCGGCAACGGCATCTCGGTCCTCACCGGTGGCACCGACGTGCACCTGGTCCTGGTCGACCTGCGGCACTCGCAGCTCGACGGCCAGCAGGGTGAGGATCTGCTCCACGAGATCGGTATCACCGTCAACCGCAACGCGGTGCCGTTCGATCCGCGTCCGCCGATGAACCCGTCGGGCCTGCGGATCGGTACCCCGGCGCTGGCCACCCGTGGCTTCGGTGATGCGGAGTTCACCGAGGTCGCCGACATCATCGCGACCGCGCTCGCCAATGGCGCCGACGCCGATGTCCCGGCCCTGCGCGCCCGCGTCTCCAAGCTGGCGCAGGACTTCCCGCTGTACGACGGCCTCGAGAACTGGGGCCTGCTGCCCAAGGCCTGATCCCTCGGATCGCAGAACGGCCCGCACCCTCCTCGGGTGCGGGCCGTTTCGGCGTCATGGCGAGTCTTAACGCGGCGTTCACTCGACACGCCGCGCGCGAGCGTCGCGCTCCTCCTGGACAGGCGTAGCGTCCCGGATAACAGGCAGCAGGGGTAGCTGACTGTACGGGAGGTCCTGATCGTGGCTGATGCAGTCAGTGCGAGAGGGCCGGCGCCCGGCCCTCGTGTCGATTGACACTCGGGTTCGGACCGGTCCAGCGAACACGTTTGCGCGGGTGCCACGCAGACAACGAGGAGCCTCACGTGACCGCAATCAGCTCCGTCCGCACCTACGTCCTCGACACCTCGGTCCTGCTCTCGGACCCGTGGGCTGTCAGTAGATTCGCCGAACACGAGGTGGTCCTACCGCTGGTCGTGATCAGCGAACTCGAGGACAAGCGTCACCATCACGAGCTGGGATGGTTCGCCCGCGAAGCACTGCGGATGCTCGACGACCTTCGTCTCGAGTTCGGTCGGCTCGACCGTCCGGTGCCCATCGGCTCCGAGAACGGCACCCTTCAGGTGGAGCTCAACCACACCGATCCGTCGGTACTTCCTGTCGGATTCCGCACGGACAGTAACGATTCCAGGATCCTCGCCTGTGCCCTCAACCTCGCCGCCGAGGGCCGGGACGTGGTGCTGGTCAGCAAGGACATCCCGCTGCGTGTGAAGGCCGGCGCCGTGGGTCTGCCCGCCGACGAGTTCCGCGCGCACGACGTCGTCCCGTCCGGTTGGACCGGGATGACCGAGTTGGATGTCGAGTCCGGCGTCATCGATCAGCTGTTCTCCGAGGGGATCGTCGATCTGGACGAGGCCCGGGAGTTGCCGTGCCACACGGGTATCCGACTGCTGGGCGAACGGTCGAGCGCGCTGGGGCGGGTCACCGCGGACAAGCGGGTGCAACTGGTGCGGGGCGAGCGGGAGGCGTTCGGCCTCCACGGCCGCTCCGCGGAGCAACGCGTCGCACTCGATCTGCTGCTCGACGAGAGCGTCGGCATCGTTTCGCTCGGCGGCAAGGCAGGCACCGGCAAGTCCGCGCTGGCGCTGACGGCGGGGCTCGAGGCGGTGCTCGAACGGCGCAGTCACCGCAAGGTCGTCGTGTTCCGGCCGCTGTACGCGGTCGGCGGCCAGGAACTCGGCTACCTGCCCGGCAGCGAGAGCGAGAAGATGGGGCCGTGGGCGCAGGCCGTCTTCGATACCCTCGACGGCCTCGCGAGCCCCGAGGTGATGGAAGAGGTGCTCAGCCGTGGCATGCTGGAAGTGTTGCCGCTCACGCACATTCGTGGCCGCTCGCTGCACGATTCGTTCGTGATCGTCGACGAGGCGCAGTCGCTCGAACGCAACGTCCTGCTCACCGTGCTGTCCCGGCTCGGCAGCGGTTCGCGAGTGGTGCTCACCCACGACGTCGCCCAGCGTGACAACCTGCGTGTCGGCCGACACGACGGCGTCGCGGCGGTCATCGAGAAGCTCAAGGGACACCCGCTGTTCGCGCACGTCACCCTCACCCGCAGTGAGCGTTCGCCCATCGCGGCCCTGGTGACGGAGATGCTTGAGGAGTTCGGTCCCACCGCCTGACCCCGACCGGCCGAATGTCACACACGTTCAGCTGGATTGAACGTGTGTGACATTCGGCCACGGCGCCCGGGCCGGAGTGGTAGTCAATATCAGTCCGTGAGTCCGGATCACCGAAGGGATAAGGCCAGTTTAGGCTAGGTTTCTGCGCCAAATCGTTGATCAATAGTGAAACGTGTTCTAGATTTTGGGCACTCTATTTCACACTCGGATCAGGAGCGGTCATGGCAGCGCAGACGGAACGGGACGAACAGTTCGACGTGGTCGTGGTGGGTGCCGGCGGGGCCGGTATGTCCGCTGCGATCACGGCCGCCGCACAGGGCCTGAAGGTCGTCATCGTCGAGAAGTCCGAGTACTGGGGCGGCTCGACGTCGCGTTCGGGCGGCGGCGTGTGGATCCCCGGCAACTCCGTGCTGAAGCGGGAGGCGCCCGCCGACGACGTCGAGGCCGCCCGCACCTACCTGCACAGCATCATCGGGCCCGGAGTGGATCCGGCCCGGATCGACACCTACATCGACCGTGGCCCCGAAGCCCTGCAGTTCCTCATCGACCACTCGGCGCTGAATCTCGAGTGGGTGAAGAACTATTCGGACTACTACCCGGAGGCGCCGGGCGGCCTGTCGACCGGGCGGTCCTGCGAGCCGAAGCCGTTCGATGCCGCCAAGCTGGGGTCCGACCTCGGCACCCTGCACCCGACGTACAGCAAGGCTCCGCTGAACGTCGTAGTGAAGCAGTCGGATTACCGGTGGCTCAGCACCGGACTGCGGCACTGGCGCGGGCCGGTTCGGATGGTCCGGGTGGGCATGCGAACCTTCGTGGCCAAGGCGCGCCGGCAGAAGCTCATCGGCATGGGCGGCGCACTGATGGCCGAGTTGCTGCTGGGGGTGCGTGAGGCCGGAATTCCGTTGCGCCTGAACACCGGACTGGTCGACCTGGTCGTCGAGGACGGGAAGGTCACCGGTGTGGTGGTCGAGTCCGGCGGTCGGACATCCACGCTGCGCGCCGAGCACGGTGTCGTGCTGGCCTGCGGCGGATTCGACGCCAACGACGAGATGCGCAAGAAGTATCAGCGGGCGCCGATCGGTGCGGACTGGACCATCGGCGCCCCGTCCAACACCGGCGACGGCATCAATGCGGGTCTGAAGGTCGGCGCCGCAATCGATTTCATGGACGACGCATGGTGGGCCCCGTCCATTCCGCTGCCGCGGGGACCGTGGTTCGCGCTCGCGGAGCGGTCGCTGCCGCGCAGCATCATGGTCAACGACCGCGGCGAGCGCTTCATGAACGAGTCACTGCCCTACGTCGAGGCGACGCACCGCATGTACGGAGGCGAGTTCGGTCAGGGTGACGGTCCGGGCGAGAACCTGCCCTGCTGGCTGATCTTCGACCAGACCTACCGCGACCGCTACCTGTTCGCCGGGGTGACCGCGCGCAGTCCGCTGCCGCGCAAGTGGCTCGAGAGCGGGGCGATCGTCAAGGCGTCCACCGTCGAGGCGCTGGCCGAGAAGATCGGGATCCCGGCCGGCACGCTCGCCGCGACGGTCCGACAGTTCAACGGCTTCGCCCGCACCGGCGTCGACGAGGACTTCCACCGCGGCGAGAGCAAGTACGAGCACTACTACGGCGACATCACCAACAAGCCCAATCCCAGTCTCGGTGAGCTCACCAAGGCGCCGTTCTATGCCGCGCAGATGGTGCCCGGCGACCTGGGTACCAAGGGTGGCATCGTCACCGACGTCGCGGGACGGGCCCTGCGTGAGGACGGCTCGGTGATCGACGGGCTGTACGCGGCCGGTAACACCAGTGCGCCGGTGATGGGGCACACGTACGCCGGACCGGGCGCCACCATCGGCCCCGCACTGGTGTTCGGTTACCTTGCGGCCCTGGATATTGCGGCGAAGGCGGGCCGGTCCGTCAGTCCTCGCTGAGCGGCCCCAGTTCGGCCTCGAGGACCTCCTGCACGACGCGCATCGCGGCCAGTCCGGCGGGGGCGCCGCAGTAGGCGCTCGCGTGGATGACGGCCTCGACGATCTCGTTGCGGGTCAGCCCGTTCCGCAGCGCGCCGCGCACGTGGCCGCGCAGTTCGTTCTCGGCGCGCAGCGCGATGAGCATGCCGAGGTTGATCAGGCTGCGGCTGCGGCGGTCCAGGCCCGGCCGCGTCCACACCGAACCCCACACGTGTTCGGTGATGAATTCCTGGATGTCCTCCGAGTCCGTGCCGCGGGTGCGCTCGAAGGCCCGTTCGACGAAGTCGGCGCCCATCACCTCGGTGCGGACGTCGAGTCCGGCCTGGAATGCGGGGGAGGTGTTCTGGTGCTGTTCGGTCATCGCGGTCGGCTTCCTGTGTGGGGTCTGGCAGCACGCATCGCCGGTACCGCACGGACTGCGAGCCTACTAGGTCTGCCGTGGCGCCGGCCGTGTGTGCTCAGCGGGTACGGCCCGCCGAGCGCACACGGCCGCCGCCACGGTGTCAGCTGGTGCTCGGCGTGAATCCGCTTCCGACGACGCCGCGGGGGTTGAGATCCGCGAGGATGTTCTTCGCCGACGTGTTCACCCACGGCATCAGCACGGTCCCGTCGGCGGCCGTGATGATGCCGACCCACTGTCCCGTCCCGCGCAGAGCCACCGGGCCGCCCGAATCGCCGGGAACGAATGCCGCGCCCGAGCGGAACAGTCCGCCGTCCATGGGTGCGCCGACTACGCCGGAACTAGGGGCGCTGGCCTGGAACAGAAGATCGTCCGCCCACCCCGTGAATCGTTCTTCGATGGTGCGGCGGTCCGAGGACGACCCGAAGTTCTCCACGTACTGTGGGTTCGTCGGCACGGCGACCGCGCCACTGGCATCCCGGAAGATCGAGTCGATCTTGAACTTGGTGTCCCCGGTCGTGCTCATCACCTCATGGCCGTTTTTGTCCTTGACCTGACTGGTCAACCGCATGCGCGGCGCGAACTCGATGACCATGTAGTCGGTCGTGCTGTCGGGATCGGTGTGGTCCACTGCGGGAGTCTCCGCGCCGGTGACGGGGTCCTTCAGGACACACTTCGCGCCGTTCGGAAAGACGTCGATCGGATCGGTATCGCAGGTGTTGTCGTCCACCCAGCGGATCCAGCCGATCGGTTCTGCGCCGTTCGCGGTGCGGGTGTTGAACACCGGATGGTTGTTCTCGAGGTTCTCGACGCCGCGGGTCGCGCCCGGGTGCTTGGGATTGAGGTCCCAGAGCGCGGTGCCGGGGTTGCAGTGCCCTGCGGTGATGCCGACGTTGCGTCCCGCGGAATCGGTGCCGACGACCCCGAGCGTGCAAACTCCCGATGTCCCCTTCCTGCCGTCGCCGAGGTCGCTGCCCAAGTACCCCTCCTGGCCGTCGAAGTTGATCCGCATCCCCGGGAATGCCTCGTCCAGGTTCACCTCGGAAGGTCCGTCGCTGCCAGTCCCGAGGGAGCGGAGACTGCCGGTCCCGATGTTCCCGAGACTGTCGGTCCCGACAGACCCGAGGCTGCCGGTCTGGGCTGACGCGACCCCGGTCAGGGCCGTCAGTACCGCTGCCGACGCGACTGCGCCGGTGAGAAGTCGAGCAATCCTTGCCAACGAACACTCCTTCGGACGGTTGGAATCGGCGCGTGAAGCCGCGCCCGGCGGAGGATATCGACGCGATTGCCGACTTCGAGCGTTAATCGGAAATTTGGCCGAAGATGTTCAGGATTCAGGGGTTGTCCGAATCTGCATGCACTACGACGGAACTCGGCGGTCGAGCAGGTGCCGTTCGCGGGAGGGCTGCACTTCGGACCGCTACCGCCGAAGGAGGGAGCGGGCCGTCGCCGTCACGGTGCCGACGGCGAGGTTGCCCCAGCTGAAGCGGTCCCGCCAGAGCGCGATCCGGCCGTCGCGCATCTCGAACGTTCCGCACACCCAGAACGTGGACCGCAGCGGCCCGATGTAGAGCGTGTCGGTGCGGTCGCTGAGCACGGTGTCGCCGTCGCTCGCGACGTGGTGCATCACGGCGTCGAATCGGCACGCTGGGCGATTCGCGAACGCGAGCGCCCGGGTCACCGCGGGCAGGCCGCGCAGCGTCGGCAGTGTCCGGTTCTGCCAGACGATGTCGTCCGTGAGGTGTGCGACGGCGCGGTCCACGTCCATGTCGGCGAGTGCCGAGAAGAAGTCCTCGACCACTCGGACGGCAGCGTCGCGGCGGTCGGCGTCCGATGTCGTGTTCATGGTGCACTCCTGGTGAAGGTGCCGAGGTGGTCGGTGTCGAAGGACTCGAGCACGACGGTGTTCCCGGTGAAGGTGGCCTTGGAGATCGATCCTTCCGGGGCGTCGAACTTGGAGAACTTCTCCTTGTACAGCGCCGTCCAGTCCTCCCGGATCTCGCCGAACTGCACCAGATCCGCGAATTCGGCGGTGAGAGTCTCCGGTACGCCGACCGGCGCCGCGTTGGTGAGGGCGGCGATCTCGACGTCGGCGGAGGGGATCGCGACGAAGTTCGTAGCGGCGCCCAGCGAGAAGGCCCCGGAGTGGCTGAGCGTGACCCGTCCGGCGGGGCTCGTGCCGACGTTGAACCCGAACCCGTAGAAGCCGGCGCGCGCGTCCGGGCCGGTGGGCGGCGACGAGACGCTCTGCGGGGAGATCGCCGGCAGCAGCGCCTCGGCGGGAATCAGTTGCCTCCCGTCGACCTGCCCGTCGGCCAGCAGCATCTTCAGCCACGCGGTGAGATCGGTGACCGACGAGCTGACGCCGCCGGCCGGGGACTGGGCGTCGGGCTCGCGCACCGCCTGCGCGGCGTCCTTGCCGTCGACCTTCATGTGTCCCACGGCCGCTGTGAGTCCGAAGTTGGTGTAGGCGTAGGAATCCCGGAACGGTTCGAGCGGCAGCAGTCGTAGTCGCTCGAGGCTGCGCGACGGCGTCGGCCACCGAGGCCTCGGACAGCGGAGGCGCCGCCGTATTCTCGTTCGGGGCGGAACTGCATGCGGTCGCCAGCACCGACACACGACCGCGACCGCGAGTGCACCGCGACGGAATACGCGCATGGTGGGCCCTTCTCTCCAGTCGGATGGTAGGCCGGTGTGCCGTGCACCGCAGGGGAATCCGCGGGCCTCGGTCTACTCGGTGGGCTCCACCTTCGTCATGGCGAGTACATCGAGCCGCCGATCCAGTTCGGCCTCCGTCAGCCCGTCGCCGATCAGTCCGCGGTCGATCACCGTCTGGCGGATGGTCTTCTTCTCCCCGAGCGCCTGCTTGGCGACCGCGGCCGCCTCCTCGTAGCCGATCGCCGAGTTGAGTGGGGTGACGATCGACGGCGACGACTCCGCGAGCGTACGCAGGTGCTCCTCGTTCGCCTCCAACCCCACGATGCAGCGGTCGGCGAACAGCCGGGAGACGTTGGCCAGCAGCCGGAACGACTCGAGCAGGTTGCGGGCCATCACCGGGATGTAGACGTTGAGCTCGAACGCGCCCGCGGCGCCGCCCCACGCAACGGTGGCGTCGTTGCCGACGACCTGGGCCGCGACCTGCGTGACCGCCTCGGGCAGAACGGGATTGACCTTGCCGGGCATGATCGAACTGCCGGGCTGCAGGTCGGGCAGCCGGATCTCACCGAGACCGGTGAGCGGCCCCGACCCCATCCAGCGGATGTCGTTGGCGATCTTCGTCAGGGACACCGCGACGGTGCGCAGCGCGCCGGACGCCTCGACCAGGCCGTCGCGGGCGGCCTGCGCCTCGAAACTGTTGCGGGCCGGGGTCAGGGCGTCCAGCCCGGTGCTGCGGACGAGTTCGGCGACGACGCGCGGGCCGAACCCGTCGGGCGCATTGAGCCCGGTGCCGACGGCGGTGCCGCCGATGGGCAGTTCACCCAGGCGGGGGAGCGTCGCGAGCACTCGCTCGATTCCTGCCTCGATCTGGTGGGCATAGCCACCGAACTCCTGACCCAGGGTGACCGGGACGGCGTCCATCAGATGCGTACGGCCGGACTTGACCACCGTCTTCCACTGGGTGGCCTTGTCGAACAGGGCGAGCCGCAGGTGATCCAGCGCGGGCACGAGGTCCTTGACGGCGGCCTCGGTGGCGGCGACGTGCGTGGCGGTGGGGAAGGTGTCGTTGGACGACTGCGACATGTTGACGTCGTCGTTGGGGTGCACGGTCACGCCGGCGTTCGCGGCGAGGCTCGCGATGACCTCGTTGGCGTTCATGTTGGAGCTGGTGCCCGAGCCGGTCTGGAACACGTCGATCGGGAACTGGTCGTCATGGCGACCGTCGGCGATCTCGGCGGCAGCGGCGATGATCGCGTCCGCCTTCTGCGGTTCGAGTAGCCCGAGATCCTTGTTGACCTGTGCGCAGGCGGCCTTGAGGAGCCCCATCGCGCGGATCTGTGCGCGTTCGAGGCCGCGGCCGGAGATCGGGAAGTTCTCGACGGCCCGTTGCGTCTGCGCGCGCCACAGCGCGTCGACCGGGACGCGGACCTCGCCCATCGTGTCGTGCTCGATGCGGAACTGGGGATCGGTGCTGTCGGTCATGGACCCAGCTTGCCACCGCCACAACGGCCGAAGGGTCCCTTCGTGCGCTCGCAGCGCACGAAGGGACCCTTCAGCTGGTGTATTGCCGGAGAACCCGTCAGAACGACGGCGGGATGGCTCCGTCGACACCCTGGAAATCGATGGCCGAGTACTCGCTCAGCTTCTCGAGGCGGTGGTAGGCGTCGATCATGCGGACCGTGCCCGACTTCGAGCGCATGACGATCGACTGGGTCGACGCGCCGCCGCCGTAGTAGCGGACGCCGCGCAGCAGGTCACCGTCGGTGACACCGGTCGCGCAGAAGAAGACGTTCTCGCCGGAGACGAGGTCCTCGGTGACGAGCACGCGGTCCAGGTCGTGGCCGGCGTCGATCGCCTTCTGGCGCTCCTCGTCGTCCTTCGGGGCCAGCTTGCCCTGCAGGACACCGCCCATGCAGCGCATTGCGGCCGCGGCGATGATGCCCTCCGGGGTGCCGCCGATGCCGACGAGCATGTCCGTGCCGGACTCGGGGCGGGCCGCGGCGATGGCGCCGGCGACATCGCCGTCGGAGATCAGGCGGATGCGCGCACCGGTGTCGCGGACCGACTGGATCAGCTCGGCGTGGCGCGGACGATCCAGGATGCACACCGTGACGTCGGAGACCGACGCCTTCTTGATCTTGGCGACGCGCTTGATGTTCTCGGCGATCGGATCGCTGATGTCGATGACGTCGGCGGCCTCGGGGCCGACCGCGATCTTCTCCATGTAGAACACGGCGGACGGGTCGAACATCGCGCCGCGCTCGGCGACCGCGAGCACGGAGATCGCGTTCGGCATGCCCTTCGACATCAGCGTCGTGCCGTCGACCGGGTCGACCGCGAAGTCGCAGTCCGGGCCGTCACCGTTGCCAACGTGCTCGCCGTTGTACAGCATCGGCGCTTCGTCCTTCTCGCCCTCACCGATGACGACGACGCCGTTCATCGAGACAGAGGAGACGAGTTCACGCATCGCGTCGACGGCGGCGCCGTCGCCACCCTCCTTGTCGCCACGTCCGACCCACCGGCCGGCTGCCAGGGCGCCCGCCTCGGTGACGCGCACCAACTCGAGTGCGAGGTTGCGGTCGGGGGCCTCGCGGCGACTCGATGGGGTGCTGGCCGTCATGGGCAGTGCCTCCTGCTGCAGTCACGGTCGGCGCGATGTGGTGGCCGACACGATGGGACGGCCGACCGCAGTGCGGCCGTGCCGTCGATTCGGTGGACGAATCTCGAGATGATTCTTTCAGAACCCCCACGATGAGTGGGCTGCTGGGCCACCTCGACGGCGGAACAGGAATACTGGACACCGTGCCAGAGAAGAAGCCCCGCATTCTGCAGAACGGCCACGACATGGCGTGGTCGCTCATCCCGCTCGTCCTGGCGTGTCTGCTGATCGCGGCAATCGCGAGCCAGTGCTCGTTCAGCCCGGGTGGCCCCAAGCCGGGTCCGATCCCCAGCTTCGACGCCGACGCCGCGTTCAAGTACGACTCCCGCGAGCTCGGGTTCCCGATCCGGCAGCCGGAGATCCCCGAGGGCTGGACCCCGAACTCGGGCAGCCGGAGCATCGTCTCCGGTGACGGTGGCGGCGACTCGAGCAACATCGGGTTCATCACCGAGGTCGGCCGCTACATCCAGCTGACCCAGAGTGATGCCACCGTCGAGGCACTGGTCCCGTTCATCGCCGGGGAGCCGCGCATCCAGACCGGCACCGAGCAGATCGGCGGCCGCACGTGGGACGTGTTCGACGACGGTGACTCCGAGGCGATCTGGATCTCCGACTTCGGAGACGCCCGCGTGCTTGTCACCGGGCCGGCCCCGGCGGAAGACTTCACACAGCTCGCGACCGCGATCAGCGGCGTCGAGCCGTTGCAGCGCTAGGACCGCGGCTCGCGGCAGACACCGCCGTCGGCTAGTCGTCGTCTGTCGCGTCTGCCGCGTTGTCGGAGTGGGCGAGCGCGTCCTCGACCCGCTTGCGGGCACCGGCGAGATGCTCCTCGCAGCGCTTCGCCAGCGCCTCGCCGCGCTCCCACAGCGCCAGCGATTCGTCCAGGTCGAGGCCACCCAGCTCGAGGGTCTTCACGACGACGACCAGTTCGTCCCGGGCCGCCTCGTAGCCGAGTTCGGCGACATCAGAGTTGCTCATGGTTGCTCAGGACTCTCTTCCCATCACGGCGGCACGGACGGCGCCGTCTGCCAATCTGACTCGAATCTGCGTTCCCGGCGGCGCGTCGTCCACCGACCGCAGCACCTCGGGTTCGGCGTCCCCCAACACCCGCTGGACCACCGCGTAGCCCCGCGCGAGGGTCGCGGCCGGCCCGAGGGTCGTCAGTCGGGCCTGGAGATGTTCGACGGTGGTCGACTCGGTGGCGATCGCGCGCGTCACGTCCCGGCGCGCGGCGTCACGCAACCGTTCGACTTCCTCGGCCCGACGGTCGACGGCCTGCAGCGGGTCGGCGAGTACCGGGCGGCTGCGGAGTTGCGCGACCAGATGAGACTCGCGCTGCACCCAGTTCCGCAGTGCGGCGGCGCTCCGCTGCCGCAGATCGGACACCAGTGCCTGCTCGGCGACGGCGTCCGGCACGACCCGCTTGGCGGCGTCGGTGGGCGTGGCCGCCCGCAGATCGGCGACGTGGTCACTGAGCGGGCTGTCCGGTTCGTGGCCGATCGCGCTCACCACCGGGGTGGTGCACTTGACGATCGCGCGGCACAGCGTCTCGTCCGAGAACGGCAGCAGATCCTCGACGCTGCCGCCGCCGCGGGCGAGGATGATCACGTCCACGCGTGGGTCGCGGTCCAGTTCCTCGAGCGCTTCGATGATCTGCGGCACCGCGGTGGGGCCCTGCACGGCGGTGTTGCGAACCTCGAACCGCACGGCCGGCCAGCGGCGCTCGGCAACGCTGAGCACGTCCCGTTCGGCAGCGCTGGCCCGTCCGGTGACGAGGCCGATCGTGCCGGGCAGGAACGGCAGCGGACGCTTGAGCCGCGGGTCGAACAGGCCCTCTGCGGCCAGCAGCGCGCGCAGCCGCTCGATCCGGGCCAGCAGTTCGCCGATGCCGACCGCGCGGATCTCCGTCACCCGCAGCGAGACGCTGCCGCGGCCGGTGTAGAACGACAGCTTGCCGAACATCACCACCCGGCTGCCCTCGGTGAGCGGTACGGGGGCGTCCCGCAGCAGTTGCGGCGAGCACGTCACCGACAACGACATGTCGACCGACGGATCGCGCAGGACGAGAAACGCGGTCCGTGTCCCCGGCCTGGCGTTGATCTGGGTGATCTGACCTTCGACCCACACACTGCCGAGTCGATCGATCCACTGCGCGACCTTGGTGGAGACGGTCCGGACCGGCCAGGGCTGTTCGGCCGTGCTGGTCGACGGGCCGCTGGCGGCGGAGGCGGGGCGCGCGGAAGTCACTTGGCTTTGGCGGAGGTGATGCGGTTGGCGAGCATGGTCTGGAACGGCGCCCGGGCCGCGGTGCGCTCCTCGTACTCGAGCAGCGTCGTCAGATCCTCCACCGACAGCGACCGCAGGCGAGAGCGCAGTTGGGCGAGCGTGAGCGCCGCGTAGTCGAGTTCCTCGGCGATCTCCGGAACCGGGATCTCGTCGGAATCGTCGGTCGTCTTCTCCGGGGTCGTCTTCGCGGTGGGGGCCGCCGGGTTCGACGCCGGTTCCCCCGCGTCGCCGTTGTCGGCGGGCGTCATCGAGTACAGCGCGAACCTGCCCGGTGCCGCGGGCCGGTCGTCGTCGACATCGACTTCACCGTCGGTGTCGAAGTCGGAGGTGTGGTCCTCGTCGAACACCGCCCACGACGGTTCCTCCTCGGCTCGGTTGAGCAGGCAGAACGCCTGGTCGCCCTTGATCGCGAGCGCAGTCATGGACTGCTGCATCCGCATCGTCGTCTGCAGGACCTGGCTGACCGCGGTCATCGGCAGTGTCACGGCCGTGGACGGCAGCTTGAGCGCCTCTTCGTAGGCCGTGATGGCCATTCCGGCGGCGACGCGCGCCACGAACGGGGGACGGATCATGCAAACAGCCTGCCTCACGATGGCGCTATTTGGTAGCTGACGGGACCGAACGTCGGCGAGTGGTGTGCTGCGGGGGTGGGCGACGACCTGCCCCGTAGGCTGGGGTCATGTCTTCGGCAGTTCCTCTCAATCTGGGTATCGCACGATCTGCGGGTTCCGACGCGGCCGGTGCGGGCAAGCGGATCCTTCTCGCCGAGCCGCGTGGCTACTGCGCGGGCGTCGACCGCGCGGTCGAGACGGTCGAGAAGGCACTCGAGAAGCACGGTGCTCCGATCTACGTGCGCAAGGAGATCGTGCACAACCGGCACGTCGTGGACACGCTCGCGGAGCGGGGCGTCGTCTTCGTCGACGAGACCGACGAGGTGCCCGAGAACTCGGTACTCGTGTTCTCAGCACACGGGGTGTCCCCGGCCGTGCATGCGGCGGCCGCGGAGCGCAGCCTGCACACCATCGACGCGACGTGCCCGCTGGTGACCAAGGTGCACCAGGAGGCCAAGCGGTTCGCCCGCGACGACTACGACATCCTGCTGATCGGCCACGAGGGTCACGAGGAGGTCGAGGGCACCGCCGGTGAGGCACCCGAGCACGTGCAGATCGTCGACGGTCCCGACTCGGTGGACTCGATCACGGTTCGCGACGAGGACAAGGTGATCTGGCTGTCGCAGACGACGCTGTCGGTCGACGAGACCATGGAGACCGTCGAGCGCCTGCGGCAGAAGTTCCCGAAGCTGCAGGATCCGCCGAGCGACGACATCTGCTACGCCACCCAGAACCGTCAGGTCGCGGTCAAGGCGATGGCCCCCGAATGCGATCTGGTGATCGTCGTCGGCTCGCGGAACTCGTCGAACTCGGTGCGCCTGGTCGAGGTCGCGCTCGGTGCGGGCGCCCGGGCCGCGTATCTGGTGGATTACGCCCGTGAGGTGGACCTCGCCTGGCTCGACGGGGTCCGCACGGTCGGCATCACGTCGGGTGCCTCGGTACCGGAGATCCTGGTCCGAGGCGTCATCGACCTGCTCGCCGAGCACGGTTTCGACGACGTACAGCCGGTGACCACCGCCAACGAGACGCTCGTGTTCGCCTTGCCGCGTGAGCTGCGGGCCGCCCGCGCATAGCGGCCACCCAGCGAACGAAGACCGCCCCTGGACGAGGTTTCGTCCCAGGGCGGTTTTTCGGTTTCGGCTACTGATCGATCGGGGGTTCGCGGCGCTGGCGGTAGCGGACCTGCGGCATCGGGTGCGCGGGGGCATCTGCCACCGGGCGGGCCGTGCGGACCGGGATCGGATCGCGATCGAGGGGCTCGCGGTTCCTGGCGATCGGCTCGTCGTACACATTGTCGCGACGCGCGTTCTCCCTGCGTGCCGTGTCGCGATAGACCGGCTCCCGGCGGATCGGCTCGTGACGAATCGGCTCGCGGGGAACGGGGTCGTGATACCCGTCGCGTCCGCGACGCTGGTCGGGGCCCGCGTAGGTGCCGTTGTACGACGGCGCATGCGCCGTGGCGGGGTCGTGGGACGGGCGCGAGACGCGAGGATCACGGATGGGTTCGCGGTCGGGCTCACGGGCATCACGGCGGGGGCGCGAACGGCGGGCGGCGGGGGCCTGCTCGTCGCGGCGATCCGTGCGCGCCTCGGTGCGGGCGGGACGGGCGGACGTCCGCCGACCACGGGAACGAGCGGGTGCACTCTTGCTCTGCTGGACGAGGAACGTCCGGGCGCCGGCGATCAGCGCCACCACGACAGTGGCGGCCAGCATCAACGGGAAGCGGTTGACCAGTGGAATCGCGACGTTGAACGCGAGGTCCTTGAGTCCGGTGCCGGCATTGTCGGTGAGCACCTGCTGACCGATCGGCACCGCGACGAACAGGAGCAGCGGCGGCTGCACGACCGCGGTGAACAATCCCCGCTGGCGGACGGCGAGGACCGCCAGCACACACCCGAGGAAGTACATCGTCGAGAAGGTCGAGGTCAGCTCGTTGCCCGACATACCGTCGAATGCGAAGCCGAGGAAGGTCAACCCAGCGGCGACTGCGACAGCTCCCCAGGCGGGTATGCCGGGAATGGTGGGGAGGGCCGATCTCTGGTCGAGCGGCACCCCGGATCTAGCACGTTGGGTTGCGGACACACTTCGACAGTAGTCGCTAACGGTCGGGTTGATTCGTTGGCGGGACCGTCGGAAGCCGAGAAATCGGCCGATGCGAAGGCTGCCGGCCGGCGCTCGAGCATCCTCGTGACACAGCCGAGACTGCCACGTCCACATCGGCGTGGTGTCGGCGGTGTGCTCTACCGTCTTGCGGCATGAGGATCCTGCACACGTCCGACTGGCACATCGGTCGCACGTTCCACGGCGTCGACCTGCTCGACGACCAGGCGCGGGTGCTCGATGCGATCGCGGAGACGGTCACCGCGCGCGATGTCGACGTCGTGGTCGTCCCCGGTGACGTGTACGACCGTTCGATCCCGAGTGCGGACGCGGTCACGGTCTGCAACCGGGGCTTCGAGGCGATCCGGGCAGCCGGTGCGGTGATTGTCGCCACATCGGGTAATCACGACTCGCCGGTGCGCCTCGGCGCGGGTGCGGCGTTCGCGGCGGCCGGTGGCCTGCACCTCCTGACCCGGGTGGGGGAGTTGGATACCCCGGTGCTGCTCGACGACGAGCACGGCCCGGTCGCGTTCTACGGCATCCCCTACCTCGAGCCCGAGATCACACGCGCGGAGCTCGACGCGCCCCACGCGCGTTCGCACGCCGACATCCTCGACGTCGCGATGGCCCGCGTCCGCGCGGATCTCGATACGCGCAGAGCGGATGCGTCGGGGCTGCGCTCGGTGCTGCTCGCGCACGCCTTCGTCGTCGGCGGCGAGGCGACCGGCTCGGAGCGCTCGATCTCGGTCGGTGGCGTCGAGACGGTGTCGGCGTCCGCGTTCGACGGTGTCGACTATGTCGCACTCGGGCACCTGCACTCGCCGCAGACGCTGGCCGAGCACGTCCGCTACAGCGGCTCGCCGCTGCCGTACTCGTTCGGGGAGCGCTCGCACCGCAAGTCGGTGTGGTTGGTCGACGTCGACGCGGACGGGCTCGCCGCGGTGGAGCGGATCGATCTGCCGGTCGTGCGGGGGCTCAGCCAGCTGGTCGGAACGCTCGACGAACTGCTCAGTGACGCGGCGTTCGCATCCGCGGAGGAGCACTACGTGTCCGCGGTGCTCACCGATCCGCTACGGCCGGTCGACGCGATGCGCGCCCTGCAGACCCGGTTCCCGTATGCCGTGCACATGGAATGGCAACGCCCCGAAGGAAATCCGGAGCTCAAGTACCGTGACCGGGTGCGCGGGCGCTCGGACCTGGAGGTGGCGCAGAGCTTCGTCTCCGATGTCCGCAGCGGCGCGACGGTGGGGGAGGTGCGCCTGCTCGAGCAGGCGCTGCGCAGTTCCACTGCGCCGGAGGAGTCGGTGTCCGGCGGCGCCCCGCGCGCCGACGCGATGGAGGTCTCGGCGTGAGGCTGCACAACCTGGAGGTGAGCGCGTTCGGGCCGTTCGCCCGGACCGTCGAGGTCGACTTCGACGAGCTCGGCTCGGACGGACTGTTTCTGCTGCACGGCCAGACGGGCGCGGGCAAGACGACGATCCTCGACGCGGTGGCGTTCGCGCTGTACGGCACGGTGCCCGGCGCCCGCAAGGACGGCAAGCGACTGCTGTCGGACCATGCGCCGGAGGGCTCGGTGCCGACCGTCCGGCTCGAGGCGACCATCGGGGGACGCCGGCTACGCCTCACCCGCTCGCCCGAGTACCAGCGAGCCAAGAAGCGCGGCGCGGGGACCATCACGGAGAACGCGAAGGCGACGCTCGAGTGGCTGGACGGCAACGGCGAGAACCTGTCCCGGATCCCCGACATCGCGCGGGAGGTCGAGCGGCTGCTGGGGATGACCTCGGATCAGTTCTTCCAGGTGGTGCTGCTGCCCCAGGGGGAGTTCGCGAAGTTCCTGCGGGCCGACAACGAGGACCGCGGCAAGCTGCTCGAGAAACTGTTCGACACCATTCGGTTCAAGTCCGTCGAGCAGTGGTTCGTGGACCGGCGGCGGGCCAGCGCGGCCCGGGTCGAGGAGCACCGCAAGCAGGTGGACCTGCTGCTGGCGCGGGTCTCGACCGCCGCGGGCATCGAGGTGGGCACCGAAGGCGACCCACTGAGCTGGTCGAGGAAACTGCTGGAGCAGGCGGCCGAGACGGTCGACCTGGCGTCGGTGGAACTCGCACGTACCCGCACGGTCGAGGAGAAGGCGCGCGCTGCCGCCGCCGAGTCACGTCGCGTGCACGACCTCCAGCTTCGACGGGCCCGCGCGAATGCCGAACTGGCGCAGCTCGAGTCGGGTGCAGCCGAGCGTGACGAACTCGCCGCCGAGGTCGACCGCGCACGTCGCGCCGCCGCCGTTGGTGCCGTCGCCGCGGATGCCGAGTCCGCCGCGCGGGACGCCGAGACCGCGGTCTCGCGCGCCCGTGCCCTCGCCGACGGCCTGAGCGCATCCGCGGACGGTGCCGGTCTGGTCGCCCCGCTGTCGTGGCCGCAGACCGAGACGGACCGGGACACGATCCGGGCGCAGGCGCGGGACTGGACCGCGGAGGTGGTCCGCCTGGACGCCCTGCTCGCGGAGGCCCGGACCGCCGATCAGCTCGGTCGCGATCTGGAGGCGATGCGTGGCCGCGGCGCCGAGCTGTCCCGCCGCGCGCAGGAGCTGGCGAGCGCCCGCGTGCAGTGGCCGGAGGAACTGCGCGCGGCGGAGGAGGCGGTGCGGTCCGCCGAGCATGCGCAGGCGGCATTGCCGGCCCTGGAGGAGACCTGCGCCCGCGCCGCGGACGCCGCGGCCGCGGCGACCGAGTTGATGTCGACCCGCGCCTCCCTGGGCGAACGACGCCAGGGCGCCGCGAACGCCAGGACCCGCCACCAGGACGCTCGGGACCGATTGCTCGACCTGCGGGAGCGGCGCATCGCCGGCATGGCTGCCGAGCTGGCCGCGGAACTGGTCGACGGCGACAAGTGTGCGGTCTGCGGCTCGGTCGAGCATCCCGAGCCCGCGCGTCCCGGCGACTCCACCGTCACCAAGGCCGACGAGGACGCCGCACGGGTCGCCGAACAGAAGGCCGCCTCCGCATTCGAGGCGGAGACCGAGCGGGTCACCCAGCTCGAACGGACCGCGGATCTGCTGATCCAGCGTGGCGGCGACGGGGACCGTGACGCGCTGCGGCAGGCGCATGCTGTCGCGACCGCCGACGTCGAGCGCGCGCGGGACGCAGCGGCCAGGCTCGCGCGGGCGACCGGTGCGGTAGACGAACTGCGTTCCCGCGGTGTGCAGTTGGAAGAACAGTCGCGCGCGGTGGACAACGAGCGCACCGCGCTCGAGACGCGCATCGAGTCCGCCGACGAACAGGTCCGCCGGATGCGCGACCGGATGGTGGAGGCTGCCGGGACCGATCGGAGCGTGCCGGCCCGGCGGGAGCGGTTTGATGTCCTCGCGACCCGGGCCGCCGAATTGCTCGACGCCCGCGATCGCGCCGCCACGCTCGACACCGCCGCACGTGAACTGTCGGACCGGGCACAAACGGCAGCGGCCGACGCCGGCTTCGCCTCGCTGGCCGAGGCGCTTGCGGCGGTGCGGCCCGCGGCGCGGATCGAGCAGATCGATGCGGTCCTGACCGCGGCCCGGGACCGGCTCGTCGCCGCCAACGCGGTGCTGTCCGAACCCGACGTCCAGGCGATCGCGGCCCTCGACCCGGTGGACCCGTCGGTGCCGGAAGCGACGGCGCGCGAGGCCGCGACGGCGGTGGAGGTTGCCGCCACGGTGGTGGCCGAGGCGGAGACCCGCCGCACCAACGTCGAGCGGTTGACGACCCAACTCGCGGCCGCGATGAAGGGCCTGGGGCCGGTGCTGGCGCAGCACGACGAGCTGGCCGGACTGGCCGACGTCGTCGAGGGGCGCGGCCAGAACTCGCGCAAGATGTCGCTGCGGTCGTACGTCCTGGCCTCTCGGCTCGAGGAGGTCGCGGTGTCGGCGTCGGTGCGGCTGCGCCGGATGTCGGCCGGACGCTACGAGTTCGTGCACTCCGACGAGGCCGGTTCGCGTGGCCGCCGCGGCGGGCTGGGCCTGGACATCCGTGACGACTACACCGGCGTCGTCCGCTCGGCGAAGACGCTCTCGGGTGGCGAGTCGTTCCTCGCGTCGCTGTCGCTGGCACTCGGTCTCGCCGACGTCGTGGCCGCCGAGTCCGGCGGTGTGGTGCTCGACACGATGTTCATCGACGAGGGCTTCGGCACCCTCGACGCCGACACCCTCGACCTGGTGATGGGTGTGCTCGACGAACTACGCGAGGGCGGCCGCGTGGTCGGCATCGTCAGCCACGTGGACGAGATGCGGCAGCGGATCCCGAGCCGGCTGCACGTGGTGCGGGGCCGGACCGGGTCCACCGTCGAGATGATCGCCGGCTAACTCTGCGCGGACTCCGCTGTCGGCCCCGAGGAGTTCCCGCTCGGGAGTGCCGGTTGGAGCGGGCTCGGTTCCTCCGGCGCCGGCTCCGGGTTCGCGGTGGCGGTGCCGTCGGCGGTCGCCTCGGCGGCGTCGAGCAGCGCGTCGTCCTCGAGGCGGTGGTCGATCTGCTCACCGAGGTACCGGATGACCACCGCGCCGACGGCCGCGACGGGCACGGCGAGGAATGCGCCGACGATGCCGAACAGCGAGCTGCCGGCCGCGACCGCCAGCAGCACGATCACGGCGTGCAGCTTCATGCTCTTGCTCTGCAGCACCGGCTGCAGCACGTTCCCCTCGATCTGCTGGACCGCGATGATGATGGCGAGCACGATCAGCGCGGTGGTCACGCCGTTGGCCACGAGCGCGACCAGGACGGCGAGTGCGCCGGCGACGAAGGCACCGACGATCGGGATGAAGCCGCCGATGAACGTGAGGATCGCGAGAACCGGGGCGAGCGGCACACCGAGGATCAGCAGTCCCGCGCCGATGAAGACGGCGTCGATGAGGCTCACGAGGGCCTGGGTGCGGATGAAGCCGCCGAGGGTGTCCCACATCCGGCCGAGGACTTCTTCGAGATGCCGTCCCGCCCGGCCACCGCCCACGCTGTGCAGCCACGGGATGAATCGCGGGCCGTCCTTGACGAAGAAGAACGCCAGCACCAGGACCAGGCCGAGCGTGACGATCATCGATCCGGCGGTGGTGACGCCGCTGAACACGCCCGAGGCGATCGCGGTGCCGCTCTCTTGCACCTTGGCCGTGATGGCGTGGACCGCGGTGTCGATCTGCTCGTCCTGCAGGTTGATCGGCGGACCCTTGAGCCAGTCCTGAACCTGCTGGATGCCCTGGGTCGCCTTGTTCGCGAGTTCCGGGGCCTGGTCTACCACCGACGGCACGACCAGAGCCACGACGCCGCCGAAGAGGCCGAAGAAGACGAGCAGCGTGATCGCTGCCGCCCCGGCCGGGGGCACGCCGCGCTTGGTGAGGGCGCGGGTGGGCGGCCACAGCACGGTGCAGACGACGATCGCGAGCAGCACGGGCAGGACGATCACCCACAGCTTCTGCAGGATCCAGCCCAGCACCAGCGCTCCGACGGCGATCGCGGCGATGCACAGCGACCACTTCGCCAGCCACAATCCGCCGGCCCCGATCACCTCGCCACGATCACGCATGCGCGGGCGCGCGGTGGGCTGGGCGGTCTTCTTGGCGCTCACAGGTCGAGGGTCCTTCCGGCGGACGGTGATGGTCGACGTTGAATCTACGCATTTCTCCCGGAGTGGGCTCGAGTAATCGATCCGGTCACGACGCGGTGAAACCCGGAGTTCGCCGCCGGAACCGTCCGTAGGATCCGGCGCATGGGGAGAATCTGGAAAACCACGGGCAAGACCACAGCCACGATTGTCGCCGCAACCACAGCCGTGTTCGTGATCACCGCGTGCAGCAACGACGGCGGCACATCCCAGGAAACCAAGGAGAAGATCAGCTCCGCCGCCACGTCGGAGCCTGGACCGGGCGAGGCGCTGCGCTCGAGCATCGAGTCGACCGCGTCGAGCGCGGTATCGGGCATCAGCGGTGCCTGGGACCAGGCGAAGCTGACCGCGTTCACCGCCACGTTCCGGACGGCCTACCCGAACCTGTCGAGCGACCGCGACGACGAGTCGATCGAGTCGATCGTCAAGGAGACGTGTACGGCCATCGACTCGGGCGCGAGCGACCAGGATCTGGTGGCGAAGGTCACCGAGGTCGCGACCAACGACGGCACCGTCCCGACCGAGGATCAGGCCAACCGGATCCTGCAGATCGTCCGGCCCGCCTGCCCGTAGACCCGCCGATCAGAACCGGGACGGGTCAGCGGTGCGCCAGTCGCGCCGCCAGGACTCGCGGGCGTGGTCGAGCAGTTCCTTCGGCTCGAGCCAGTCGTAGAGCTCGTCGTACGTGCGGGTGGTGACGCCGTCGACCCGGCGGTGCAGCATCGACGGGTCCAGCTCGTCGAAGCCGTCGAGGCCCATCGACGCGACCATCTGCTGGGCGCTGGCGACGGTCGCCTTCTGGAACCGATAGACCCGCGCCGTCTTGTCGGGCACGTCGAGAGCCTGTGCCCGGGCCGGATCCTGGGTGGCGACGCCGACCGGACACCGGTTGGTGTGGCAGCTCTGCGCCTGGATGCAACCGACCGCGAACATCATCGCGCGGGCCGCGAGGGTGAAGTCCGCTCCCTGGATGATGCGCTTGACGATGTCGGATCCGCTGGCGACCTTCCCGGAGGCGCCGATCTTGATGCGGTCGCGCAGGCCGACGCCGACGAGCGCGTTGTGCACCAGCATGAGCCCCTCGGTGAGCGGCATGCCCATGTTGTCCTCGAACTCGACGGGGCCGGCGCCGGTGCCGCCCTCGGAGCCGTCGACGATCACGAAGTCCGGCGTGACGCCGCGCGCGAGCATGGCCTTGCAGATCGCGAGGAACTCGACGCGCGACCCCACGCAGAGTTTGAAGCCGACGGGCTTGCCGCCGGAGAGCGTGCGCAGACGCACGACGAAGTCGATCAGCTCGTGCGGTGTGCCGAACTCGCGATGCGCGGGCGGTGAGATCACCGTCTGCCCGATCGGGACGCCGCGGGCCTCGGAGATCTCGGCGGTCACCTTGGTGCCGGGCAGGACACCGCCGAGACCGGGCTTGGCGCCCTGCGAGAGCTTGATCGAGATCGCCTTGACCTGGTCGTCGGCGGCCTTGGCGGCGAACTGTTCGGGATCGAATCGGCCGTCGGGGGTGCGGCATCCGAAGTAGCCGGACGCGATCTCCCAGATCAGATCGCCGCCGTGCTTGCGGTGGTGGCGGCTGATGCTGCCTTCGCCGGTGTCGTGCGCGAACCCGCCGCGTGCGGCGCCGGCGTTGAGTGCCTCGATCGCGTTCGCCGACAGCGACCCGAAGCTCATCGCCGAAACGTTGAGCAGCGCTATGTCGTACGGGCGGCCGCAGTCGGGGCCGCCGATGCGCACCGAGGGCGTGGCCGCGGGTGCGGTCCGGGCGCGCAGCGAGTGCGTCATGAATTCGTAGCCGATCGCGTGCACGTCCCGCTCGGTGCCGAACGGCTCCTCGTCCAACGTGCCCTTCGCGCGCTGGTACACCAGATCTCGCGTCTCGCGGTCGAACGGTGTTCCGCCGGTGGGCGTTTCGATGAAGTATTGCTGAATTTCGGGGCGGATGTGTTCCATGAGGAAGCGCATGTGGCCGAGGATGGGGTAGTTGCGCAGCACATTGTGGCGCCGCTGCAACAGATCCCACGTCCCGACGAGCGCGAGTGCAACCAACGGAATCGTGGCGACGAGCCACCATGGCGAGAAGACTGTGGACGCGACTGCCGCGGCCGCACCGAGGACCCAGACACCGACGACGATCGACCAACGGACCATGCGGCGATGGTAGGCGCCGGACGCGCGCCGTACCCTGTCGGGCGTTGCGGTCGGTGTGTCCACCGGCACCGGTCGACACGAAGGGATGCCCACGAACATGAGCACGGATCCGATCACCGAGCTGGAGGCCGAGCTGGTCGACATGTGGCGGCGTGGACGGATTCAATCACGTGCGCAGGCCCGTGCGATCCATCCGAAACTCGACCCGGCCTGCTATCCGCTGCTCGTGATCCTCACCCGCGCCGACGCGGTCCCGATGTCGGATCTGGTCGCCGAGCTCGGGGTCGAGAAGTCGACGCTGACCCGTCAGATCGACGCTCTCGTCCGCCTCGGCCTGGCCGAGCGCCGTCCGGATCCGCAGGATGCCCGCGCCCGGCTGGTCGCGCTCACCGATCCCGGGCGCGGCAGGCTCACCGAATCGCGGGAGGCCGTCATCGCGCGGTGGCGCGAGCGGCTGTCGCGATGGGATCCCGAGGACGTCCGTCAGCTCGCGACGCTGCTGCGGCGCCTGGGCGACTGCTCCGACTGAAGCACCACTCGAATATTAGTTGCGCGATACAACCATTACCTCTATAGTTGTACTACTCAACTAATTGGGAGGGGTCATGGTCGCTACGGATACGGCGGACGCGCTGCTCGACAGTCTGCGCGATCTCGTGCGTCGTGGTCGTGAGGTCTCCGCCTCGCTGGCCCGCGAATCCGACGGCGACATGCTCACCGAGCCGATGGGGGCGGTGCTGTCGCACGTCGCCACCGGTCAGGGGAGACGCTGCAACGTGCTCGCCGAGCGGATGCGGATCACTCCCTCGACGTTGAGTCGGCACATCGCCCATGCGGAGGATCTCGGCTACCTGATGCGAGTTCCCGATCCCGCCGATCGCCGGGCCACCCTGCCCGCGTTGACCGACGAGGGGGAAGCGGTTCTACGTCGGCACCGCGAACGGCAGAGGGAATGGCTGCTGGCCTCGATCTCGGACTGGACCGACGGCGAGGCGCAACAGCTCGTGGACGGGCTCACGCGTTTGCGTATGTCGGTCCCGGACGCGATCTCGACACTTTGACGTCGAGTTATTCAATTCACTTTTTACGCAACTGTTTTCGGGGTCACTCGAACAACTCGTGAGGTTTCTGCATGAGCACATCTGCTACCCGGGACACCGGGACATTCGATCCGTCATCCGATTCGCCGATGACCCACAAGCAGCGCATCCAGGCGCTCGTGGGCCTGCTGCTCGGCATGTTCGTCGCCTTCCTGTCGTCGACGATCGTCTCGAACGCGCTGCCGACGATCATCACCGATCTGCACGGCACGCAGGACCAGTACACCTGGGTCGTCACCGCGACGCTGCTGGCCTCCACGGCCACCACCCCGATCTGGGGCAAGTTCTCCGACCTGGTCAGCAAGAAGCTCCTGGTCCAGCTGGCGATCGCGATCTTCACGATCGGGTCGATGCTGGCCGGTCTGTCGCAGTCCGTCGGCATGCTCATCGGATTCCGTGTGATCCAGGGCATCGGACTCGGCGGTCTCCAGGCACTGGTCGTCATCGTGATCGCGAGCATGTTCAGCCCGCGTGAGCGTGGCCGCTACCAGGGCCCGATCGCTGCCGTGATGTCCGTCGCGACGGTCGCCGGGCCGCTGATCGGCGGCGTCATCGTCGACACCAGCTGGCTGGGCTGGCGCTGGACGTTCTTCGTCGGCGTCCCGCTCGCGGTGATCGCGTTGGTCTTCGTCCAGCGCACCCTCAACCTGCCCGTGGTCCGCAAGGACGTCAGCATCGACTACCTCGGTGCGGTGCTGATCGCGTCGGGCGTGAGCACCCTGCTGATCTGGGTGACGCTGGCAGGCAAGAACTTCGACTGGGCGTCGGGAGTGTCGTACGGCCTCGTCGCGCTCGGTGTGGTGCTGCTCGGGCTCGCGGTCTTCGCCGAGTCCAAGGCGAAGGATCCGATCATCCCGCTGCGGCTGTTCCGTGACCGCACCACCGCCCTCGCAACCCTCGCGAGCGTCGCGGTCGGCATCGCCCTCTTCGGTGGCGCGGTGTTCCTGGGCCAGTACTTCCAGATCGCGCGCGGCTACTCGCCGACGGCGGCCGGTCTGCTGACGCTGCCGATGGTCATCGGTTCGATGGTCTCGTCCGCGGTGTCGGGTTCGCTCATCACCAAGTTCGGCCGCTGGAAGGGCTTCATCGTCGGCGGCTCGATCATGATGACGGTCGGCTTCTTCCTGCTCTCGACGATCGACCACCAGACCAACATGGTGCTGCTGGGCAGCTTCCTGTTCGTGTTGGGCGTCGGCATGGGCATGACGATGCAGAACCTGGTGCTGGCGGTGCAGAACACCGTGAGCCCGGAGGATCTCGGTTCGGCCAGTTCGACCGTCGGGTTCTTCCGCTCGCTCGGTGGCGCGGCCGGCGTCTCCGTCCTCGGCGCGGTGCTGTCGAGCCATGTCGCCGACCTCACCACCAAGGGCCTGGCGGCGGTCGGCATCGACGTCGGTGCGGGCGGCGGCTCCGGAGCGGGGCTGTCGAACCTCAACGAGCTGCCCGGTCCCGTCGCGGACATCGTTCGCGGCTCCTACGGTGACGCAACCGCGCGGATCTTCCTGATCTCCGGCATCGTCTCGCTGCTCAGCCTCGCCGCGGTCCTGTTCATCAAGGAGGTCGCGCTGCGCACCTTCAGCGCCGACGACCAGCGCCGGGCCGAGGCGGACGGCGACGACATCGACGCCGAGCTCGCCGAGATCGTCCAGGGCGACCCCGTCCTGGTGGACCCGCTCCCTGTGAAGCCCGGCGACCCCGGAAAGCAGTAGGAGCAGGTCCGACTCACCCAGAGGGTGGCGTGGGCAGTGGATTCACCGAATCGCTGTCCCACGTCACCCTTTGTGTGTCGAGGACCGGCAGCGCCTCGACGTCGGGGCACTCCAGGACCGCACGGATGCACGCGGCGCTGCCGCCGACGTAGGTGCTCATGAGGTCCACGTCGGTCGCGACGCACCACGCCCGGTCATCGGGCCACCACAGGCTCGCGCCGTGGCCGAAGGACGAGAACCGTACGTCGGCCGCGGCGAGCGGTCCCCGGAACACGATCATCGGTCGAGCCGACATGACGAGCCGTTCGATTCCGGGCGGGACGTCCAGCGCGTTGAGGATCTCGCACAGCGCGAACCAGCACGCGTCCGGCGAGTTGGTGAAGCCGGCGAGCACCGCTGCCAGCGCGTGGGCCTGCGGCGCCGGAAACGATCCGATATCGGGGTCGTCGTCCCACAGGCCGGGCTGGCCGTCCAGATCCCAGGACCCGACGATCGACCCCCACTCCATCACCGGATGCGCGACGGTGCCGTTCGCCGCCGCGACGTCCTGCCACCGCACCGGGATTTGGTCGTCGTACCCCGGTCCGGTGTGGAGGGTGGCGGGGTGGAAGATTCGCGCGTACGCCTCGAACACCGGTGGCACCAGTGAGCCGACGTCGTACTCGAAGTTCCGGACGGCGTCCGTGATCCAACGACCCGAGTCGGCGTCGGTGCACATCGTCAGCCCGCGGACTCGCCAGTCGCCGTCGTCGAGGTCGGTCATCGGGCCAGGATCACACGGAATAGGCTCGTCGGCATGGCCGACACCCGCTGGCAGCGTGAACGATCCGCGTCCGACTCCCGTCAGTACATCGAGCGCTTCGCGCAGCTCGAGGCCGAGGGCACGGACCTGCACGGGGAAGCCCGTGCCGTCGATGCGATGCTGCCGCGTGGCTCGCGTGTGCTCGACGCCGGTTGCGGCACAGGGCGACTCGGTGCCGAACTGGCGAGGCGAGGACACCGCGTGACGGCCGTCGACCTGGATCCGATCCTCGTGGCGGAGGCGCGGAAGCATTCGGAACTCACCGTGCACGAGGCCGATCTGGCGACGCTCGACCTGCCGGGGGAGCGGTTCGACGCCGTCGTCGCGGCCGGCAACGTGCTGATCTTCGTCGCCCGCGGTACCGAGCGCCGGGTGGTCCAGCGGCTCGCCGACCACCTCGTGCCCGGCGGCATCCTCGTGACGGGCTTCGCGACCGACTACGAGTACACGGTGGACGAGTTCGACGCCGACCTCGCCGCCGCGGGCCTGGTCCGGGAGCACCGCTTCGCGACGTGGGATCTGCGGCCGTGGCGCGACGGCGCCGGTTGGGCCGTAACCGTCGCCCGCAAACCTGGGGACTGACCGACTCGTCGGTTTCGGTTACGGTCTCTGCCGACACAACGTCGTCAGACCCAGGGGGATCCCATGTCCGAACCGACCTACAACCCGGGCCCGAGCTCGCAGTTCGGGGGCGCGCCGGGCTACCCGCAGCAGCCGTACCCGTCCGCGCCGCAGTATCCGGTGCCGCCGGTCCCCGGCCAGTACGGCGGGCAGCCGCCGCTGCCGCCGTCGAACGCCGGTTGGGCCGTCGCGGCGCTCATCTTCTTCTGGCCGGTCGCGTTCTCGGCGTTCGGACACCTGCACGACATCTTCCCGAAGTGGTCGATGGGCGACTACCAGGGCGCGCAGTACGCGTCGGACCGCGTCAAGGCGCTCGGCAAGATCGCGCTGTGCATCGCCGCCGGCCTCATCGTGCTGTACGTGATCTTCATCATCATCCTGATCGCGGTCACCGCGAACGACGTCAGCTCCGGCTACTCGTACAACTACTGACCCACCCGGTGGTCGGCCGAAGCGTGGCCGACCACCGCCGCGGCGCCGGGACGCCGTAGAATCCCTATACCGTGAGCCTTACCCTCGGAATCGTCGGCCTCCCCAACGTCGGCAAGTCGACCCTTTTCAACGCGCTGACCAACAACGACGTGCTGGCCGCGAACTACCCGTTCGCCACCATCGAGCCCAACGTCGGCCTGGTCGAGCTGCCGGACGAGCGGCTGAAGAAGCTGACCGAGATCTTCGGTTCCGAGCGCATCCTGCCCGCCACCGTGTCGTTCGTCGACATCGCCGGCATCGTCAAGGGCGCCTCCGAGGGAGCGGGCCTGGGCAACAAGTTCCTGGCCAACATCCGCGAGGCCGACGCCATCTGCCAGGTGGTCCGCGTCTTCGCCGACGACGACGTCGTCCACGTCGACGGTCGTGTCGATCCGGCGTCGGACATCGAGGTGATCGAGACCGAGCTCGTCATCGCCGACATGCAGACCTTGGAGAAGGCGCTCCCGCGTCTGGACAAGGAAGCGCGCAAGAACAAGGAACTCAAGGCGCAGCACGACGAGGCGCTCAAGGCTCAGGCGTTCCTCGACGAGGGCAAGACGCTGTTCAGCGTCAAGGACAAGCTCGACTTCTCGCTGCTGCGTGAGCTGAGCCTGCTCACCACCAAGCCTTTCCTGTACGTCTTCAACGCCGACGAGGCCGTCCTCACCGACGAGGCCAGGGTCGCCGAGCTGCGCGCCTCCGTCGCGCCCGCCGACGCCGTATTCCTCGACGCCAAGGTGGAGCAGGAACTGCTCGAGCTGGACGAGGAAGATCGCCAGGAGATGCTCGACTCCATCGGTCAGTCCGAGCCCGGCCTGCACGCCCTCGCCCGCACCGGCTTCCACACCCTCGGCCTGCAGACCTACCTCACCGCCGGTCCCAAGGAAGCGCGCGCCTGGACCATCCACAAGGGCGACACCGCCCCGCAGGCCGCCGGCGTCATCCACACAGACTTCGAGCGCGGCTTCATCAAGGCCGAGATCGTGTCGTTCGACGACCTCGTCGAGACCGGGTCCATGAACGCCGCCAAGGCCGCCGGCAAGGTGCGCATGGAAGGCAAGGACTACGTCATGCAGGACGGCGACGTCGTGGAGTTCCGCTTCAACGTCTAGATCCACTGGTCAGAGGCTTGATTTCACTCCTCGGTACGCACTAGAACCCGCAGGGCTCGGAACATTTCGTTCCGCGGCCCTGCGGGTTCTGTCGTCTGCATCGGCCACGTACGCCTTCGATGTGTGTGAGCCGGGTTACGCTCGGCCGGCGGGTGTCGACGGTGAAGAGCCGTCGGTGTTCGAAGGACCGCTCCGCCGCGACAGCGCGCCGAACGTGTGGTTCCATGCCCGTGCGCGAGGAAGCCTGGGAACCCCCGTGTCCACACCGGCACGGTGATCGGAGGAGTCGGACACGATGGCAGGTTCCGAAAGCGACGCGATATTCGAGACCCTGTTGGAATCTGCCAAGCGACTGTCGTTCGATTCGAGGAGTCCGTTCGTGTACCGGCCCGAACCCGGCGACGACGAACGCCACGGCATGACGCCGCAGTGGTCACCGCTCTACGGAACCCCGCTGTGGGACGGCATGTCCGAGGAGGAGCGCGTCCGGCTGACCAGGAGCGAGGTCGCGCAGTTCCTGGGCATCGGCATCTGGCTCGAAGTGGGTTTGCAGGTGGCTTTGCTGAGGGCGAGCCACAGCGCGGATCCGGGACGCCCGGACATCAAGTTCCTCTTCAACGAATGCGCGGACGAGAACCTACATTCGTTGATGTTCGCCAACGCCATCGAGAGCATCGGATCCCACTTCTATCCGCGCGACCGGATGCTGGACTTCTTCGGTTGGCTGTTCCGCCACGTCGTGTGGGACGAAGTCGCGTACGGAATCGTCCTCGCCGGCGAGGAGATCTTCGACGTCATGCAACGTGACTGGATGAACAGTGACGACGTCGCGGCACCCATCCGCCGGTCCGCCTACATTCACGTCGTCGAAGAGTCCCGGCACATGGCGTTCGCGCGTCGGAAGATCCGCGATCGATTGGTCGGACGCTCCCGCTTCCGGCGATTTGTCAGCACCATGATCATCGCGGCAGGAATGCACCTCATCGCGAGAAGCCTGATCAATCGCCGGGTGTACGACGAGCTCGGCCTCGACTGGGATGTCGTGAAGGCGAACATCGACGGCAACGAACACCATCGGATGATGTTCCGGAGGGCAGCGGAACCGTTCGTGGAGTTCCTGAGCAGAGAAGGGCTGCTGAATTCCGGCGCTCGATGGATCTATCGAAAGTCGAACCTTCTCTGACTAGGAGTTGTCGTGGCCCACGTCATCCTGGGACATTGCTGTAAGGACGCCTCGTGTGTGCGGGTGTGCCCGCAGAACTGCATCCATCCCGCCCCCGGCGAGGACGGCTACGCGTTCACCGAGACGCTCTACATCGACCCCGACTCGTGCATCGACTGCACCGCATGCGTCGAGGCATGTCCGGCCTCGGCCATCAAATCCGAGCACGCGCTGACCTCGACCGAACTCCCGTACGCCGCCCGCAACAGGGAGTACTTCGTGCAGACCCCCGCCGCACCGCGCTCCCGCCCGCACGCGGTCTTCGAGCTGCCACTGGCCGGCCCGCGCGACCGACTCGAGGTTGCCATCGTGGGATCGGGTGCTGCCGCGATGTACACCGTCCGCGAACTCCTGCAGCGATCGTCGTCGATCCGTGTCACCGTCTACGAGCAGTACGACACGGTCGGGGGCCTGTTGCGTCGGGGTGTGTCCCCGGACCATGTCGGCGTGCGCGAGATGATCCGACTGTTCGACGTGCCCTTCGGCGACGACCGCGTCACGATCGTTCCCGGAACCGAAGTCGGCGTGGATATCTCGATCGAAGAGCTTCGGCGGGGATTCGATGCCGTGATCCTCGCCTGCGGGGCCTCGCAGCCGCGTCAGATCGGCTCCTCCGGTGCCGGTGACGAGATCCACCAGGCCATCGACATTCTGGTTGCCGAGAACTGCGGCACATCCCCGCCGCCCGCACCTGCCGGACCCCGATGCGTCGTGATCGGCGCGGGCAACGTCGCCTTCGACGTCGTCCGCTGGGTCGCGAAGACCCGCGACCGGGTGGCCGCGAGCGAACAGCTCCGCGAACTGGTGATCCTGTCGCGGTCGGCCCCGGACGGCGCCGCCTTCACTCCGTCGGCGTTCTACGAGCTTCTCGACCTCGAGCCCACCGAGGTCCTGATCGACCGCGCCGGCAGCGCACCCCGCGCCGCCGCGGACAGCCCGCTGCTGCACGCGTTGTCGCACCTGCCCTCAACCGATGTCCGCGCCGTGCCCGCCGCGGCGACCGGCGCTGCGGGGCCCCTGCGCATCGTCCTGTCGTTCGGACAGGAAGTGGCCGACCTGGCGAAGACCGAGCACAGCGCCGTCGCGGTCACTACGACCGCCGGCCGGACCTTCCACACCAACTCGGCGATCTGCGCCACCGGATTCACCACCAAACCGATCGACGGCGTCCCGCTCGGCACCCGCGGTGTCGTGCCCAACCGTCGCGGACAGGTGATCTCCCACGAGAGCGGCGATCCCCTCGAGGGGCTGTACGTCGTCGGCTGGGCGAAGCGAGGCGCGTCCGGCGGCGTCGGCGACAACCGCACCTGCGCGGCCGAAACCGTCACACAACTCGCCGCGGACCTCCGCTCACGGGTGTGACGTAACGGCGACGTCAATCTCCGAACTCGACGAGCGCCTCACTCAACGTCCGTCCGGTGACGAACCACCGCGGCACCAACTGTCGCCGAGGATTCCGACGCCGGACGCTGCCAGGTACACGCGAAGCTGGTGCATTCGTCCGGCGTGCGGGCGCAGGATCGTGTGCAGCACAGCACGTCCCGAGGCGCTCACGCCGGTGCCACACACCTCGATCAGCGTCTCGGAGCTGGGTTCGCGAGAGTCGACGTGCAGGATGTCCTCGTGGAATGGCGCCGGTTTCCTCCTATGTGGGCCACTCGCTCGTGTTCGGCAGTGCGGCGTCGCCGCGTCGTCGGTAACGATCTGCTAAGGCCTGTGGCCGAAGCTGGGCGTGGTGCGCCTGCTGTCATGGATGCTGCAGAGGTGACATTCGCCAAGCGAAGCTGTTCCGCCCTATGGGTGGTGATGCTGTGTGTCGCAGGCTTGTTGGTCGCGGCGTCGGGGAGCAGCGGGGCCGCACCGCCGCCGGGTTGGCGATACACGATGGTGGCGTTCAGTAACACCAGTGACCACGACATGGATGTGTTCGAGTCGGGGGACGGCTCCCAGTTCCAGCTCGTCCAACCGTCGGCGTATCGGCCCCCGTCAGGACTTGTGCGTGACCCGAGCATCTTCCGGAACGCGGACGGGCTGTACTACGTCACGTACACGACGGGCGGCGGGGCGAGTATCGGCTTCGCGCGCAGCAGTGACCGCGTCAACTGGACGCACATGGGCAACCTTCCGGTCCCGTTCTGCTGCGCCCTCATGCCGGGGACGGGAGACGGCACGGGTTCGGCGAGCCCGCCCGGCTCCTCCGGGTCGGCGGGGTCGGCCGACGGGCCGTCGCTGTCGCCGTTCGTCAGCAAGGCGTGGGCGCCTGAATGGTTCGTGGACGGCGACCGCGTCAACGTCATCCTGTCGATGTCGACCGGTGGGGGATTCGTGCCGTATCTGATGACGGCGCTGGAACCCTCGCTCCGGCAGTGGAGCCTGCCCGTTCCTCTCGCCGGGATCGGAGCCGACCACATCGACACCACCGTGGTCAAGGTTGGATCGACATATCATGCGTTCACCAAGAACGAGACGACCAAGGTCATCGAGCACGCGGTCGCCTCGTCGGTGACCGGTCCCTACTCTTTCGTCCCACCCGGAAACTGGGGCACGCTGGTGGAGGGCCCAGCCGTCGTCCAGCTGCCGAACGGTGCCTGGAGGATCTACCTCGACGCCTACACCGAAGGAAAGTATCTTTATTCCGACAGCACGGATGGTCTGAGTACCTGGTCGCCCGTGCAAGAGCTTCCAGGTTCTTCCGGGAAGGTGCGCCACTTCAGTGTGATGCGAGAGCCGGTATGACACCGACCCGATGACAGGCGCTCCGGGTCCTCCACCGGCAGATCGCGGTAGTACCAGGTGAACTGGTGCGCACCCGATGCCGTGCCGCGGCGGGGGGCCGCTCCGACCGACGATCCCGGCATCGCGGCGGTGGCAGCGTCGATCGGACCGGACGGGTCGATACCCGAGATCCGATCGGCCTCGCCCGTCAACGATGTAGCGAGTGAACGCAATGCGTCGGTGTCGACACCCAGCTGATCTCCCAAGGAAATTCTCCCCGTCCTTCTGCCCCGAGCGGCGGTACCGGCCGCGGCCCGGTCCGGGGCTCGCAGCGGAGCCCTGTGTGGTTTGACGCACGCAGGCGGTGAACGGTTCTCTCACGATTGCTGCGGGTTGGTGCCCCCTGTTCGGTCGTGGTCCGACGGAAAGGAGACAGTCGGTTTGCGCGGGGGATGACCACGCAACTCTAGGGAACACTGATGGTTCCGAATCCTGGGTTGACCTGAACCTGGAAGCCTCCCGGGGCGACGACCGAGTCGGTGTCGGCTGTTGCGGTCAGCGTGCCGCTGCCGGTGACCGCAGTGGCCGGGGTGTATCGGCACCATTCGTCCGCGGCGACGGGGCGGCTGTAGTCGACGGGCGTTCGGCGAAGCGCCGTGGTTCCGGTAGCGCCCGTGGTCAGATTCAGCCACCTCACCGACACGTCGGGGCAGGCGTAGGCCGTGCCGAAACTCTCGCGGAGAAGGTTGCCTCGCCGAGTCCACTGGTGGTTGCCGACGGCGTGACGGTCGTCAGCGTTGGTAGGCAAACCCAGGCAGTGAGT
The DNA here is from genome assembly GCF_050433545.1 of Rhodococcus sp. BE178. Lineage (NCBI taxonomy): Bacteria > Bacillati > Actinomycetota > Actinomycetes > Mycobacteriales > Nocardiaceae > Rhodococcus > Rhodococcus sp. BE178. The sequence continues at coordinate 221,648 of NZ_JBNPXA010000003.1, read as the reverse complement.
GTGCATGCTGTGCCGAACCTGGCCGGAACCTGGAACTCCGTTGTCGTCGCTGGGGGCGGCTGCGGTTCGGCCGACGCCATGGCCGGGGTGCCGAGCGCACCGAGGACGGCCATCGATGCGACGGCACCGGCGACGACCGGTCTAGGAAGCCGGACACAGCGCAAGGCGTGAACCTCCGAAGCGGAACCTGTCCCGACCTGCCGCGGTGTCAGAGTAGCTCGGGAACAGCCTGTGGCGGAACGGATGCCGTGGATTCCCGGTACGTCCGTTGCCTGGTGTCCTCACGGCGGCCGGCTGCGAGCCGGCCGCCTGAGCTGTTCGCGTTTCTGCGATCAGGAGCCGGTCTATTCGTTCGCGAGTGATCCGTTGATGATGGAACCGGTGGCGAGGGAACCGCCGAGCGACCCTGCCGCAGAACCGACCTCGAGAGACCCGACCAGAGGGTCGACCAGGGAGCCGACGTCGAGCGAGCCGAACAGGGAATGGAGAAAGCCGCCGTCCAGCTGGGTATCTTGCGTCCACTCGCCGCACCCGGAGGTGATGAACACGTCGTCGGTTTCTTCGATCTTCACCGTGGTCGGGCCCTTTGTCTTACCGGACGCGATCGGTTCCATGCGGAGCGTTTTCATGGTTCCGCGTACCCAGGTGCAGGTCTGGCCCCCGTCGACGAGTGCGCCTTCGGTGGAGTAGATGCCGGGTCGGATGTCCTTGTTCACGTAATACATCCCAGTCCCTTCGGGGATGGTCTTGGATGCTGCGGAGGCGATTCCCGTGCCTCCGAGGATGATTCCGACCGATGCTGCTGCGACGACGCCGGCAGCGATGGACTTGCGCATTCCGTCTTCTTCCTGAGGTTCCGTGGTGGGTCCCGGCGACTGTAGTGGGCAGTGCCGACCTGTCGGGCGGTTTTGAACACATGTCCTGACGACGCGCTCGCCGAGCGGTGCGCCGCTGGCTCTGCTCGGTCCGACGCAGGTCGGACGTGAATGGTTCCATCACGATTGCTGCGGGTGGTGACAGACGGTGCCGCGTGTCAACGCCCCGACGCGGGCGCCTCATCCAACGTCCGGCGGGTGACGAACCGCCGCGGCAGCCCCGACAGCGGATCGGTGAATTCCAGTTCCCGGGCGAGCAGTTGGAGGGGGAGGGCATGATCGTCCGGCGCCTCGGGAAGCAGTTCGGGATACCAACTGTCGCCCAGGATCCCTATGCCGAGCGCTGCCAGATGCACCCGCAATTGGTGCATCCTTCCGGTGTGCGGGCGCAGGATCGTGTGCAGCACAGCGCGTCCGGAGGCGCTCGAGCCGGCGCCACGTACCTCGATCAGCGTCTCGGAGTTGGGCTCGCGGGAGTCGTCGACGACGACCCGTAGCTCGCCGCGCCGCGCCTCGATGTGGCTGCGGTAGACGACGGGAACGGCGCGCCCGGCGAGCGCCGGTGCGTCCGGGTCCCACCCGGGCGGTAGCGCCGACACCGCCTCGTAGACCTTCACGACCCGCCGCTTCTCGAACAGTGACTGGTAGGCGCCGCGCGTCGCGGGGCGCGCCGAGAACATCACCAGGCCGGCGGTCGCGCGGTCGAGTCGATGGATCGGCGTCAGGTCCGGGTTGTCGAGGCGGGTCCGCAACCGGACGAGCGCGGACTCGCGCAGGTAGCGCCCGCCCGGGGTGGTCGGGAGGAAGTGCGGCTTGTCGATCACGACGAGGTCGTCGTCGACGTGCAGGATCTCCTCGTGGAACGGCACCGGTTCCTCCACCGGCAGGTCGCGGTAGTACCAGACGAACCGATGCGCGCTCAGCGTCGTTCCGCGACCGATCGGACGGCCGTCGGCGCCCACGATCTCGCCGGCGTCGAACCTCCGGTACAGGTCGTCGGCGTCCAGGTGGTCGAACCTCGCGACGACGTAGTCCGCGATCGTCACCCACGGCCCGGACGTCGGGACGCGCAGCCGCGTCGGTCCGACCCCGTTCTTGACGGGTAGCGGGGAGGGCATCGGCACCCGCTCATCATCCCACCGGCTGATCGCTCGGCCGCGCCGCGGGTCGCGACGAGGCACCCCACGACGGGCGGTTGCTGCGACAACGGCCGAGAGACGACCGCAGTAACCGCCCGTCGTCGTTGCCGCGTGTCTCAGTGCGCCGGGCGGGGGGATGCAGGAGGGCCCTGGTGTCCTCCTCCGAACGGGTGTTTCCAGCTGCGCTCGCCATCGGTGTGGGCGCTGTCGGGGGCGGCGGGGGCTTCCGCGGTGGTGTCCGCCGCGGCGTGACGGGCGGTGGTTGTCTGCGTCCCGGTGGCGGCGAGTTGGTCGCGTTCCTGGGTGAGTGCCGCCTCGTTGCGGCGCGATTGCTCCAACTCGTTGCGTGCGGCCCGTCCTCGTCTGGAGGCGCGCCGGGCACCCGTGAGTACGAGGCCGAGCCCCAGGAAGCCGACCGCCCCGACGACGATTCCACAGAGGAACAGGGCGCCGGTGGATCCGGTCACGTGGTAGCCGAGCACCGAGAAGTCGTCGGTCAAGGCGTGCTCGACGCCCCCGTTGGAGAGGACGCCGGCAACACCGACGACCACTGCCGCGATGAGAATGATCAGGCCGATGACGATCATGGCAACTCCAGGTGGGCGAGAAGGGTCCGTCCGGGTGGGAGTACCCGTTCCGGGCTCGCCTCACACCTGGACTGCTCAGTTCGGTTGCGTCAGCCGACGTGCTGCCGCACGACGTCCGCGATGGCCGTAGCGACCCTGTCCGCCTGGGTTTCCGGAAGGCACGCGTAACCGCAGACCAGGCCACGGGGACCGTCCGGGTCGGCGCGCAACGACGAGAGCGGCGGCAGGGTGATGCCGCGACCGCGGAGGGCCGACGCGATCGCGGTGTCGTCGGTGTCGTCGGGGAGCCTGAGCACCAGGTGCAGTCCCGCCTCGACGCCGACCAGTCGGGCATCGGTGCAGTGGCGCTTCAGCGCGCCGACCAGCGCGCCCCGGCGGGCGGCGTAGGTGCGGGACGCCTGGCGAGGTGTCGGGTCAGGGCGCCCGACTCGATGAACCGGGCGAACGCGAGTCCGGTTACGGTACAGACGCTCTCGCCGCTGAACGCGAGCGCCTCGGCGACCGGCTCACGAAGCCCCCGCGGCGGCAGCAGCCAGGTCAGGCGCAGCGAGGGCGTGAGCACCTTCGAGGCCGTACCGATGTAGGCGACGCAGTCGCGTCCACCGTCCAGGCTGCGCAGTGCGGGCAGGGCGGACACGTCGTAGCGGAACTCGCCGTCGTAGTCGTCCTCGATGAGCAGCCTGCCGGCCTCGGTTGCCCACGCGACGAGTCGGGCGCGCCGAGGAGCGGGGAGACGGGCACCGAGCGGATACTGATGCGCAGGAGTGCAGTACACGGCCGCGTCGGAGTCGCGCAGTGATCCGGGATCGAGGCCGTCGGCGTCGACATCGACGGAACGCGTTCGGGCGCCGGACATCTGGAGCACCCGGCGTGCCTCGACATAGCCGGGTTCCTCGAAGGCGACGTCACGTCCGGCGAGACCGGCCGCCACGGTGACGGCGCGCAGTGCGGAAGTCACGCCCGGCACGATGATCAAATCGTCTGGCTCCGAGACGATTCCGCGGGTGCGGCGCAGGTGCCCGGACAGGGCGAGCCGGAGCTCGGCGTGCCCGCCGGGGCCCGCCGGTGCGGATGCGACGGGTGCCGCGGCGGCCGCCCGCCACGCGCGGCGCCAGTCGGTGGTCGAGATCAGGTGGTGTCGGGGTGGCCCGGGGTGAGATTCCATATCGGCGGGGTCTGCCGTGGCGCGCGAGGCGGCGCGGTCGCCGGCGTAGCCGTGGGGACGTGCGGCGCGGCGCCCGCGGAGGCCGCGGTGTCGGCGCCGTCGGCAATCCGGGTGCCGGAACCCGGCCGCGCTACGACGTAGCCGGCCGCCGCGAGTTCGTCGTACGCGTCGACGACGGAAGCCCTGGCCACGGCGAGTTCCGCGGCGAGTGTGCGGGTCGACGGGAGCGCGTCCCCGGGGCTGAGCCTGCCGAGCCGGATCTGCTCGACGATCGCCTCCGCGATGCGATGTCGCAGTGGGGAGGTGCTGACGGGTAGTCGCAACGCAAGGTGCATGTCGGGGGAGATGCGGGACACGACGGTCAGGATAGTGGTCTGCCTGTTCGATGCAGTTCTGGACCTACTGGGTAGTCCGGAAATCGTGGACGATTCGTTGCATGGATCGGATCAGGAGATACCCAGAACTCGCCGGCGACCACCGGCGCGATCTCGACGCGGTGCTCGACGCGGCAGCGGTCGGCACCCTCGCGACGGTCGTGGACGGACTGCCGTGGGTTGTGCCCATGCTCTACGCACGCGACGGTGACCGCATCGTGTTGCACGGATCGACGGGTGCCGGGGCGCTGCGGCAGGTCGCGGCGGGTGCGCCTGCCGCGTTCTCCGTCACGATGCTCGACGGGATCGTGGTGGCGGACACCCTGTTCGACTCCACGGCCAACTACCGGTCGGCCGTGGTCCGCGGGTGCCTCACCGACTTCAGTGGAGACGATGCGGTGCACGCCCTGGACCTGATGTCCGACTCGCTGATCCCCGGTCGCAGTTCGGAGGTGCGGACTCACACGAAGAAGGAACTCGCGGCGACCCTGGCGATGGCCCTGCCCATCGAACCCGGATGCTGGACGGTGAGGGTGCGGGACGCGCCACCGCCCGAACCGTCCATGGATTCCGTCGGATGGGCGGGCGTGGTTCCGCTGCGGACGTCGGCGTGCGAACCGATCCCGGCACCGTGGGTGGGCGCGGACATGCCGGCACCCGAGTCGGTCCGGCGTCTGGTCGCGAACGGGAGCCCCTAGGCGCTCGATCGGGCGGTTGTCGGAACAGACGTCGAGTGACGATCCCGACAACCGCCCGTTCGGCGTCGAATCCGGGCGGTGGTCGCGCCCGCACGGCGTATGCTCGCGCAGCACAGGACGGGTCGGCGGCGCAGGCTCCATCGCGTGGCTGGCCCGATGTGCGATGTGAGGGGACTCGATAGAAACCGTCACGAATCCTTCTGTGGTTGAAGACGGCCCGGGCCGGGTCCTGGTGCGCAGCGAGTTCGCCCCGTTGCACACGGTGGCGGTGTCCCGATCGCAGTTCGGTGCCCCGGACGCGATGATCGAAGGCTGTCTGCGCTTGCCGCACCGCCGGCTCGAGGTGCTGGCCAGCCGAGAGATCCTCGCGGACAGGGCGCTCGGAGGCCGCTGCATCTATGTGGGCGCTACCGCAGCCGGCCGTGCCGGACGGTGCGGCCGACGACCTCGGAGCAGGGCCGTTCCTCGAGGGGGGCGATCGCGGGATATGGCGTCACCGTCGAGTACGTCGACTTCGCGGTTACCCGCAGCTTCGGCGGGGCGTTCCGGTGCACGACGCAGGTGCTTCACCGGGAATGAACTACCGACCCGAGGCGTCTCCCCGATAACCCAGAGCTCGAGCCGCTTCCAGACGCTCAACGGGTGGTTACTGCGACAACGGCCGAGAGCCGATCGCAGTAACCACCCGTTCTCCGCTGTGAGTCAGTTGGCCGACGACGCGGCCCGGGTCTTCCACCACGACCAGGCGGCCGTGACGATGATGGCGCCGGCGAGGGAGCCGATGATGCCGCTGGGGCGCAGTGCGAGTCCGTCACCGGCGAGGAGGCTGATGACCAGGCCGCCTACCAACGAACCGCCGAGGCCGGCGGCGCAGGCCAGAGCCCAGTCGATTCCGTTCCTGGATCTGCCCATGATGAGCTGGGCGACGACGCCGACAAGCAACCCGAACAGGATGATCCCGATGATCAGCATGGCGGGAGTATAGGCAGCCATATCCGGCGGATTCTCTGTTTTGTCGCAAAGACACGGTCTCCCGATGGCAACAATCGCGGCGGGTATCGAACTGGAGTGATTCAAACTCTTGAACCGCCTGCACAGGCGGGGGCCGGCCGTCGGTGACCGCCCGGGAGCCGTTGACGACCGCAGCGGTGGGGCACAGGATTCGCGGCATGACATTCAGCGTCGACACCCGGGCACACCGGCACGCCGTTCCGGCCTGCTGCGTGGCCGCCCCCTGTCCGCGCTCCTGTTGATGTCGCCGGCCCTCGGGAACTAGGGGCCGTCACTCTGCTCGCCCGCCGGTCGTCCACGACCGCTCGGGATCGTCTGTGCACTCCCCACGTACGTATCGGAGGTTTTCCATGCGTCGTTCGACGCGTCTACGCTTCTCCCTGACCGCCGCCGCGGTCATCGCATCCCTCGCTCTGACCGCCTGCAGCAGTTCCAGTGCCTCGGAACCGTCTGCCACGGCCGGAAACCCGCGGTCCGATGTCACCCTCCGGATCGGTGACCAGGTCAAGAGCACGCAGTCGCTCCTCGAGGCGGCCGGCGAGCTGGACGGCCTCGACTACGGCATCGAGTGGTCCACGTTCGAGGCGGGACCGCCGCTACTGGAAGCGCTGGGCGCCAACAAGATCGACGCCGGTGGCACGGGCGACGTGCCGCCGGTGTTCGCCCAGGCCACCGGGAATTCCGGCCGTATCGTCGCGGTGCAAGCGCGGACCGGCACCAACGACTTCCTGCTGGTGCCCGCGAACTCGACCGCGTCGTCCATCGCCGACCTGAAGGGCAAGAAGATCGCGGTCACGCAGGGCTCGAGCTCGCACGGCCTCGTCCTCGGCCTGCTCGAGCAGGCGAACCTGCCGGTATCGGACTTTCAGTTCCAGTTCCTCAGCCCCGCAGATGCATTGAGCGCGTTCGCCTCCGGCCAGGTCGACGCATGGGCGGTGTGGAACCCCTACGCGACCATCGGCACGAACACCGCCGGCGCCGAGGTGATCGCCGACGGCAGTGAGGTCGCCACCGGCCAGTCCTACTTCTCGGCCGCGTCGGAGGCCTTGGCGGACCCGGCGAAGTCGGCGGCGCTGGCCGACTTCTTCCAGCGGTTGTCCCGCGCCCAGGTGTGGGCCGACGCGCACCCGGAGGCGTGGGTGCCGATCTTCGCGAAGCTGACCAAGCTCCCGCAGGACGTTGCGGCGGCGTCGTTCGACACGTCGAAGGGCTCCTACGTTCCGATCGACGACCAGCGCATCGCGAAGCAGCAGAAGCTGATCGACCTGTTCGCCTCGGCGGGACTGCTGAAGCAGGCTCCCGTCGCCGGTGAGTACTTCGACGCCCGGTTCAACCCGCAGATCGAGGAGGGCGGGAAATGACCGCGGTCCTGACGCAGAATGTCGTGACCGTCGCCGCAGCGGATACCGCCGCGCCGACGCCGCCGCGCCGACGCCGTTCGTGGACGCCGCTGCTGCGACTGATCTCCCCGCTGGTACTGCTGGTGCTGTGGCAGGTACTCAGCAGCGCCGGAGTGGTGTCGGACAAGACGATTGCCTCGCCGGCGCAGGTGATCTCGGCGGCCGCCGAACTGTGGTCGGACGGCAGCCTGCAGGACGCACTCGCCGTGTCGGTGCAGCGGGTGCTCCTCGGTGTCGTGCTCGGGGTTGCGCTCGCCGTCGTGCTCGGCGTGCTCGCCGGGTTCTCCCGGATCGTCGAACTCGCCATCGATCCGCCCATCCAGATGCTGCGGACGGTGCCGTTCCTCGGGCTGGTCCCGCTGTTCATCATCTGGTTCGGGATCGGCGAGGAGCCCAAGGTGCTCCTGGTGGCGCTCGGGGTGATGTTCCCGCTGTATCTCAACCTGTTCGCCGGCATCCGGAGCATCGACGGCAAGCTGATCGAGGCCGCGGAGACGCTGGGGCTCAGCAGGTTCCAACTCGCGGTCCATGTGGTTCTGCCCGGGTCACTGCCGCAGGCGCTCACCGGGCTGCGGCTGTCCCTCGGCGTCGCGTGGCTGGCGCTGATCGTCGCCGAACAGATCAACGCGGACGCCGGGCTCGGGTATCTCGTCAACAACGCCCGCATCTACTTCCGCATCGACATCGTCATCTTCGGCCTGCTCGTGTACGCGTTCCTCGGTCTCGCAACCGACGCGATCGTGCGGGCCCTCGAAGGGAGGCTCCTGACATGGCGCAAGACGTACCAGGGGGCGTGAGCGACGCCGTCGTCACCGCCCGCGGCGTGCGACGCATCTTCGGCTCCGACGTCGTCCTCGACGGCATCGACCTGACCCTGCGCCGCGGCGAGATCGTCGCGCTCGTCGGACGCAGCGGCTCGGGCAAGTCGACGCTGCTGAGGACCGTCGCCGGGCTCGACCACGGACACGACGGCAGCATCGACGTCGACGGTTCGGTGGCCGTCGCGTTCCAGGAGCCGCGGTTGCTTCCGTGGAAACGGGTGCACCGCAACGTCTCGCTCGGACTGCCGGGTGCCGACGGCAGGCAGCGCGCGGTCGATGCCCTCGCGGAGGTGAACCTCGCGCACCGTGTCGACGCGTGGCCGCTGACCCTCTCCGGCGGCGAGGCCCAGCGGGTGTCGTTGGCTCGGGCCCTCGTCCGCGAGCCCGAGCTGCTGCTCCTCGACGAACCGTTCGGTGCGCTGGACGCGCTGACCCGAATCACCGCCTACGAGTTACTGATCCGGTTGTGGAAGCGGCGCGGCTTCGCGGTCCTGCTCGTCACCCACGACGTGGAGGAGGCGGTGCTGCTCGCGGACCGGGTGCTCGTCCTCGACGGCGGCCGGATCGCCCACGACGTCGCGGTCTCGGCGCCCCGCCCTCGGCTGCGTGCCGACCCCGACGTGGTCGGCCTGCGCAGCACAGTTCTCACTCATCTCGGCGTTCTCGAAGGGATTCCCGCATGACTCTGCATTTCCATTGGTACCTGCCCACCTCCGGGGACGGGCGGGAGGTGATCGGCGCGCTCGACCCGCAGGAGGCCGCGGGGCGCGCGTCTGCGTTTCGTCCGCCGTCGCTCGACTACCTGTCCCTGGTCGCCAGGACTGCGGAGCAGTTGGGTTTCGAAGCGGTGCTCACGCCGACCGGCACGTGGTGCTCTGATGCGTGGATCACGACCGCGGCGCTCATCCGGGAGACCCGCACGCTCAAGTTCCTCGTCGCGTTCCGGCCCGGGTTGATCACCCCGACGCTGGCCGCGCAGCAGGCCGCGGCGTTCCAGCAGTTGTCCGGCGGTCGGTTGCTGCTCAACATCGTCACGGGCGGTGACGCAGAGGAGCAGCGCCGGTTCGGCGACTTCCTCACCAAGGCGGAGCGCTACCAGCGGACGGGGGAGTTCCTCGAGATCGTCCGCGGTGCGTGGAGTGGGACGCCGTTCGACTTCGCGGGTACCCACTACACAGTCGAGGGTGCGGCGGCACTCCCCACGCCGTCGCCGGCGCCGGGGATCTTCTTCGGTGGGGCCAGCGAGCCTGCCCTGGACGTCGCCGCCCGGCATGTCGACACCTACCTCACCTGGACCGAGCCGCCTACGAGGGTGGGCGCCCTGATCGACGACGTCCGCCGCCGCGCCGCACTGCACGGACGGACCCTGAGCTTCGGGATCCGCGCGCACGTCATCGCCCGCGACACCTCGGAGGAGGCGTGGGCCGAAGCACACAAGCTGGTCGAGCGAATGAATCCCGCGCAGATCGAGCTGGCACGGAACCGCCTGGCGCAGAGCGAGTCCGAAGGCCAACGACGTCAGCTCGGCCTGAGCGCCGATCTGCGCAACCTCGAGGTGTACCCGGGGCTGTGGGCCGGGTACGGGCTGGTCCGCGGCGGCGCCGGAACCGCTCTCGTCGGCAGCCACGCGGAGGTGGCGTCGCTGATCCAGGAGTACGCGGCGGTGGGCGTCGAGCACTTCGTGCTGTCCGGTCAGCCGCACATCGAGGAGGCGTACTGGTTCGGTGAGGGGGTGCGTCCGATCCTGTCGCGGCAGGGGGTGCTGCAGGTCGCGTGATCGGTGCACGGCCGAGGACCGGGCGCCACTTCACGTGGCGCGCGGATCCGCGGACTCGGTGATCACACCATCTCGGGCACGTGCAGGTGGGCGATCGCGAGCTCGAACTCGCACACCTCCAGCACCTCGGCTCGGGCCTCACTCAGGGTTGCGTTCCGGATGGTCTCGCCCTGCTCGCGGCTGGCCGCCATCTGCTCGACGCTGTCGAAGGTCACCGAGGACACCGCGCGTCCGGCCGCATGGTCGGCCATCAGACTCGCGCTGCAGAACCCGTCGACCTCGCCCAGCGCGGGCAATGCCGCCAGCTTGTAGACGTCGACAGCGCGCGCCATCGTGCCCGGCTCCACCTTGAACCAGGCCGCGCGGACGCACGCGCCGTGGTGGGACGGATGATCGCGGTGCAGGACCTCGATGTCCCACCGCTCGACGTGCCAGGTGCCGTGGAAGACCTCGGCGGCCCGATCGCGAAGCTGCATGACGGGCCCCTCGCTCTGGCGGAGAGCGTCCTCGTCCATCCACGAACTGGTGGCGATGCAGCGCCCGGAGTCCCGGTCGACCAGCAGCGACAGTCCGGCGCAGCCTTCGATGTCGGCGAGTTCCGGCATCACGGTGTCGCGGACGTGCTTGATGCCGGCGTCGATGAACGAGGGATGCGCCTGGATAGTTGTAGAACGTGCGTACACGATCCACCTCTTTCTGCTCGAGGTGGCGCCCGGGGGCGCCACCGGCCCCATTCCTTACCCCACCTTCCTCCCGCGCGCGGGGCATGGCAATGGCCGGTCAGCGCCGTGCGGTAACCGGTCTCTCAGCCGGGCAGCGCCAGGCCGAAGTCCACCGAGCCGTCGGGGTTGACGTCGTAGATATCGACACCGTCGGCGATGTTGGCCTGATCGGTCCCCGTCGACACCGCGATCTTGTTGCAAGAGTTGCGCATCATGTCGAGCACCAACTCCACCGCCTCGGCGGGTGAGAAGTGTTCGCGCACAGCCGCGATCGCCTGCGGATCGAGATGGCCGGGCTGCCAGGTCAGCCCCTCGGCGAGGCCCAGCCCCGCCTTGTGGCGCGGGGACAGCCCGCCGCTGCGGTAGTCGTCGATCTCGGCGTAGACGGCTTCGTCGCCGCCCGCCAGCAGTGCGGTGCGGTTGCGCAGGGACTTGCACAGCCGGCAGTTGTGCTGGCGGGCCTGGTACAGGCGCACGACCTCGGTGGTCACCGGGTCGAGTTCGCGGAGCCGGGCGACGTCGACCAGCGTGCGCTGGATCAGCGGCCACGGTTCACCCTCGGTGGCCCACTCGATCGGGATGCCCCAGTCGGCGTCGGCGCCCTCGAACAGCGCGTCGAGTCCGGCGCGGACGCGCGGCACCCAGTCGGCGACGTAGAGCGACTGCACGAAGGTGCCGGTCCGGTCGCCGAGCGCCGACGCGAGCGCGCCCCGCATGGCGTCGTCGATCATGGACACGTCGGCGCTGAACTGCTCGGCGAACTCGAGCGGCACCTGGGTGGTCCCGTCGGCGTTCGCGGGTGCGGAGGTCACGGGCGGCGCGGGCAGCGGCGGGAGTGACAGCGTCCGCCCGCACACCTCGCGGGCCCGCGCGACGCCGGAGCCGTCGCCGATGGGTGGGACGAGGGCGACCAGACGGTCGAGCGTGGACGCAACCTCGGGAGCGTGGCGTCGCAGGGCGGTGGCGCCGTGATCGCGAGACCAGTCGTCGTGTCCTGTCATGCCTACCACCGTCCTGTGGATGCGCTCGCCGGTCCCGATCCATTGAACGCCGTCGCGCGGATATTCGCTTGCCCGGTCCCGAAATCGCTCTACGGTGGGACTACCAATCATTCGGACGACGCCGCGGGCGATCCCCGCGCGATCGTCCACGACCGGAGTAGGACAGTGACCCCCACCGAGCACGGCCACAAACTGTTGAACTTTGCCAGCCACGTCGACGACACCGCCCTTGCACAGGCGCGGGAAACCGCGTCCATGCCGTTCGTGTACCCGCACGTGGCGCTGATGCCGGACGCGCACAGCGGCAAGGGATCCGCGGTCGGAACGGTGATCCCGACCCGCGGTGCGGTGATCCCAGCGGCGGTCGGCGTCGATATCGGCTGCGGAATGATCGCTGCCCGAACCCAGTTCGACGCCGGTGACATCGAACGAGCCGGCGCCCGCGGCCGGACGCTCCATGCACTCCGCCTGCGGCTCGAGGATGCAATTCCGTTGTCCCCGGGCAACTACAACCTCACGGCATCCCTCGGGGAATGGTTCGCGGAGCCGAAGATCGCGGAACTCGAGGAGCGCGCGGCGAAGGGCGGCGTGGACCTGTCGCACTCCCCGAAGTGGCGTGAGCAGTTGGGGTCCCTCGGTGGCGGCAACCACTTCATCGAGCTGTGCCTCGACGAACAGGATCGGGTGTGGATGTTCCTGCATTCCGGGAGCCGAGGAGTGGGCAACAAGATCGCACAGAAGCACATCGCGATCGCCCAGAAGCTGTGCCGGACATGGCACATCGAGCTGCCCAACCGGGACCTCGCCTACCTCGCGGAGGGTGCGCCCGAGTTCTGGGCGTACATCCGGGAACTGCGGTGGGCGCAGCGGTTCGCGCTCCTGAACCGGGCCGAGATGATGGACCGCTACAGCGCGGTACTGGGGGAGTGGATCGGTGAGGGGGTGGTCGAGGCTGAGCGGATAAACAGTCACCACAACTACACCGAGCAGGAGGAGCACTACGGCGAGAAGGTGTGGCTCACTCGCAAGGGCGCGGTCAACGCCCACGAAGGAGTGGACGCCGTCATCCCGGGTTCCATGGGCACCCGCTCCTACGTGGTCCGGGGGAAGGGCAGCAAGCCCGGACTGTGCTCCGCCCCGCACGGCGCCGGCCGCAGGTTCTCCCGCACACAGGCCCGGAAGCGGTTCACCGTGGCGGACCTGGCCGAGCGCATGCAGGGGATCGAGTACCGGCACGGCGCCGAATGGATCGACGAGATCCCCGACGCCTACAAGGACATCGACGTCGTCATGGACGACGCCCGTGATCTCGTCGAGATCCGCCACGAGTTGCGGCAGATCCTCAACCTGAAGGGCACCTAGAAGGTTCGTCGACCAGGGGCCCGGGATCGTTCCCGGGAACGATCCCGGGAACGTTCCCGTCTGTTCACCCAGCGGTGCCGATGGCGCCACCGCCGTGTCGGTTCGACCATTGACGATCACTTTCGGAACGAGGTCCCCGAGAGTGAGGTCGTGTGATGGTGAAGCGGTCGGTGTTGGCAGTGGGTGCAGCTGCCTTGGCGGGTGTGCTCGCACTTGCGGGGTGTTCGTCGGGTGGTGGAGGGGAATCGAGCGCGGATTCGATCCTGGTCTATTCGCCGCAGGGCGAGGGGCCGCGAGGTGAGTACATTGCGTCTCACGCCAAAGATGCTCTCGGTCTCGATGTTTCGTTCGTCTCCGGTGGCGGCGGCGAGCTGACCGAGCGGCTGCTCGCGGAGAAGAACAATGCCCAGGCCGACGTCGTTCTCGGGCTCGGCGAGGCACAGCTGAACCAGATCGGGGCTGCCGGTGTGCTGGCCGACTACTCGCCCGTCTGGCGAGATCTGGTGCCCGGCGAGTTCGACTCGGGCACCGGGGCCTTCACCCTGTTCTCGCAGACTCCGATCGTGATGGCGTACAATCCGGCAGCTCTCGACGCGGTGCAGGCGCCACGCAAGTGGGAGGATCTGGCGGACGAGCGGTTCGCGAACAAGTTCGTGTTCCCGAGCGTGACGAGTCAGACCGGGCAGGCTGCGGTCGCGGGGATCTTGTGGCCCCACACCGACCGCGAATCGGGTGAGGTCACGGATGCGGGCTGGGACCTGCTGACTCGGATTCTGCGGAATGCGGTACCGGTCGCATCGGGCCAGAAATTCGACTGGAACCGGGTCACCTCCGGAGAACAGCCGGTGGTCGTGAACTGGCTCGGCGGCATCGAGACCGGCGCGAAGGACAACGGGCTGGATCTGCGTGTGGTCGATGCCGAGGGTGGTTCGCCCTTCGTGTCGACCGGCATCGGTCTGGTGGCCGGCAGCGATCGCGCAGATGCGGCGAAGCGCTTCATCGATTGGTTCGGGTCGGCCGAGGTCCAGGCGGACTTCGTGAAGACGACCGGCAGCGACACCCCGGTGAATCCGCAGGCGCTGGCGCAGCTACCGGAGGCCGAGGCGGCACTGGCGGAGATCGGCAAGCAGGACATCGACTGGGGCGTCGTGGCGCCGCGAATGTCGTCGTGGCTCGAGCGGATCCAGCTCGACATTCTCGGCGGCTGAGCGGTGCCGGTGCAACGGGGAGTGAGTGTCCGACGATGATCGGTATCAAGGGTGTACAGGTCCGGTACGGCGACAAGACAGTGATCCCCCCGCTCGACCTCGAGGTCGGCAGTGGCGAGTTCGTGGCGCTTCTGGGGCCGTCCGGGTGCGGTAAATCGACGCTGCTCCGGGCCCTCGGGGGATTCGTCCCGATCTCGTCGGGCTCCATCGTCGTCGACGGTCGCGACGTCACCGCGGTCGAACCGGAGCGGCGCGGAATCGGCTTCGTGTTCCAGAGCTACGCGCTGTTTCCGCACCTGACGGTGGCGCAGAACGTGCAGTTCGGGTTGAAGGTGCACAGGCTGCCCAGAGCCGAGGTCGTCTCGCGCACCGCGGAAGTCCTTGAACTGACGGGACTGGACGCGTTCGCGAACGCGACGCCGAGTGAACTGTCGGGGGGTCAGCAGCAGCGGGTCGCGATCGCCAGGGTCCTGGCAACGAAGCCGTCGGTGATGCTGATGGACGAGCCCCTGTCGAATCTCGATGCACGGCTGCGGGTCACGTTGCGCGATGAGATCAAGCGCCTGCACCGCGAGCTGGGTGTGACGACCGTGTACGTCACCCACGACCAGGAAGAGGCGTTGGCGCTGGCAGACCGGGTGGCGGTGATGAACTCCGGCCGCATCGAGCAGGTCGACAGCCCGCACGCGGTCTACCACTCGCCGGTCAACCGCTACGTCGGCGAGTTCGTGGGCTCGATCGACGTGCTCGAATCCGGGACCAGGGCATTGTTCGGCGTGGCCCGGGGAGGTCAGCTGGCGCTACGTCCCGAGCGGCTGCGGCTTGCCGACGGAGCCGGGCTCGACTGCGTGGCCGGCGGCACCGTCACCGACGCCGCGTTCCTCGGCTCGACGACGCGCTACCGCGTCGAGATCGGCGGGCAGGGACTGACGATGCTCGCCGGCTCGGACCGCAACGCGGTTCTCCACGTCGGTGACGAAGTGCGGTGCGGTTTCGACCTGCCCGATCTGATCGAGCTGTCGGCATGACCGGGACGACGGCGACGCCGACCGCGACGACGACCTCGCGGTCCGGTGGCCTCACCCGCCGTGTGAAGCGACTGTTGTTCGCCGCCGCGGTCGCCGCGTTCGGGTGGTTCGTCGTGACGTTCCTGTTCTTTCCGAATCTCAGCGTGATCGATGCGGTACTGCGCTCGGACCACGGATCCGTCGGACAGGTCGCGTCGAGGTTGATCGACTCGGGCCGGGTCGTGGGTGCCGTGCGCGACACTCTGGTGATCGCGGTGATCTCGACGGTCACGGCGAACGTGGTCGGGATTGCTCAGGTGTTCTTCCTCGAAGCCTTCGCGATCCGTGGAAGGGGTTTTCTCACAGTCGCCTACGCGGTGCCGCTGGTGTTCGGATCCATCGCGGCAGTGACCGGATACGCGATGGTGTACGGCGAGAACGGGCTCATTACCCGAACTCTGCAAGCAGTGATCCCGGGCCTGCCCGATGACTGGTTCTCCGGGATGGGCGCGGTGATCTTCGTGCATACCTTCACCATGACCGGGTACCACTTCCTGTTCCTGCGGCCGGCGATCCGGCGTGTCGACTTCTCGATGGTCGAGGCGGCCCGGTCGCTGGGAATGCGGCCGCTTCCGGCTCTGTTCCGGGTGGTGCTTCCGGTGCTGAAGCCGACGATCCTGGCGTCGGTGCTGATGGCCTTCATCTCGACTCTCACATCGTTCGCGGCGCCGACCATCCTCGGTGGGGCCGAGTTGACCATGATCGCCCCGATGATCCAGTCCCTGTCGGGGCTGGGGCGCATGGACATGGCCGCGCTGCTCGGACTGCTCCTCGGCGCGGCGACGACGGTGCTGCTGGTGTGGGCGCTGCGTCAGGAGCGCCGCAGCGGTGCCGTGATGTCGAGCAAGACGCCGCGGCCGTTCGAGCCGATTCGGCTACGCGGTCGGGGTACGAAGTTCCTCGCCTATGGGGCCGCGTACCTGCTGGCGATCGTCAATCTGGCCCCGCTGGTGGTGACGGCGCTGCTGTCGCTGGCTCCGGTGGAGGCGATCCGTCGCGGCGAGATCAGTCCCGAGCTCACGGTCGAGCACTACGTCCGGATGCTCACGAACCCGACCGCCTATGAGCCACTGGTCAATTCACTCACACTCGCCGTACTCGCCATCCCGCTGGCGCTCGTCATCGGAACAGTCGCTGCGCACCTCTCGTATCGGTCGCGACGAAGGTTCGTCGGTGACGTCATCCAGCTCACGATGTTCCTGCCGTACTTTCTCCCCGGAATCCTCGTCGCGTTGGGGTTCCTCATCGCCTTCGGTGCGGGGAGTGCGCTCGTCGGCGGTCAGGTCCTGGTCGGCACGTACTGGATCCTGCCGCTGGCGTATACCGTCCTGCTCCTACCGGTGGTGTCGCGCTTCGTCACCGCCACCTACGCCGGTCTCGATCCATCGCTCGACGACGCGGCCCGGTCGCTCGGCGCAAGCCCGACGAGAAGGTTCCTGACGGTGATCCTGCCGGCGTTGACGCCAGTGCTCCTGCAGGTCGCAGCGTTGGGGTTCAACGACACCCTCTCCGAGTACACCGTCTCGGTGATGCTCTACAACATCAACAACAAGCCGCTCGGTGTCACGCTCGGAACGCTGGCTGCCGAACAGGATCCGAACCTGGTGGGCCTGACCACCGCCTACGTCGTCACCATCACGGCGCTCTCGATCGTGGTCGTGCTGTTCGCCGATCGCATGGCGCTGCGGGCATCCAGACGTGGGGTCGGCCGACGATGATCCACCAACTATCCAGACGAACAGGAGTTGTCCTCCCGTGCCCGTGAGTCCCGCACCCACCCCCTGCGTCGGAGGGGTTCAGAGTGCCGAACCCTGCGCCCTCGTGGAGCTTTCCGGGGAGAACGCCTACGCGCAGGAATGGTTCATCGCGCCGAAGAGTGCCGTGTCGGCGTGCGAGGACGCTCTCGTCGTCACCGAACACTTCGCCGCCGTCGTCGACGGAATGTCGAGCCCGCTGCGCGACAGGGGACAGGCCCCGAGCGGTCGGCTCTACGCCGAGACCGTCGCCAGGGAGATCGCCCGGCTGGAGCCGAACGTGTCGGCCCGCCGTGCCGTCGACACGATCAGTCAGGCGCTCACACACATCCGGCCCGATCACGCCGGCCCGTCCGGTGCCGTCGCCGCGGTCTACTCGCGGGCGCGCCGCGAGATATGGAGGATCGGCGATATCCACCTGCGCATCGGCGACCGGGTAGTCCCGGGCGAGAAACGCGTGGATCAGGCTATGACCTTGTTCAGAGCGGCAGTCGTTGCGGCCCATGCGGCGGCCGGAGAGTCTCTCGACGCGCTGCGCGATCAGGACCCGGGGTTGGCGGCGAGCCGGCCGTTGCTCGAACTGCAACACCACCTCGCCAACCGGGACGCCGCCTTCGGCTACGGAGTGCTCGACGGCAGTGCCGTCCCCGACTGCCATATCGAGGTGTTCCCGGTCGCCGGCGCCGCAACCGTGGTCTTCGCGAGCGACGGGTATCCGGGGCCGGCGGCCACGCTCGCGTGCGCCGAACGCGAACTGTTCGCCGCCATTGCACACGACCCGGCCTGCATCGGCGAGCTGGCAGCCATGGGCAAGCCGCTCCGACCGGGCGCCGAGACCCCCGACGACCGCACCTACCTCCGGTTTGACCCATCGAGTTCGTACGCCGGTTTCGACACAGAGAGAGAGTCCTGACGATGAGCACACTGCGCGTGGTGACCTGGAACGTCCTGCACACGAACCGCCATCAGCGGGTCGGGCTGCTGGCGGCAGCCGTGGCGACCCGCCGCCCGGATGTCGTCCTCCTGCAGGAATCGAGCCCACGGCACGCCGAGGACCTCGCGGCGGAGCTGGGCATGCACGTCGCCGCCGTCCCGGACGACGCCGCCGACCTCGTCAGCGTCCCCGCCGTGCTGTCCACACGGGAGCCGTCGGAGGTCCGCGTCGATTGTCTTGCCGGGGACGACGGCCGCAACTACTACCTCACCACCGCGGTACTCGAGGTGGACTCGACGCGGATCAGAGTCGGCTCGACCCATCTGCGCCACACCCCGTCGGCATGGCAGATGACCGAGACCGGCAGGAGGTTCGCCCGAGATTCGGGGATTCGAATCGACTTCGGCGCAATCGAAGCCACCACTGCGGTGCGGCTGCGGCAGCTGGCCGAGATCGGTGATCTCCTGCATCGGAAGATGGAACCGGTGGATCACGAGATCCTGGGAGGGGACTTCAACCTCGTCCCCGACAGCCCCGAGTACGCCGCGATCATCGAGGACCGGCTTCGGGACAGCTGGAACGGCGCCACCGCGGCCGCCCGGGCGACGGTGCTCGCCAGGAACCCACTGGTCGGCGACACGCCCGCGCACCTTCGTTCGGACGGCCCGGCGGCGCGGGCGCTCGACTACACCCTCGACTACCAATTCCATTCGTCCGGAATGGAAGTGGTTTGCGCCGAGGTGATCGGCGAACCGGACGGTGAGGGCGCCTGGCCGAGTGATCATCTCGGACTGAGCGTCGACTACACGCCGGCGGACCGGGGCGCATCGGGCACCGGACATGGCTGACCGCATCACCATTGCGGATGTCGCGGCCGCAGCGGGGGTGTCGAAGTCGGCGGCCAGCCGTGCGCTGCTGGCGCAGCCCGGCGTCTCCGACGATGCCAGGCAGCATGTCGAGGCGGTCGCGGCCCGGCTCGGCTATATCAAAGATGTACGCGCCCAAGCATTGAAAGCGAAGAACACCAAGATCATCGGAGTGTTCGTCCGATCCGTGCGGCTGTCGTTCTACGGGGAGATGATCGCTCACCTCCAGGAACATCTCGAGGAGGCGGGATTCTCCCTCGCGGTCGGTACCGCATCGGCCGGTACCACGCCCGGCGATGTGCTGGCCGGACTGCTCGGACTGCGGCCCGAAGCCCTCGTCATCGCCTCCGGACGGATGCCCGAGGCGCAGATCGTTCCGGTGGCTCAGCGCCTCCCGACCGTCCTGATGGGGCGCGCGAGCACCTCGCCGTCGATCGGGTCGGTCTGCGACGACGGTCGTGGAGCGGAGGTCCTAGCGGGGCTGATCGCACATGCCGGCCACCGCGCTGTCGGGGTGCTGCATGTGGCTGCGGAGCATTCGACGACACTGCACCAACGATCGACCCGGATGCAGCGGGCCCTGACCGAGGCGGGCATCGACACCGTCGCGATCCCTCGGGCGGCCGCGGGTGACCATCCCGAGCCGGATATTCTTGCCCGCTGCCTCGACGACGTCTCGGTCATCATGTGTCCCAACGACCCCACCCTGCTGAGTACGTGGGAACAACTCACTGCGCTCGGCGTCCGGGTGCCGGACGACATTGCTCTCACCGGATACGACGGGATCGGACAACTCGCCAGCCCCGTTCTGGGGCTGACCACCTGGAGGCAGCCGATCGAGCAGATAACCGCAGCCACGGCCCGGCAGGTTCTACGCCGATTGACCGGTGACAGTCCACCCGAACGCATCGAGCTCCCCGGCGATCTGATCCGTGGACGAACGCTGCCCACGTACCTGCCGCTGGGATGACCCGGCGGATGGCGGTCAGGCCGCCGGGAGCCCGCTCGAAACGACGAACACCCCGGGATCGTCCCGGGGTGTTCGTCGACTATCGGATCAGCTGAACTCGATGGTGCTGCCGAAGTTCAGCAGGTTCCCGATCGTTCCGATCAGCGGGAACAGTGAGATGAGATTGAGGTTCATGGCGGACTCTCCCCTGACCAAGGTTTCGTCGAGCGATTGTGATCGAAACGAAATATAGGCCACGGGTCGCCTCGGATACGGCGTTTTCCCGAAATCCATTTGGACGATCGTCCAAATGAATTTCGTTACGCGGTGCGGGCGAGCATCGCGTCGAGGGCCGCGAAGCTCTCGTTGAGGCCCTGTTCCATGCCGGACTCGATCATTCCGTCCCGGTCCTCCGCCGTGAGGAAGATCGAGTCCAGCACCAACTTCGTGCGGCCGTCGCCGAGGTCGACGAAATCGATGGTCTCGACGGATACGTGAGTCGGCATCCCGTCCCATTCGAACGACCACACGATGCGGTCCTTCGGAGTGACCTCGCGGAAGCGCCCCTCGAAGCCGGAGCTCCCGCCCTCGTGGTGCTCGACGAAGCGCCAGTGCCCACCCCGCTCGAGTTCCCACTTCTCGATGTCGAGCCTGTTGCCGCGGCCCCACCACTGCGCGAGCAGCTCGGGTTCGGTGTATGCGGCCCACACGCGATCCCGGGGCGCATTCAGCGTGCGTTCGATGTGCAGGCCACGGTCGCCCGGGGTGGTGACGGTCGTGGCGGATGTCTGGCTGGTCATCGATCCTTCTCCGTTCGGTTGGGGTCGTCGTTCTCCAGGAATGCCTCGAGACGGTCCAGTCGCGCCTCGACCTCGCGGTGGTATCCGAGCATCCAATCGAGTTCCTGCCGAAGTGGATTGGTGCCCAGTCGGCAGAACCGGACCCGACCGCGCTTCTCGCTCACCACCATGCCGGCGGCCTCGAGGAGTGCCAGGTGCTTCTTGATCCCGGTCAGGGTCATCTCGAAACTCTCCGCCAGTTCGCTGACCGTTGCCGCTCCCCGTGTGAGGTGTTCGAGAATTCCGCGACGGGTGCTGTCCGACAGCGCTGCGAACGTGGCGTCGAGATCCGAATGCTGAATCATCTAGTTCAGTGTTGCGCGCCGCGCGGATGTTGTCAATGCGCCATTGATGCCCCAGTCAATGCCTCAGTTGATGCCCCCGGTCGATTGTCCCTAGTACGGAAGGGTTGTGTCGGTGAGCTTTTCGGCCACCGCCCACAGTGACGGTGCGAGGTCGACGCCACGCGAGCTGCGGGGCTGGTCGAGTCGGCGGGTCGGGCCGATCAGTCCCATTCGTCCGCCGGGCCCGTAGTACCCGCCCTGGGCGGCATCGGGACTGGTCGCGGCGAACAGGAGGGGTTCGGCGCCCTGCTGGACATCCTGGGACGGCAGGATCGTGCGGTCGCTGCCCGAGAACACACCGTGCCGCGCCCGGTCCCGGCCCAGGCTCGCACCCGCGGTCTGCAGGTTGGTGCGGGTGTAGCCGGGATGCGCATACGTGCTGAGTAGGTTCCATCCGCGCTCGACCGCGACGCCGGCGAGGTACTGCGCCATCAGCATGTCGGCGAGCTTGGACTGCGCGTAACTCAACGCCGGGCTGTACCGGTGTGCGGAGTGCAGGTCCCGGAAGTTGATTCGTCCGTAGTGCGCCGTGCCGCTGGTCATCGTGGCCACCCGGGGGGCCGGCGCGTCGAGCAGCAGTGGCAGCAGGAGATTGGTCAGGGCGAACGGGCCCAGGAAGTTGGTGCCGAACTGCAGCTCGAATCCGTCGACGGTCTCGAACCGCTCGGGCGGCGACATGACCCCGGCGTTGTTGACCAGGAGGTCGAGGGGGCGTCCGTCGTCGAGGAAACCGGCGGCAAATTCGCGGACGGATCCGAGATCGGCCAGGTCGATCCGGCGGATCTCCAGTTGCGCGTGCGGAAGGTCGTGCATGATCTCCGCGCACGCGGCCTCGCCCTTGCGCGGAGTGCGGCAGGCCATTACGACATGGGCGCCCGCCGCGGCCAGCCGTCGGGTGGCCTCTTTACCGGTGCCGCTGTTGGCGCCGGTGACGATGACGTACCGGCCCTGCATGTCGGGAACGTGGTACATGCGAACTCCCTGGCGATCGATGATTCGCGGGTGGCGTTCGCGTTCCAATCTACCGGTGTGCGCTGACGAGCGAGTGCGTCATCGGGGAGAGAAGCTGCTCGGTGGTGTGCCGAGCAGCTTGGTGAACATTGCCGTGAACGACGCCGGGCTGGCGTAACCGAGGCGGGCCGCGACAGCTGCGACGGGGCGTCCCGTTCCCAGTTCGGGGAGTGCGGCGAGGACGCAGGCGCGTCGACGCCAACTCGCCGAACTCATCCCGGTCTCGGAGGAGAACATCCGATCGAGGGTTCGGGTGCTGACGTGCAATGTGTGGGCCCACGCCTGGTTCCGGTCGTGGATGTCGGGGGCGTCGAGGAACGCCTGGCACAGTGCGCGAAGTTCGGGGTGTCCGGGTAACGGTAGTTCCAGCGGCAGCGGCGCGGTGTCGGCGATCTCGTGCAAGAGCAAGGTCATCAGTGCGCCGTCACGGCCGAAGTGGTCGTACCGGAGGGGACGTCGACCGCGGCGAGGAGCAGTTCCCGCAGGAGTGGACGTACGTCGACGACTCGGCATGCCCGGGGAAACCAGGGCGCCGCACCAGGCTCGATGTAGAGGCTGCGCGTACTGACGTCGAGCATCGTGACGCGATGCCGGGTGCGGGGAGGAATCAATACCGCTCGGTCCTGCGGTACGGTCCATGTGCCGCAATCGGTTTCGACCTGCATGACGCCGGAGGCGCCGAAGAGGAACTGGGCGCGGCGGTGCCGGTGCCAATCCAGCAGGTGGCGCGGCGGGTAGTCGGTGCCGATGGCGAGGACGGCGCGATCGGTGGTGTCGAGATCGTCGACCGGAACGTTGCGCACCAGAAGACGGTACGCCGGAAGGTGGCGGATTCGCGATAGAGGATGACGGGTCATCGATTGTGCGCCACTCGTGGGGTTCGTAGCGTCGGAGCCGTGAGTATTGCGGTTCTTCTTCTCTTCGGGTGCATCACCGGAATCACCACCGTCGCCTTCGGTTTCGGGGGCGGATTCGTCACGGTTCCGGTCGTGTACTGGTTCATCGGACGGTCGGCGACGGCGCCCGCGGATACGGCGATGCATGTTGCCGTCGCGACCTCGGCGGCGGTGATGGTGGTCAACGCGACGATCGCGACCTACACATATCGCCGGAACGGCGGACGCCGACTGGCGGGAACGGCGACGCTGCTTCCAGCCCTGGCGATCGGTGGACTGCTCGGCGCGTTTCTGGCGACGCGCGTCGACGGGGCGGTCGTTCACGCGTTCTTCGTGGTCTACCTCGTCGCCACCGTCGTCGACGTATCTGTCAGGCGCGGCTTCCTCGCCGCGCCGGCGACATACCGGCGGTCGCCGGGCGGCGCCGCGACCACGATCGGCGGAGTCGCGGTCGGATCCGTCGCGAGCTTTCTGGGAGTCGGTGGCAGCGTGATGACCGTGCCGATCCTGCGCCGACGAGGGATGTCGATGATCGACGCGACAGGCCTGGCCAACCTGCTGACGCTGCCGGTCGCACTCGCCGCGTCGGTGATCTACGCAACCACCGGCCCCGCAGCCGTCGCGTCGGCGACGGGGCTGCGAGTGGGGCTCGTGGATGTGGCCGCAGCAGGGGCGCTGCTGGCGGGTGCCCTACCGGCCATCGCGATCGTCCGACGGTCGATCGGGCGGATTCCGGACCGGGCCCACGCGGTCGGATACATCGGGCTCCTCGTCCTGGTCGCGGCGCTGATGACGGCTCTCCGATGAGTTTGCCCTGCACAAGCGGTCTGAATATATGAGTATTGGGTGGCCCGTATTCGTCAGGCTGTCGAAAGGGACCATGTCATGCAGAAGATCACTCCGTGCCTGTGGTTCGACACCGAAGGGGAGGCGGCCGCGCAGTTCTACACCTCGGTGTTCAAGAACTCGAAGATCCGGAACATCTCCCGTTACGGCCCCGACATGCACCGACCGGAAGGCCTCGCGCTCACGATCGAGTTCGAATTGGACGGGCAGAACTTCACGATCCTCAACGGGGGGCCCGAGTTCACCTTCGACGAGGCGATCTCGTTCCAGGTGAGCTGCGCCGACCAGTCCGAGGTCGACGCATACTGGACCCAGCTCACGGCCGATGGTGGGCAGGAGAGCCAGTGCGGTTGGCTCAAGGATCGGTTCGGGGTGTCGTGGCAGATCATTCCTGCCGCCCTGGGTTCGTACCTCGGGGGCCCGGACTCCGAGGGGGCGCAGCGGGCCACGCAGGCGATGCTGGGGATGCGCAAACTCGACATCGGTGTCATCCGCGCGGCCTACGAGGGATCCTGACGGTTTGGCCCACACCTGACCGGTGCGGTTCGCTGTCCCCATGGGATTCAGCCGCGCCGAACTCGAGTCGTTCCGGGACAAGGAGGTCCCTGATCTGATCGGTCCGGGGTGTCGCCTGCTGTTCGTGGGCATCAATCCGGGGCTGTGGACGGCCGCCACCGGGGCGCATTTCGCGCGCCCGGGCAACCGCTTCTATCCGGCGCTGCTGCGGGGCGGGATCGTCGACCGGCCGATCGATCCCACCGCCGGCATGTCCGACGCCGACCGCGATCTGCTCGTCCGGCGCGGCGTCGGCATCACGAATCTTGTTGCGCGCGCGACGGCCCGGGCCGACGAGCTCACCGCGGCGGAGTTGCGGGCGGGCGGACAGCGGCTACGCGACGTGGTGGCGACGGTGCGCCCGCGGGTGGTCGCGGTCGCCGGCATCACCGCCTACCGGGCCGCGTTCGGCGCGCGGGCGGCGCAGAAGGGCCGGCAGCCCGACGGCTTCGAGGGTGCCGAGTTGTGGGTGGTGCCGAACCCGAGCGGGCTCAACGCGCACGACACCGTCGACTCCCTTGCACACGCGTATCGCGCCGCGGCCGTCGAGGCAGGGGTGATCGTGGACTGACGTTTTCCGGTGGAGGCCGGTCTCGTGCCGTCCTCGCGAATCGGGACACAGCGGGGGCGCCGTCGAGGCACACTCGGAGGATGGCGGAGATCCGGCGCGGACGGTGGCATCGGCTGTGGACCAACGGTCTGATGGTGCTGATCGCGTTGGCGTTCGGGCTGGTGGGAGCCCCCCGCGCGGGCGCGGCGGTCGATTCGGTGATCTTCGCCGGCACCTCGAACCAAGTCATCACGGTCTTCGCCCCGACACCGGAGGCAACAGTCGCGGAACTCACGGCATGGGAGCGGGGCGCCGACGGCGTCTGGCACGAGGTTGCCGGGCCGGTGGTCGCGCAGGTCGGCGCGGAAGGGATCGGGGCGGCGAGCGAATTCTCGGCCCGCACCCCGGCCGGGGTGTTCCCGCTGACCGGGGCCTTCGGCCGGCTTCCCGATCCGGGCACCGCGATGCCGTACTTCCGTACCGATGTGCAGGACTGGTGGGATTCGAACCCCGCCTCACCCGGTTACAACACACACGTGCGGCAGTCGGTCAGCCCGGGCGCCGCCAGCGAGAACCTGTACGCCGCCGGTGCGGAGTACGACTACGCTGCGGTGATCGGATACAACTCCGCGCGCACGCCCGGCGCAGGATCGGCAATCTTCCTGCACGTCACCGACGGCGCTCCGACGGCTGGTTGCGTTGCGATCGACCGTGATTCGCTGGCGTCGATCCTCGGCCGACTCGACCCCGCACGGCACCCGTTGATCGCGATCGGCGTGGGGGAGGCGCCGCGGCCGTGACCGGCGACGGTTCGGCCCTGCCACTGTTCGCCACCGAACCGACCGCGGCGGTGATCCTCGCATTCGCGTTCGTCGCGTTGCTGTACTCCGAGTACCGGATCGGGCGAACTCATCCCGGCGGCGGCTCACACCGTGACGGATGGACCGGTCCCGCTGTCGGGCTCGGCCTGATGGTCTCGTATGTCGGTGGGGCGGCGGTGAGCGTGCTGGTGTCGACGACGGTGATCACGACGGGTGCGTGGTGGTACTTCTGGATCGGCCTGCTGGTGGCCGCGGCCGGGCAGGGACTGCGGCTGCGGGCGGTCCACGAACTCGGGGCGGCGTTCACATTCCAGGTGCAGACCGCACCGGGGCAGTCGGTGATCGACACCGGTCTCTACCGGCGGATCCGGCATCCGTCGTACACCGGTGCGCTGGTGTGCGCGTTGGGATTCACGGTCGCCTATACGAACTGGCTCGCACCGCTGACGGTGCTCGCCCTGGCCGCCGCGTACGTGGTCCGGATTCCACACGAGGAGCGGGTGCTCGTCGACGGGCTGGGGGAGCCGTACCGGCAGTACATGCGCCGGACCAAGCGGCTGGTTCCGTACGTGCTGTAGCCGCGGAACGCCGAAGGCCCGGCGGAGCGAATGCTCCACCGGGCCTTCGGTGTTCGACGCGCAGGCTCAGATGCCGGGGCGCTTGCCGATCGTGAGAGTGACCTCGCCGGTGTGGGCGAAGAAGTCGTTGCCCTTGTCGTCGACGACGATGAACGCCGGGAAATCCTCGACGTCGATCTTCCAGACCGCCTCCATGCCGAGCTCTTCGTACTCGACGATCTCGACGTTCTTGATGCAGTCCAGCGCCAGACGCGCCGCCGGGCCGCCGATGGAGCCGAGGTAGAAGCCGCCGTGCGTGTTGCACGCGTCGGTGACCTGCTTGGACCGATTTCCCTTGGCCAGCATGATCATCGATCCGCCCGCCGCCTGGAACTGCTCGACGTACGAGTCCATGCGGCCGGCCGTGGTGGGGCCGAAGGAACCCGATGCCATGCCCTCGGGGGTCTTGGCCGGGCCGGCGTAGTACACCGGGTGGTCCTTGAGGTACTGCGGCATCTCCTCGCCGGCGTCCAGGCGCTCCTTGATCTTCGCGTGCGCGATGTCGCGCGCGACGACCAGCGGGCCGGTCAGCGACAGCCGGGTCTTGACCGGGTGCTTGGACAGCTCGGCCAGGATCTCCGGCATCGGGCGGGTGAGGTCGATCTTGACCGCGGCGCCCTTGCCGGTGCCCGAGATGCCGTCGGTCTCGGCGTCGAGCTGGGTGTCGGTGACCTCGGGCAGGAACTGGCCGGGGTTGAACTCGAGCTGCTCGAGGAAGACGCCCTCGGGGGTGATCTTCGCCTTGGCCTGGCGGTCGGCCGAGCACGAGACGGCGATCGCGACGGGCAGCGAGGCGCCGTGGCGGGGCAGACGGATGACGCGGACGTCGTGGCAGAAGTACTTGCCACCGAACTGCGCGCCGATGCCGATCTTCTGGGTGAGCTCGAAGACCTGCTTCTCGAGCTCGTGGTCACGGAAGCCGCGGCCGGTGATCGCGCCCTCGGTCGGCAGTTCGTCGAGGTAGTGCGCCGACGCATACTTGGCCGTCTTGAGCGCGAACTCGGCGGACGTGCCGCCGACGACGATCGCGAGGTGGTACGGCGGGCAGGCCGCCGTGCCGAGCGAACGGATCTTGGCCTCGAGGAACTGCATCATCGAGTCCGGGTTCAGGATGGCCTTGGTCTCCTGGTACAGGTACGACTTGTTGGCCGATCCGCCGCCCTTGGCCATGAAGAGGAACTTGTAGGAGTTCTCGTGGCCCTTCGCGGTGTCCGCGTACAGCTCGATCTGCGCGGGCAGGTTGTTGCCCGTGTTCTTCTCGTCCCACATCGTGATGGGGGCGTTCTGCGAGTAGCGCAGGTTCAGCCGGGTGTACGCGTCGTACACGCCGCGCGCGATCGACTCCTCGTCGTCGCCCGGGGTGAGCACGTGCTGGCCGCGCTTGCCCATGACGATCGCGGTGCCGGTGTCCTGACACATCGGCAGCACGCCGGCCGCCGCGATGTTGGCGTTCTTCAGCAGATCCAGTGCCACGAACTTGTCGTTGTTCGACGCCTCGGGATCGTCGAGGATGCTCGCGACCTGCTTGAGGTGGTCGGTGCGCAGGTAGTGCGAGATGTCGTGCAGAGCCGTCTCGGTGAGGAGCCGCATGGCCTCGGGCTCGACCTTCAGGAAGGTGCGGCCGTCCGGTCCTTCGACGGTGGACACCCCCTCGGTGGTGAGCAGCCGGTACTCGGTGGGGTCTTCACCGATCGGCAGCAGGTCCTCGTAGAGGAATTCGGCCATCATCTCTCCTGAACACGGGGGTGCGAAGTTCGACGTTCAGGCTAGCCGCGTGGCGCGAACGGCCCGAATCGGGGCGTCCGGTGCGCGCATATCATCGAGGTGTGCCGAACATCGTGTGTTCGAGGTCACCGCAGTGGACCCGCAGATTTCCGTAGGCTTGTATAAATAACAACCGGATAACGATCTGTAGCGCGTCGTCTCGTGACGAGCCGCAGGGGTTGGGGGCAGCACCGCATATGACTGTCGAAACTGTGGGCGTGGGCCATTCCGTGAATTCCGGCCTCGGCCACGCGTCGGGACTGCATCGGATCCGAGCAGCGCACGCCTGGCTCGACGTGGCCGTCGTCGTCGCGGTGCTCGTATCGACCAATCTCATCGCGCACTTCACCACCCCGTGGGCGAGTATCGCGACCGTGCCGATCTCCGCGGTGATCCTGGTTGCCCTCACTCGCCGCCGTGGCCTGGGCTGGGCCGAACTGGGGCTCTCGCCCCGGCACTGGCGCAAGGGTTCGCTGTACGCGCTCGCGTCCGTCGGGCTGGTGCTCGCGGTCGTCGGGATCGGGATCGCGCTGCCCCTCACCCGCCAGTTCTTCATGGCCGACCGCTACGCCACCATTTCCGGTGCCCTGATCGCGTCGATGATCGTGATCCCGCTGCAGACGGTCATCCCGGAGGAACTCGCGTTCCGCGGTGTGTTGCAGGGGACGCTGTCCCGGGTCTCCGGCGCCCGCGGCGTCTTCGCGACCGGTTCGCTCATGTTCGGCTTGTGGCACATTGCGTCGTCGCTGGGGCTGACCACCAGCAATCGTGGTCTCACCGGGATCCTGGGTGGCGGGTTCGTCGGCCAGGTCCTCGGTATCGCGGGTGCGGTCGCCGCGACCGCCGCGGCCGGCTTCGTCTTCACGTGGTTGCGCCGCCGCAGCGGCAGCCTGCTGGCCCCGATCGCGCTGCACTGGTCGCTCAACGGCATCGGTGCCCTCGCCGCGGCCCTGGTCTGGCACGCCTCGCTGGGCTAGACCTTCTCGGTGACGCCCGCGAGCGTGACGCCCCGGAACTCCGCGAGCGCCGCCGCCTGCTCGTCCAGCGAGCGGCGATCGGATCTCGACAGCTTCTCCCACGGCGTCACCTCGATCGAGAGCTTCTTGCCCGATGTCCGCGGCCGCCACAGTCCGACGATCTCGCCGCCGATCGCGATCGCGCCGGGGCGCCCGAGCGTGGGCCACAGCGCCTTGCGGCGCGCCTCGTCGGAGACGAGGAGTTCGCGATCCTTCAGCTGCAGATAGGGGTCGAACGGGCCGAGCAGGCGCGCGGATCGATCCGGTGGCGCGGCACCCAGCCCGTCGCGGTCGGAGGCGAGCATCGAGCGCGGCGCGCCCCCGACGACCACGTCCACCGTGTCGTCGGGCCAGTGCGCCTTGACGTCCTTGACCGGGGCGTCGATGTAGGCGGCGACGGCCTTCGGGTCGGCGGGGCCGAAGAAACGCAGGTAGCCGCGGATCACGTCGAACCGCGGATCCGCGTCGGCGCCGGTGCGGCTGTACGGCTTCGATCCCCATCCGGGGATGCGTTCGAGAACCGGCGGCGAGGTGTTCGGGCGTAACTCGAGCCCGGCCTGCAGGGCCGCGAGCCGGAACGGCATCTCGTACATGTGGGTGGCGTTGCACGGCCGGCAGAACCGCAGATACGGCTCGCTCATCCGCCCGGTCAGTGCCGCCGACATCTCGCCCTTGACGGTGGGGGCGTCGACGATCTCCCGCATCGCACCCGCCACCTCCCGCAGCGCGTCGAGCGTCCCGATCCCGGCCGCCTTCAGCGGACGGTTGGCGTCGAAGATGCGTTTGGCGGCGTCGGCGTCCGACAGGGGCGCGGTGGCGACGGCGACCTGCGGCAGGTCCGCCCGCCGGTAGCTGTGCGGGGCGCCGCGCAGCGTCCAGGCGAGCGCCAGGTCGCCGGGGGAGGCCTGCGGTGTGCCGCGCACGAACAGGGCCCACGCGGCGCCGTCGGGTCCGGTGTTCTGGATCCCGAGATCGAGGATGTCGCAGTCGGTGGGTCCGGTGGCGATCCCGCTGCCACGATCGAGTTGCTGGACGTGCCAGCGATACGAGAGCACCTGAGCGCGTGTGACTTCGACAGTCATGGCGGGAGTGTAAGGCCGGTCACTGACAGATATCGACTGTCATTAGACTCCCGGTATGGGAACTGAACCCGCCGAGCAGTTGTCGTTGCGTGAACTGCAGAAGCGTCAGAGTCGAGCGCATCTGCTGGAAGCGGCGGCACGGCTGATCGGTGAGCGTGGGTTCCGGGAAACCACGATCGACGACATCGCCAAGGCAGCCGGGGCGAGTCGGGCCACCCTCTACGCCTACTTCCCGAGCAAGGACGCGATCGTCCAGGCCGTCGTGGAGGAGATGTGGGATCGGGCCGAATCGTTGTACCGGGACTTCGGACGGCTGCCGGATTGGTCGCGGGCCACGATCCGTGCCTGGGTGCAGAGCGTGGTCGACGCGTGGGAAGCGAGCCGCGACAAGCTGCGGGTGCAGGCCGCCGGCCTGGTGCGGTTCGACGAGTTCTATCTGGACTACCACCGCCGGTTCGTCGACGCCCTCACCGCGAACGCCGAGCTGTGGAGTCGATTCGATGCCGCCGACGCGGAGCGCCGGGCGCTGCTGCTGATCAGCGGACTGGAGCTGTTCCTCAACACGTGGCTCGTCCGCGGCTGGGACGCCGACCGTGACGGTGCCATCGACACCGTCACGGACGTGTGGTGCGCCGCCCTCACCCGAACATGAACTTGGCCCGCATCAGGCCGCCGATCTCGGCGAGCGCCAGACGGGCACGGACGTGACGGTCGGCGTGCATCAGGAATCCGTGTGCGACACCGGGATAACGTAGAACGGCAGTCTGCACACCGGCGTCGCGCAGCCGGTGTCCGTACTCCTCGGCGCCGTCTCGGCTGGGGTCGTGCGACGCGGTGACGATGATGGCCGCGGGCAATCCGGACAGGTCC
This sequence comes from Rhodococcus sp. BE178, assembly GCF_050433545.1. Lineage (NCBI taxonomy): Bacteria > Bacillati > Actinomycetota > Actinomycetes > Mycobacteriales > Nocardiaceae > Rhodococcus > Rhodococcus sp. BE178. The sequence continues at coordinate 190,727 of NZ_JBNPXA010000003.1, read as the reverse complement.
TCGGCGAGACTGGGCACACCGTACGGATGGTCCGCGCCCGGATCGTCGCCGAGATACAGGTTCTTGGTCCACGCGAAGTCGCCCGCGGTGATGATCGGGCCGTCCGCGAACTCGAGAACCGACGGCCGGGTGTCGTCCCGGTCGATGCCGGCGTAGATGTGCAGCTGGAACACCAGCGGCACCCCGCCCTCCTCGCGGATCTGCAGCGCGGCGCCGGCCGCGAGCGTCGCGCCCGCGCTGTCCCCGGCCACGGCGATCCGCGCCGGATCGACCCCGAGGTCGGCGGCGTTCGCGCCGAGCCACTGCACCGAGAAGTAGGCCTCGTCGGTGGCGACCGGATACCGGTGCTCGGGGGCGAGCCGGTAGTCCACGCTGACGACGACCGCCTCGGCGGCCTGCGCGAGCATCCGGGCGAGGATGTCGAACGTGTCGACGCTCCCGATGACCAGTCCGCCGCCGTGGAAGTACACGATCGCCGGGAGATCCGGCGCGTCCACCGGACGGTAGATCCGGAGGGGCAGGGGCCCGTGCGGTCCGTCGACGACGCGGTCCTCGACGCTGTGCATGTCGGGTCCGGGGCGTCGAGGTAGGGCGTTCAGTGCCGCGCGTGCGGCCTCGACGCCGGCCTCGTGCATGGGTACCCAGTTGTCCTGGCGGGTGCCCAGATAGGCGGCCACATCGGGATCGAGCTCGAGCATGATGGGATTCTCCTGGTGATCGGGGGTCAGGCCTGGACCTTGCCGGTGACGTCGGGCGCGATCTTCACCGCGGCCCAGTCCGCGCGCGCCTGGGGGCTCATGCGGCCGACGAACGCGTCGAGGTGCGACCACATGGACGGCGGGATGATCATGTCGTCGGGCTGCATCACCTGATCGATCAGCGCGGGCCAGCTCTCGGGGGAGTGGTCGGAGGCCAGTGCACCGGCCGTCTCGGCCTGAACGACGCGGGCGACGAGACCGCCGCCCACGGCGAACGCCTCGCCGGTGATCGCCGTGTCGGCGTGGAGCAGGTAGGTCGCGAATGCAGCAACGGCTTCGGGCGGGAAGTGCGACTGCAGGAACTCGCCGAATCCGGGCTGCTCGATCCCGGCGGTGGAGCGCGTCCACGCCGAGGGGAGGATCGCGTTGGACCGGACACCGTCCCGCGTCCCGAGGATCGCCTGGGTGCGGGTGAGCGAGAGGATTCCGCCCTTCGCGGCGGCGTAGCCCGGCATGGCCGGAGCGCCGAAGCTGCCGCTCGACGAGATGTTGAGGATGCGTCCGTTTCCGTTGGCGGACAGGTGCGTCCAGGCCGACTCGCTGATCCGATTGGCGCCACGGAGGTGCACGTCGATCAACGTATCGAAGTTGCCACCGGCTCCCGCGTTGTTGATGACGATGTCCAGGCGCCCGAACGCGTCGACGGCGGCCTGGACGATCGCGTCCGCCTCGGTCACGACGTCGCCGGTGACCCCGATCGCGGAACCGCCGTCCTCGGTGATCAGCCGAACGGCCTCCTCGGTGCCGGGGGTGCTGGCCGACCCGCTCCAGTCCCGGCCGAGGTCGTTGACGACCACCGCACAACCCCGGGCGGCGAGGAGGCGGGCGTATGCGAGCCCGAGTCCGAACGTGGACACGCCGGTGATGAGGGCGACTTGTCCGTCGAATCGCAGAGGGTCCATGACAGGCAACACCTTTCGTGTGGTGAATCCGCGGATGCGGGCTCCGCGCGGGTGGCGATGGTGGGACGGTAGCCCACCCGGGACGTCTTCGGTAGACCTTTGGGCAAAAAGTCAGACTGACAGTCTGCTAAACGGGATATTGGTATGGACACGGGCTGTCGGGTGGCCTAATGTCCCGATTCACGCCGCCGCCGGTCCCGGTCATGCGGTAGGTACTCCTGCTCCACGACGAACGCCACCAGGCCTCGGACATTCAGGCCTGCAAGGAGATTCCCATGACATCAAGTACCACTGCACCACGGTTCGCGGCAGACGACTCGGTCGATCCCGGGCTGCTGCGGGCCCACCTTCGCCTCGCTGACCCGGCCGTCCTGTTGGCGGTGCTCGCGCAGCTCACGGGTGAGCATGCGGTGCTCGATCGCCACGTCGACGCCATCTCGCACATCTCGGACCCGCCCGAGATGGCGGCCGTGGCGGACAGCGACACGGTCGCCGAGATCATCGAACGTTTGGTGGACGTGCTCGGGTCGGAGGAGCGGCCCGCGCCGGACCTCGCGCCCGACGACCCGGCCTTCTTCGCCCGGCTCGCCCCGCTCGCACTCGGGGTGGCGATGGGCGAGGAGTTCTTGCCGATGCTGCTCGAGCAGGGCGGATTCCACTCCGCCCGACCTGTGCTCCCGCGCACGACGCCGCTGCCCGCCGACCTGGACGTGGCGATCATCGGTGGCGGCCTGGCGGGGATCGCGGCGGCCCTCGCCGCGACAAAGGAGGGTATCGCGTACCGGATCTACGAGCGCAACGAGGACGTCGGCGGAACCTGGCTGATCCAGAACTATCCCGGCGTCGGGGTCGACACGCCGTCGTCGTACTACTCGCTGTCGACCGAGCTGAACCCCGACTGGACCAGCTACTACCCGAAGGGCGGCGAGTACCAGGACTACCTGCGCGGCGTCGCGGACCGGCACGGGATCCGCCGCCACACCCGCTTCGGCACCGAGGTGGAATCGCTGGTCTGGGACGACGCGTCCTACCGGTGGAACATCCACGTGCGCAGCGCGGACGGCACTCGATCGACCGAGCACGCCGCGGCGGTGATCACCGCCGCGGGCTACCTCAACCGCCCGCAGTTCCCTCCGGTGGAGGGTCGGGAGATGTTCGCGGGCATCAGCATCCACTCGGGGGAGTGGGATCCGGCCCTGGACCTGACCGGCAAGAGGGTCGCGGTGATCGGGGCCGGCTGCACGTCGGCCCAGATCGTCGATTCTATCGTCGACGACGTGCGACACCTGACGCTCTTCCAGCGGCAGCCGCACTGGGTCGCGCCCCGCAAGCGGGACAGCGACGACGTACCCGAGCATCATCGGTGGCTCTCTCGGCACGTGCCGTACTACGCGAACTGGCTGCGACTCAAGGCGTTCTGGGGATCGGCGGACAGCGCCTATCCGGTGGTGATCGTCGACCCCGAATGGGCTGCGTCGCACCTGTCGATCTCCCGAGCCAACGACATGCTGCTGCAGGACTGCCTCGCGTACATCGACCGGACCTTCGGGGCCGGGTCGGAGCTGGCGACCAAGGTGACGCCCGACTTCGCGCCGTTCGGCAAGCGCATCATCCGGGATCCGGGCGGCTACTACCCGGCGCTCACCCGCGAGCACGTCGAGGTGGTCGCGGCCGAGCCGGCCCGCGTCATACCGGAGGGGATCGTCACCCCCGACGGGGATCTGATCGAACTCGACGCCATCGTCTATGCCACCGGCTTCCACCTGGACTTCCTGTCCACCATGGAAATCCGGGGACGGGACGGCAAGTTGCTCACCGAGGAATGGGCCGGGAACGATCCGCGCGCTTACCGCGGTGGGACCGTGCCCGGGTTCCCGAATCTGTTCATCACCTCGGCGCCCAATGCCAACCCGAGCCACGGCGCCGGCAACAACTTCGGTATCGAGGTGGCGGTCCACTACATCGTCGAGTGCCTGCACCTGCTGGCCGAGCGCGGGGCACGATCCCTCGAGCCGACCCGCGCGGCGTACGACGCGTACGTCGAGGAGATCGATCGTGCCATGGAGAAGACGGTCTGGAAGCACACCCCCGGCGCACACACCTACTACCGCAACGACAGCGGCCGCGTGATCGTGGCCAGCCCGTGGCGCCTGGTCGACGTCTGGCAGCAGCACCGGACTCCGATCGAGGAGCACTTCGTCATTCGCTAGCCCACGAGTGAAAGGGAGTCATGTCATGTCTGTTTCGACCTCTGCCGGCGGATCCGACGAACCGTAGGTGTCCACGCGCACTGCCGCGACCGAACGGCCGACCCGATACTGGGTTCGCACGCTTCTGATCCTGCTCCTGCTCACGGAGCAGTCGGCGCTGGGCTTCTCGCTCTTCGCGCCGACCCTGCCGAAGGTTGCCGCCGAGTTCCAGACCACCCAGGTGGTGTGGGTGATGACGGCCTTCACGCTCTCGGGCGCGGTGGCCTCACCCATCATCGGCAAACTCGCCGACCTGTACGGCAAGAAGAGGATGCTCGTCGTCACCGCCGCGATCGGTGCGCTGGGCGCGTTGATCTCGGCGATCGCGCCGACATTCCCGATCCTGGTTGCCGGACGCTTCCTCTCCGGTGCCGGCTTTGCTTGTCTCGCGCTGGGGTACACCCTCATTCGGGACACGTTCCCGACCCGGTTGCAGCCAATCTCGATCAGTATCGCCAATACGGGTGTCGGTGCCGTCGGTGTCGGTGCGCTGCTGCTCAGCGGTGTGCTCATCGACCACCTGGGTATGCGGTCTGTGTTCTGGTTCGCGTTCGGATTCTGCGCGGTCGGCGCCCTGCTGACGTTCTTCTTCGTGCCCGAGACCCCGATTCGTGCACACGCACGCATCGACTGGTTCGGCGCGGTTCTGCTCGCGGCGAGCATGTTCGTCGTCCTGGTCGGACTGTCCCGCGGCAAGGAGTGGGGCCTCACCGACGGTCGCACACTCACGTGCGTCGGTATCGCCCTCGTCGGATTCGCGGTGTGGGTGTGGTGGGAGCGACGCACCGAGGAACCACTGATCCGTCTCGACCTGATCACGAAGCCCGCGCTGCGGTACACCCTCATCGGCGGTGGCATCGCGTACGGTGCCACGACCCTGCTGGCCAGCCTCACCCCGATGCTGCTGCAGGCCCCGGAGAGCACCCCGTACGGCTTCGGGCTGTCCGCCACCGAGATGGCGGGGTGGTTGCTGCCCGGCCAATTGATGATCGTGGCAAGTGGATTCATCGTCGGGGCCACCGCGCGCTCGATCGGTTTCCGCAACCACCTCATCTTCGGCGCGGTGTTCATCGCGATCGCGGCCGCCGTCCTGTCCGCCGTTCCGACGGTTCCTGCGGTCATCGTCGTCGCGTGGATGCTGTTCGGCCTCGGCTGCATGATCTACGCCGCCGTCCCCAATCTCGCTCTGCTGGCGCTCCCGGAGACCGAGCGCGCCGTCGGATCGAACTTCGTCGGTGTCGCGCAGACCCTGGCCGGCACGCTGATCTCCACGATCGGCTTCACCGTCCTCGCCCACTACGTGCTCGCGACCGACGGACAGGGTGTTGCCTACGAATCCGCCGGATTCCGAGGTGCGTTCCTCGTCGCGGCGGGCGCTGCGGCACTCGGCGCGCTGGTGTCCATCGCCGTGCCGAAGATCAAGCAGTCCGTCTCGTCCCTCAATTAGTCTCCCGGAGACATCGAATGCTTCCCGAACCGAGATTCGTCGACACCAACGGCGTCCGCCTCGCCGTCTTCGAGGTGGTACCCGAGCAGGTCACCCGCGACGTGTGAGCACTGGTGGACCAGGATGCCGAGCGCTTCTTCCGGTTCTTCATGCGCCGCGACATCGGTGCGGGTACGAACCTGTCCCGCACCGGCCGGCACGATCCGGAGTCGACGAGCTACATCCACTGGCTCGCCGACGACGAATCCACCTGGCCCGGTGAGGTGGTGCTCGACGCCGAGGAACTGCGGTACTACGAGGACACATACTCGTGGACTCGCTCATCCGGTACTTCTGATGGGGATTGGCGCCCAGGTTTCGGTGCGCCACATTACGCTCAGAGATTGACCTGACATCCGATGGCAGTTCGAGTGTGGACGACACAAGGAGCCAGCCTTCACTCGATACTCTCGCCCGAAGGCTGCCTCCCACCCGTTCAGTGTGGTCGGACCCGATCGTGATGGTGAAACCTGACGTCAGGATCCACCATCACGACGGGCTTCTTGCGTTCGTTACTCCGGGAGTTCGTACTTGTCGATCACGGACTCGAGCAACTCTGCGGCTCGGGAACCGCTGATGACGTCCTCAGGCGCAACCTTGTTGACTGTCTTGGAACTTGCATCCTCGTAAACGTGTTCGCCGATCAATCGGACGTCGTTGTCGTAGTGCCAGACGAATGCGAGCGTGCGACGGACCAGGTAATACGCGTCATCGTCGTACTCCGAAGCACTGCTGGATGTGCTCTCATCGAGACTGCCGAAGACGTTGTCACCAAGCATCTTTCCCGGAACAAACTGACTGAATTCCGCCTCGCCGGCGAATCCCCAGTCCGCGACCGCCATCTTCTGCTTGCCCGTCCACATCACCAGCATGTCCATGCCGGCCAGTGTCTGGTAGAAGCCGCGAACCTCGGTCATTCCGTCGAGGATCACACCTTGGCCGCCTTCGAAGACCCGGTAGTGAGGCGAGTCGACGGTCATATTGGGAGCGAGCAGTTCGTCGTAGCGTCCCGACACCTCCAACAGGCCGTGGCGGCGGTAGTTGACAAGAATCTTGCGGTGGATGGGATTGGTGGTTCTGTCGATGAGGGTGTCGATGTCGTCCATCATGTGGACGAACTCCTCCTCGTACGAGGTTCGGGGGGCTGCTGCCGGCAGGTCGGAAAATGCTGTGCTCATTGTTGTTCTCTCCCTAAAGGTACTTGCTGAGGTCGGGGTAGCTGCCGACTTCGTAGCCGCCGTCGACAACAAGGCTGGTGCCGGTGATGTAACTGGCGCCCTCTCCCGCCAGGAAGATTGCGGGAGCGGCGAGCTCTGCGGGCTGTGCAGGACGCTTGAGAACGGCATTCGCATAGAACTCGTCCATGATGCCTTCGTTCTCGAGGATGAAACCCGCCATCGGAGTCTCGACGAGTCCGGGAAGCACAGTGTTGACGCGGATTCCGTGCCGGGCCAGCTCCAGTGCGGCGTTCTTGCCGAACATCTCCGCGCCGGCTTTGCCCGCGGCGTAAGCGCTTCCGCCGTACAGGGGTAGGTGTGCGTTGACCGAGGAGATGTTGACGATCGCGCCACCGACTCCCGTCCGGATCATGGACTGCGCGACGTATTTGGTACAGAGGTAGACGCCAGTGAGCACCACGTTCATGGTGAAGTGCCAGTCGGCTTCGGCGAGATCGGTGATGGGGGCGGGGCGCAGTCCGCCCGCGACGTTGAACAGGCTGTCGATTCCCCCGAGGGAAAGTTCGGCCTTCTCCACCGCGGCTTTGACGTCGTCTGGTTCAGCGACGCTGCCGGAAAACGTTGTGTAGGAACTTCCGAGCTTCTCGGCCGCCGCGGCCAGACCGTCCTTGTCCAGATCGAAGGCAAGGACGGAGGCTCCGGAGGCGATGAGTTGCTCGGCAATCGCATAGCCGATTCCGGATGCGGCGCCGGTGATGAGTGCTCGTTGAGGAGACTTCGCAGTTGCTGACATGGGTTCCCGTCTTGGATGGCTTTTGGGTGGTTGAATGCCCGATCATGTTCCGGCTCTTGGATTTCTTCCGGTCTCAAACACCTTGACACCGTGCGGCTGACCAGTAAATTGAGATCCACGACACAGGGTTAAGTAGTTGCTTCATCGGAGGAGTCGGTTGTGTCCTCGTTCTTGAATCTGACTTTGGTCAATTCGTTGGAGGTGCTGATCGAAGAGGGAAGCTTCGCGCGTGCGGCGGCGCGATTGTTCGTCACACCGCCGGCGATGACCCAGCAGATCCAACGCCTGGAGGGCGCCGTGGGTTACAAGTTGGTCGAGCGTGGCACCACCCCGATCCGGCTCACCGACCGTGGCAGGGAGTTCATGGTGCATGCGGGCGCCGCGCTGGCGTCTTCGCGCATCGCGCTGGGAGAAAGGACCGACCAGGAGGTCCTGCGAATCGGGTTCATCAATGGCTTTCCGGGCCGGAGAGACGAGGGTTTTCTGGCGGACTTCGCGGCGAAGAACCCCGGTGCTCGGCTGCAGTTCATCCAACTCGAGTGGGGTGATCAGCTTTCGCGACTGGCTCGTGGTGACGTCGATGCGTCTCTCGCTCGTCCACCCTATCGAGAGATGGCGGACAAGTTGGACCGCATTGTTGTGCATCGAGAGAAGCGGGTGGCGGCGGTGCCAGTCGACTCGCCACTCGCGACGTATGGGGTATTGACCCTCGGGGACCTCGACGGCTACGCGGTCGTCGGCGCAAAAGGCATCGCCCGTGAGTGGACGAAGGAGTGGGTGGTAGACCCTCGTCCCAGCGGACGGATCGTTCAGTATGGTTGCTGGGCAGCAACAATGGAGGAGGCGATCAACGGCGTTGCGCTCGGCGGCAATGTTATGATCACCGCGCAATCGGTGGCCAATCGCTATCAACACGACGGCGTCACCTACCGAGACATTGCTGACGTGGACCTTTGCCAGGTTGATCTGATTACTCGATCCGCAGACCGTAGACCACTCACCAAAGAGTTGCGCCGCGCAGCTCTTGCTCGACTTGACGACTTGACGACTTGACGCCCATCCCCGCCCAGTGCGCGATACTCGAGCCCCTCTGGGGTGTCGATGAGGATGCCAGCCCCAGTCGGTCGGAGTGCTGAGTGTCAGAGCGATGAGTATTGATTGGTTACAACAACTTTGGCGGCCTATCCGTTCCCGATATCGAGTGGTTGTCGGATGGAATCGAAGGGCGCTGAGCTTGTCGCATCGGCGCAGCTCGTCCGTGTCACCGCGCCCGAGGTGTGACGCTACGGATCAGCGTGCCGCGGCCTTCGCGGGTCGGCGCGTCCGCCGGGCGACGGTCGGTTCCACGGTTTGGCGGATTCGTGCGTCGAGGGCTTGAACCCCACCGACGATCAGACCGACGACTGCGCCCCAGATCGCCGACACGACGAGACCGAGCAGTAGCGCGAGCGCGTAGGTGCCGATCCCCTGATGGGTTTCGAAGCTGAGGAACACGATCCGCACCAGATTCCCGACGGCGACGCCGACCACGGTGGCGAGAAGGCCGGCGAGAAACGGGCGGCGGACCTCGCACTGCAGTCGCGCCCAGACCGCGGCAGGAGGCCACGGTCACGCTCACGCCCCGCGGCTGATCCTCACGCCCCGGGACGCGGCGCGAACTCCCGGCGCAGGGCGTCGCCGCAGTCGTCGAGCGTCGGCGACGGAATGGTCGATCCCAGCGAGTCCCAGGTCCCGAACTTGAGCGGCGTGCCGGGGACGTCGAAGCCGCCGACGTTCTTGATCATCCCGCGTACCGCGATCTGGTCCAGCTTGCGGGTGTCGTCGACGTTGAGCACGATCCCCACCGGCACGCCCGCCTCGATCAGCCGTCCTCGCCATGCCTCGCCGGTGTCGGACTTGAGCACGTCCTCCATCGCGGTCTTGAGTTCCGCGTGATTGGTGCAGCGGTCGACATTGGTGGCGAACCGGTGGTCCGACGGAAGATCGGTCAGTCCCATTGCCTCACACATGAGTTCGAAGAGGTGGTCGTTGCCGACGGCGATCGCGATGGGGCGGTCGCGGCAGTCGAACGTGTCGAACGGGTACATGAAGGGGTGCCGGTTGCCGAGCCGTGTCGGCCGCACGCGTGGGCCGAGGGCGTCCATCAGTCCGTGCTCCATAATCGCGAACGTGCTGTCGAGTATCGCGACGTCGATGGTGGTGCCGCGGCCGGTGCGTTCGCGGGCGACGAGGGCGGTGACGATGCCGCAGTAGCCCATGACCCCCGCGATGATGTCCGAGATCGACGTGCCGACCCGGGTCGCCGGACCGTCCGGCCAACCCGTGGCGTCCATGATTCCCGACAACGCCTGGATCACGGTGTCGTAGGCCGACTCCTGGTGCATCGGGCCGTACTGGCCGAACCCCGACACCGAACACACGATCAGCCGCGGATGCTCGGCGACGAGATCGTCGGGAGCCAGGCCGAGGCCCGCCATCACCCCGGGCCGGAAGTTCTCGACCACCACGTCGGCGTGCGCGATCATCGTCCGGACCACCGCCATGTCGTCGGGATCCTTGAGATTCAGCGCGATGCTCTCCTTTCCGACGTTCGCGAGGCGGTAGTACTCGGAACTGCCGTCGTCGGCGAACGGGCCCATCTGCCTGGTGTCGTCACCGATGCCGGGCCGCTCGATCTTGATCACTCGTGCGCCGGCGTCGGCGAGCATGCGCGTGCAGGTCGGTCCCGACAGCACGTGCGTGAAGTCGACGACGGTGATGCCCTCGAGGGCTTGCGGTTTGGTGGGATCGAGATGGCCGCCGGGATCGTGTTCGGTCATGTTTCCTCCTCGTGCACCGGACGATTGAGCTTCTGTAGATGCCCGCTCTCGGTGCCGGCCGCGGGATCGATGACACAGTGGATGAGGGCCGGATCGGTCGTGGTGAGGGCGGAACGGAGCGCGGACGTCACCTCGTCGGGGGTCTCGGCGTGGTAGCCGACGCCGCCGAAGGCCTCGATCAGCGTGTCGTAGCGGCTCGAGTGCAGCAGCACCGTCGGGGCCGGATCCGCTGAGCGCGTATTGATCTCGTCACCGCGGTAGACGCCGCCGTTGTCGAACACGATGACGATCACGCGAAGTCGGTAACGGCAGATCGTCTCGATCTCCATGCCGCTGAAGCCGAAGGCGCTGTCGCCCTCGATCGCGACCACCGCCGCGCCGGTCTCCACGGCCGCGGCGATCGCATAGCCGAGGCCGACGCCCATCACGCCCCACGTTCCGGTGTCGAGTCGATGCCGGGGACGGTGGATCGGAATGATGTTGCGCGCGTTGTCGAGAGTGTTGGCGCCCTCGCTGACGACGATCACGTCGCGGTGTGTGTCCAGCACGTCCCGGATCGCGCGGAGCGCTACCGCGAAGTTCATCGGATGCGCGTCGGCGTACAGTCGGGCCTCCATCTTCTCGGTGTTGGCGCGCTTGCGTTCGTCGATCTCGCGCAGCCAGTCCGGTGCCGGGGTGATCCGTTTCGGGCGCAACGCCGCCAGCAGCGACGCCGTCGACGACGCGATGTCGCCGAGGACCGGGGCCGCGATCGGACGGTTGCTGTCGAACTCGGTGGCGCTGATGTCGAGTTGTACGAACCGGGCGTCGGGCGACCATTGCGGTGGCTCGCCGTGCTCGAGCAGCCAGTTGAGGCGCGCGCCGACGAGCACCACGACGTCGGCGCTGCGCAGGACCAGGGAGCGGGCCGCGGCCGCGGACTGCGGGTGATCGTCGGGCAGCAGACCCTTCGCCATCGACATCGGCAGGAACGGTGCGCCCGTGGCCTCCACGAACGCGCGGATGTCGGCGTCGGCGCGGGCATATGCCGCACCCTTGCCGAGGACGATCAGCGGGCGCTGCGCCTGCTCGAGCAGGTCGATCGCGCGCGTGACCGCGTCGGGTGCCGGTATCTGACGCGGCGCCGGATCGACGATGGGGGGTCGGCGCGTGCGCGGTGCCGACGCCGTCAGGACCCGCGCCGGCAGATCCAGGTACACCCCGCCGGGGCGGCCCGAGACCGCCGCGCGGATCGCACGTCCGACGCCGACGCCGATCATGGCGGGGGAGTCGACCCGGTAGGCGGCTTTGGCGAACGGTCGCGCCGCCGCCAGCTGGTCGAGTTCCTCGTAGTCGCCCTGCTGCAGGTCGACGATCGAACGGTCACTGGACCCGCTGATCTGGATCATCGGGAAGCAGTCGGTGGTGGCGTTCGCGAGCGCGACGAGGCCGTTGAGGAAGCCGGGCGCGGACACGGTGAGGCAGATGCCGGGACGTCCCGTGAGGTAGCCGGCGGCCGCCGCGGCGTGCCCGGCGGCCTGCTCGTTGCGGAACCCGAGATAGCGGATGCCGCGGGCCTGCGCCGTGCGGGCGAGGTCGGTGATCGGGATGCCGGCGACGCCGTAGATCGTAGTGACGCCGGCGGCTTCGAGCGCGTCGACGACGAGGTCGTTCCCGTCGGCAGTCTGGGAGTCGGCCATGTGAACATCCCCGAACGGTCGGACTCCGCCTCGATGGGCGGCGGTCTTCTCCGAGTATCCCCCCGCGGGGTCCGCAGGTCAGCCCGCGCCGACATGCCGGACCGAAACGTCCGTCATGTCCACCACGCGAGCACCCCGACCGGACGAAGTCTGCGCACCTCGACAGAATTGGTCATATGACCTATTTTTGATCTCATGAACGACGAACTCGCGCACGACCCCGCCGGACCGGTCCTGATCGTCGGCGGATACGGCACCGTGGGAGCGGCCCTGGCCGACCTCGCCGGACCCGAGTGGCCGTTGCTCCTCACCGGTCGCAACCCGGACAGGGGTGCCCTCCTGGCCGAGCGGCACGGGGCGTCCGTGCGGCGCTGGGACCTGTCCGACCCGGAACCCTTCGCAGCGGGTGTCCGCGCCGTGGTCGGTGCGGTCAACGACCCGGGCGATCGGGTGCTCCGGGCTGCGGTGAGGGGCGGCGTGCCCTACGTCGACATCACGCGGTGGACCTCTCGCCTCACGCGCGCGGTCACGGTCGCAGCCCTCGCCGAACCGACTGCACCGGTGTTGCTTTCGTCGTCCTGGATGGGCGGCGTCACGAGTATCGTGGCGGCCGCCCTCGTCGCCGAACGAGGCGGTGACGCGACGTCGGTCGACATCGCGATCCGATATGACGTGAAGGATTCTGCCGGGATCGACTCTGTGGACTTCATCGATCGGCTCGGCTACGACTACGAGGTGCGGCGCTCCGGCGTTCCGGTGACCGTGGCGCCGCTCTCCGACACCCGATGGGTGGACATCGGCGGTTCGCGGACCAAGGTCGCGCGCCTCGACACCCCCGAGCAGTTCACACTGCCGTTGACGCTGGGGGTGGACACCGCGACGACGCGGATCGGTTTCAGCTCGAACTCGGCCACGACCGCCCTCCTTGCGGCGAAGAAGGTCGGGTTGTTTCGGTGGGGCCGCGGCGAACGATGGACCTCGGTGCGCCGATCCCTGCTGTACTCACCGGGCGACGGGGGTAGCGCACAGATCCGCATCGACGTGGCCGGTGATGCCACCGCCACGTCCGCGACCATCGTCGATCCCCGCGGACAGGCGCATCTCACCGCGGTCGGTGGATTTCTGGGGCTCCGCCGGGTGCTCGCTGCCGACGCGGTCGCCGGAGTCACCTTCCCAGAACTGCATCCGCGTCTCGACTCCGCGCTGCGGGAGCTCGAGGAGCAGGGGGTGGAAGTATTGACGTCATGACCATGTCCAAGGGCGCGCAGCGGCAGGCCGAGCTGCTCGACGCCGCCGAACGTGTGCTCACCACGCGGGGCAATGCGAACGCCGCGCTGCGGGACTTCGCCGCGGAGGCCGGGGTGCGGATCGGCCACCTGCAGCACTACTTTCCCACCCGCGCCGACCTGATCAGGGCGGTGCTCGACCGTGCACTCGATCGTTCGCTGGCGCGCCTGTCCGCCGCCACGGGGCAGCCGGTCGGCGGCGGTGACGCGAGAACCGTGACACGCGAGGACACCGCGCGGATGCTCCGGGTGCTCCTGTCCGAGCAGGACGACCCGGCCTGTCTACGGCTGTTTCGGGAAATCTGGGCGATCGCCGGGGGGGACGAGCAGACCGCGGCGGTGGTGCGCGCCTTCTATCGCACGTACGTCGGACACGTCGCCGACCTGATTGCATGTGCCCGGCCGGCGTTGCCCGCGAATCGGCGAACAGCGTTGGCGGAGAACGTTGTCAGCCTCCTCGAAGGATCCGCCGTCGTGCGTTCGGAGATCGGGGTGCGGCGGACGAAAGCGGGAGACGTCGAGATGGTTCGAGCCGCGGTGATGCTGATCCACGGCGACGGAGGCCGCCCGGCGTGACCGCCGGGCGGCCTCCCCGTCGTCCGACTGTCAGCCCTTGGCCGCGCTGATCCCGGCCCGACGGCCGAAGAAGCTGCCGTCGCCCAGAGACGTGCCGCTCGCGTAGCCCCACGCACAGACACCGGCGGTGCAGCGTCCGGCCGCGAAGAGCCCCGGGATGGGATCGCCCGACACGTGCAGCACCTCCGAGTTGGTGTTCGTGCGCAGGCCTCCGAGCGTGAAACCCGCGGTGAAGTTGCGCAGGTCCAGTGCAGCGATCGGCGAACCGATGGGCTTGACCCACTCGGGCTTCTTACCGAGGACCGGGTCCTGACCGTTCTCGGCGTGCTTGTTGTAGACCTCGACCGTCGACTGCAGGGTGCCCTCCGGCAAGCCCATCTCGGACTCGAGTTCCTCCACCGTCTCGGCCACCCACTTGGGCTGGAAGCGGAAGAACGGTGTGGACGACGGCGTCGTCTTCGCCTCCTCGTACGCGTCCTCGTCGATGATCAGGTACGCCTGATTGTCGTTCTGCAGCAACGTGAGCTGACCGATGCGGCCCGGGTAGGTGTCCTCGTTGACGTAACGCTGGCCGCGGCCGTTGACGAGGATGCCCCGCACCATCATCTGCGGGTCGCCGAAGAACGCGACCTCCGTGGCGTCCATGTGCGCCAGGTCGGCGCCGAGGGCCTGCGCCATGCGGATCGAGCGGCCGTCGTGCTCCTCGATCGCGGCGCCGGGACGCCCGATCAGCCGCGGTGCGAACGCCTCGACCATGTCCTTGTTGTACGCGAAGCTGCCGGTCGCGAGGACGACACCCTTGCGCGCGCGGACCACGACATCCTTGCCGTACTGCTTGGCCTGCACACCCACGACGCGGCCGGAGGCGTCGGTGATCAGCGTCTGTACCCGCATGTCGTACTGGGCGCGGACTCCGAGCTTCTCCGCGGTCTCCACGAGCGGCTTCATCAGCATGTAGCCGCCGCCCTTCTCGCCCACCTTCTTGTCGGCCATCTGCGGGACGTGCCCGCGCGGGGCCGGGGTGGCGATCGCGTTGAACGGCGCCGCGTTCTCGCCGCCGGAGTACATGAGTCCGTCGTCGAACGGCGTCTCCCAACCCGGCTGGCCGTAGAAGCTCTCCTTGAACGGGACGCCGCACTCGACCAGCCAGTTGTAGTGGTCGACGCTGCCCTCGCAGTAGTCGGTGATCTTGGCTTCGTCGGCGCCGGGCCCGAGGGCCGCCATCATGAACGTCTTCATGTTCTCGGGGGTGTCGTCGAACCCGAGTGCCTTCTGCAGCGGGGTGCCGCCGCCCATGTAGATGAACCCGCCGGCCAGCGACGCCGCGCCGCCCCAGCCGCCGGCCCGCTCCAGGACCAGGACTTCCGCACCGGCGCGGGCGGCCTCGACGGCGGCGCTGACGCCGGCGATGCCGTAGCCGGCGATCACGACGTCGGCCTCGTAGTCCCAGGTCTCGATGCTCTCGGCGGACAAGGGACGAACGGGGGTTGCCTCGGACATTGGGGTAGATCCTTTCGACGCGAAACGGGTAGAACGTGTTCTATAAATTAGTATCCGCGCCGAGGACGGTCGCCGTGCCCGAATCGCCGGACTATCCGTCTCGCTGCGTCTCCGCCGCGCGTGCCGCCTTCCTCCGGTCGGCCTTGACCGAGATAAACGCGTTGTTCAGCCCGGTGCCGAGGGGCCAGCCCACGTAGTGACAGAGGAAGATCGCGGCCTCCTCCACCTGCTGCTCGGTCAGCTCCTCGTTGTGGAGGGCGGCGTTGATCTGGATCTTCGCGACGTCGCTCTGGCCCTGCGCCGCGATCGCGCCGAGGAGGAGCAGGCGCCGGTCGCGGATGCTCAGCCCGGGCCGGGTCCAGATGTCGGCGAACAGGTGGTCCGCGGTGACGGCGAAGAAGTCGCCGGGCACGTCCGACGGCATCTCCCAGCCGTACACCTGGTTCATCATCGCGACTCCCCGCGCGCGAGTCTCCGCCGCGGCCGCGTCGCCGTTCGGGTGGGTCATGCGTGCTCCTTCTGATCGGGGGTGGAATGGTCCGCGGCGGCCCCGGTGCCGACGCCCAGTCCCGGGCCGAGTCCGGTCAGGGCGCGCCGGGCGAGGGGCAGGTCCACGTCGAAGCGGTCGCCGAGGCCGAGCGCGAGCGCCAGGTCCTTCTCGCCGAGGTTGCGGACGTGGGAGAGGATCGAGAACCACGGGTCGTCGTCGGAGACGGGGGCCGTGGTGTCGCGCAGCATGATCGCGCCGGCGCCGCCGGTGATGGCGTCGGTGTGGCGCACCACCTTGCCCAGTGCCCGGATGTCCAGCCCGGCGGCCTCGGCCAGACGCTGGGCCTCGGATGCGGCGGTGAACGAGACGAAGTGCAACAGGTTGCGTGCCAGCTTCATCCGGGTGCCGGCACCCACCGGTCCCGCATGGATCACCAGTTCGGCGAAGTGGCCGAACGGCTCCCGCACCGACTCGAACGCGTCGTCGCTGCCGCCGACCATGACCGCCAGTCGTCCCTGCCGGGCCCCGGGAGCGCCCCCGCTGACGGGAGCGTCGACGAGGTCGACGCCACGTGCCCGGCAGGCGTCGGCGAGTTCGACAGCGGTCACGTCGCTGATGGTCGAGTGCACGGCGACCACCGTGCCTGGGCGGGCGGTGGCCAGGATGCCGTCCGGCCCGGTGACGACGTCGCGGACCTGGGTGTCGTCGAGGACGGTCACCGAGATGACCGTCGTCCGGTCGGCGACCTCGGCCGGCGTGGCCGCGGCGATCGCGCCGGCCGTGGTGAACGGTTCGAGTGCCTCGGCACGGGCATCGCACACGACGAGTGTGCCCGGCCGTTCGAGCAGGCGGGTCGCCATCGGCGCGCCCATGTTGCCCAGGCCGATGTAACCGACGGTGGGAAGTGCGGTGCTCACGACCGGATCACCTGCCCGCCGTCGACGTTGAAGATCTGGCCGGTGATCCAGCTCGCCTCGTCGGAGAGCAGGAACAGGCACATGCCCACCAGGTCGTCGGGGGTGCCCATGCGCTGCAAAGGAATCCGCTTGACCATGTCCGCGACGATGTTGCCGGGCGTGACGGTGCGGGTGGCCTCGGTGTCGATCGGACCGGGTGCGATGGCGTTGATCCGGATGTTGGACCAGCCCAGCTCGAACGCGAGCTGCTGCGTGAGACCGTTGATGCCGACCTTCGCCAGCCCGTAGAAGTTGGAGTACACCCAGGCGGCGGTGGACGACTGGTTGACGATGGAGCCGCCGCTCGCCCGCATGTGTGGCACGACGGCCCGGCACACGTTCAGTGCGCCGTCCATGTTCACGCTCATGAACTTCTTGTAGTAGTCCCACGGCACCGTCAGCAGCGAATCGATCTTCATGCCGCCGTAGATCGCGGCGTTGTTGACGAGATGGTCGATGCGGCCGAACTTCTCGATCGTGAACGAGGCCAGCTCGAGCGCCGAATCCGGCTCGGCCACATCCACTTCCTTGAACACCGCCGATCCGCCGTCCGAGGAAATCTGTTTGGCGACGGTCTCGCCGAGCTCGCGGTTGAGGTCGGCGACGACCACGTCGGCACCCTCGGCGGCCAGTGCGCGGGCGTAGCTTTCGCCGATGCCCTGCGCGGCGCCGGTTACGATGGCGGTGCGTCCGTCGAAACGTCCCATGTCCGTTCTCCTTACGTCGACTCGCTCTATGCCGTTGCGGGTTCCGCGACGAGCTTGGTCTCCAGGTACTCCTCGAATCCGGCCACACCCATCTCGCGGCCGATACCGGACTGCTTGTACCCGCCGAACGGTGCGTCGGCGGCGTACCAGACGCCGCCGTTGACAGCGAGGGTGCCGGTGCGCACGCCCGCAACAACTCGGTCGACGCGTCCTCTGTCGGTGCCCCACACCGAGCCGGACAGCCCGTACGGGGAATCGTTCGCGATGCGCACGGCGTCGTCGTCGCCGTCGTGGGGGAGGATCACCAGGACCGGCCCGAAGGTCTCCTCCTGAGCCACCCGCGAGGAGTTGTCCAGCCCGGAGATCAGGGTGGGTTCGACGAAGAAGCCACGCTCGTGCTCGGCGGGCCGGCCGCCACCGACGACGATCGTCCCGCCCTCCTCGACGGCGAGCTTCAGGTAGCTCTCCACACGGGCGCGCTGGCGCGCGGAGATCAGTGGTCCGCAGACGGTTCCCTGCGCGGCCGGGTTGCCGGGACGGATCCCCGACATGGTGCGGGCGGTGGCGGCGACGGCGTCGTCGTAGCTCTCCCGCGGCACCAGCAGGCGCGTAGTGATCGCGCAGCCCTGGCCCGCGTGGGTGCAGACGGTGAACGCCGCGACCGCACACGCGGTGGCCAGGTCGGCGTCGTCGAGGACGATGAACGCCGACTTGCCGCCCAGCTCGAGGAACACCTTCTTGAGGGTCTCCGACGCCGCCGCCATGACCGCCTTGCCCGTCGCCGTGGAGCCGGTGAACGAGATCAGGTCCACCCGCGGGTCCCGAGAGAGCTGGGCGCCGAGCCGGTGGTCGGTGGAGGTGACGATGTTGACGACGCCGGCCGGGATGTCGGTCTCCTCGGCGATCACCTTGCCGACCAGCGCCGCACACCACGGGGTGTCGGGCGCGGGCTTGAGCACCACGGTGTTGCCCGCGGCCAGGGCGGGGCCGATCTTCGCGAAGTTGATCTGGTGCGGGAAGTTCCACGGGGTGATCGCGCCGACGACGCCGATCGCCTCCTTGAGGAGCCGACGATGGGTCCGGATGCCCATCGGCGACGCCACCCCGAGATCGGTTTCCCAGCAATAGGACTCGGCCAGGTCCGCGAAGTACCCCAGGTCGGCGATCGGACCTTCCAACTGGGGGCCCGCGGTGAGCATCGTGGGTGCACCGACCTCGGCGACGGTGATCTCGCGGAGTTCCTCGACGTGCGACTGCAGAGCGTCGCGCAGTTGCCGCAGACACCGCGCGCGAAAGGCGTGATCGCGGGACCACGTGGTGTCGTCGAACGCGTGTCGCGCCGCCGCGATGGCCGCGTCCATATCGGATTCGGTGCCCTCGGCCGCGTGTCCCAGGACCTCTTCGGTCGCGGGATCGATCACGTCGAACACGCCGCCCGCGCCGGGGACGAGCTTGCCGTCGATCAGAAGCGCGGAACTGTCGGTCGGGCGAAGCGTCATCTCGTGGCCTCTCCAAGTCTGTTCGGAATCCGACTGGACATGTGTCTGGACCGTAGTCCGTGAGCGTAGTAATGTCCAGACACGTGTCCAGTGAAGTGCACTTCGAATCGACACGCCGTCGTCTCAGTGAACGGCAGGCCGACACGGTCGACCGCCTCACCGCGTCGGCGGTCGCGGTGCTGCACGAGGAGGGGTTCGCGGGACTTACGGTCCGCGCGGTGGCGTCGAGGGCCGGGGTGGCGCCGGCCACGGCCTACACGTACTTCTCCTCCAAGGAACATCTTGTCGCAGAGGTGTTCTGGCGGCGTTTGGCGCAGGCGCCGGAGCCCGACCCGGTCGACGGCGGTCGCATCGATCGGGTCGTCGCGGTGCTGCGCGGGATCGCACTGCTGATGGTCGACGAACCCGCACTGGCCGGCGCCGTGACCAGCGCGCTGCTCGGCCGGGACCCGGACGTGGAACATCTGCGGACCCGTATCGGAATCGAGATCCGTCGGCGCCTCGGCGACGCCCTCGGTCCGGGTCCCGATCCCGATCTGGTGGAGACGCTCGAACTTCTCTACTCGGGGGCGCTCGTGCACGCCGGCATGGGATACGGCTCCTACCAACGACTTGCCGATCGACTCGAAACTTCCGTCAAGCTGATCCTGGAGTGACTCGATGACCACAGCGTCCACATCCGGGGCGTCACTCGACCCCGTGACGTTCAACCCGTACGACTACGACTTCCACGACGACCCGTATCGGGTCTACGCGCGACTGCGGGACGAGCACCCGCTGTACCGCAACGTCGACATGTCCTTCTGGGCGCTGTCGCGCCACGCGGATGTGATGGCCGGTTTCCGTGACAGCAAACGTCTTTCGAGCGCGAACGGTGTCTCGCTGGACCCGGCCGCGTACGGGCCGCACGCGCACCGGACGATGTCGTTCCTCGCCATGGACGATCCGCGGCACATGCGGATGCGTCATCTGGTCTCGCGTGGGTTCACACCGCGGCGTGTCGCCGAACTCGAGGGCCGGATAACGGAACTCACGCGCCAGTACCTCGAGCCCGCGCTCGATGCGGGGGAGTTCGACTGGATCTCCGAGTTCGCCGGCAAGCTACCGATGGACGTGATCTCGGAACTGATGGGCGTGCCGGAATCGGACCGCGCGGAACTGCGCCGGCTCGCCGACCTGGTCGTCCATCGCGAGGACGGCGTCCTCGACATCCCGCCCGCCGCGATCGAGTCGTCGATCAAGCTGATCACCTACTACGTCGAGATGCTCGGGCAGCGGCGGCGGAACCGGGCCGACGACCTCACGTCGGCGCTCATCGACGCGGAGATCGACGGCGACAAGCTCACCGACGAGGAGATCATCGGGTTCATGTTCCTCATGGTGGTCGCCGGCAACGAGACCACCACCAAGCTCCTCGGCAACGCGCTGTACTGGGGTGCACGTCATCCGGACCAGGCGGCGGCGGTGCTGCGCGACCGCGCCCTCGCCCCGCAGTGGGTCGAGGAGACGCTGCGTTACGACACGTCGAGCCAGATCCTCGCGCGCACTGCGGCCGTCGACCTCGAGTTCCACGGGCAGACCATCCCGGCGGGCGACCGTGTTCTGCTGCTCGTCGGATCCGCCAACCGGGACTCCCGGGCGTTCGAGGACGCCGACGAGTTCCGCATCTCCCGGGACAGCAGCAACAAGCTCGCCAGCTTCGGCAGCGGCACCCATTTCTGCCTGGGCGCGCATCTCGCGCGGCTCGAGGCCAACATCGCCCTGGCGGAGTTCGCCGACCGTGTCGAGGAGTTCGAGATCGACGAGTCCCGTTCGGTACGAGTCCATTCCACCAATGTTCGAGGATTTGCCTCTCTCCCCACGAAAGTGAAGGTGCGCAGTGCCTAGATTCGAACCCCATCCGGAACGGCGACCGGCGTTGATAGCCGGCGCATCGTCGGGCATCGGGACCGCAACCGCCTACGCCCTCGCCGAACTCGGCCATCCGGTGGCGCTCGGTGCCCGCCGAACCGAACAGTGCGAGGAGATCGCGGACAAGATCCGAAGCAACGGTGACGAGGCGGTCGCGCTGCACCTCGACGTCACCGACACCGCCTCGGTGGACCGATTCGTCACCGGCGCCGAGGAGCGACTGGGCCCCGCCGAGATCGTGCTCTCCGGCGCCGGCGACCTGGTGTTCTCGGAGGCCCACGAGATGGATCCCGACAGCTTCCTCGCGCAGGTGAACGTCCACCTCGTCGGCGCCCAGCGGCTGGTCAACCGTGTGCTGCCGGGGATGATCGAGCGCCGTCGCGGCGACTTCGTCCTCATCGGATCCGACTGCGCCGACATGCCGCGGCCGGGGATGGGCGCCTACAACGCCGCCAAGACCGGGCTCGAAGCGATGGGGCGGCAGATGCGAATGGAACTCGAGGGCACCGGGGTTCGCGCCTCGATCGTGCGACCCGGACCGACCCTGACCGGGATGGGCATGGACTCCACCCCCGAGGTCGTCGGGCCGATGCTCGAGGCCTGGTCCAAGTGGGGCTTCGCCCGCCACCCCTACTTCCTGCGGGCGTCGGACATCGCGGCGGCCGTCGTCGCCGTCGTGTCGACCCCGCGCGGTGCCCACATGGTGCTCGTCGAGGTCCAGCCCGAGGCGCCCCTGCGGAAGGACGACCAATGACCACCATCGTCGAACCCCGGCGCGTGTCCGGGGGCGAACACGAACACGGCCACCTCGAGGAACTGCGCGCCGACCCGATCGCGCTGATGCGCCGGGTGCGTGCGGAATGCGGGGACGTCGGGTCGTTCCGGCTCGCCGACCGCAATGTGGTGCTGCTGTCGGGGGCGGAGGCCAACGAGTTCTTCTTCCGCTCCTTGGACGAGGAGCTGGACCAGCAGGCCGCGTACCCGTTCATGAAACCGATCTTCGGCGAGGGTGTGGTGTTCGACGCCAGCCCGGAACGGCGCAAGGAGATGCTGCACAACTCGGCGCTGCGCGGCGAGCAGATGAAGGGGCACGCCGCGACGATCTCGCACGAGGTCGCCCACATGGTCGAAGCGTGGGACGACGAGGGCGAGATCGACCTGCTCGAATTCTTCGCGGAACTGACCATCTACACGTCGTCGGCGTGCCTGATCGGCAAGAAGTTCCGCGACCAGCTCGACGAACGGTTCGCGCAGCTCTACCACGAGCTCGAGCAGGGCACCGACGCGATCGCCTTCGTCGATCCGTACGCGCCCATCGAGAGCTTCCGTCGCCGCGACGAGGCCCGGATCGCGCTGGTGGCGCTGGTGCAGGAGATCATGGCGGAGCGCATCGCGAATCCTCCACGCGGCAAGGAGGATCGAGACATGCTCGACGTGCTCGTCTCGATCAAGGACGAGAACGGCACCGAGCGGTTCAGCGCCGACGAGATCACCGGCATCTTCATCTCGATGATGTTCGCCGGCCATCACACGACGTCCGGGACCGCGGCATGGACGCTGATCGAACTGCTCCGCCACCCCGACTCCATGCAGAGGGTGACGGCCGAGCTCGACGGTCTGTACGGCGACGGCTCCGACATCACGTTCGCCGGGCTGCGGCAGATCCCGATCCTCGAGTCGGTGCTCAAGGAGACGCTGCGGCTGCACCCGCCGCTGATCCTGCTGCTGCGGGTGGCCCGCGGCGACTTCGAGGTGGCGGGTCATCGCATCGCCGAGGGTGATCTGGTGGCGGCCACGCCGGCGATCTCGAACCGGATCGCGGAGGACTTCCCGAATCCCGACGTGTTCGATCCCGGTCGTTACATCGACCCCAACCAGGAGGACATCGTCAATCGGTGGACCTGGATCCCGTTCGGGGCCGGGCGGCATCGCTGCGTCGGCGCGGCCTTCGCGCTGATGCAGCTGAAGGCGATCTTCTCGATTCTGCTGCAGGACTTCGAGTTCGAGATGGCTCAGCCGGCCGACAGCTACCGCAACGACCACAGCAAGATGGTGGTCCAGCTCGAACAGCCGTGCCGCGTGCGCTACCGCCGGCGGACGCCGGGAAGCGAGGGGTGATGAGGGTCGAAGTGGATCTGGACCTGTGCCAGGGGCACGCGATGTGCGAGCTCGAGGCGCCCGACATCTTCCGTGTGCCCAAGCGCGGGCAGGTCGAGATCGCCGACGGTGAGATCCCCGACGACATGCGCGCGGACGTCGAACGGGCAGTGCAGTACTGCCCGACGGCTGCGCTCCGGCTCGTGAACGAACGCAGTGCCCAGACCACGGAAGGTGATTGAGAAATGACCCAGTTCGATCGCGCCGAACTCGACGAGATGGTCCAGCGATGGATCGAGGAGAACAAGCGCTGCGAGGCCAACGGCGATTGGAAGCCGTTGGCGCAGATGTACACCGAGGATGCCACCTACGGCTGGAACTACGGCCCGCAACAGGATTTCATGGCCGTCGGCCGTGACGAGATAGAGGAACTGGCGCTGGGGCAGGAGATGCTCGGACTCGAGGGGTGGCAGTACCCGTACCAGCAGTTCGTGATCGACGACCGCACCGGTGACGTCATCGGACTGTGGAAGCAGATCGCGGATCGGACCCGCGACGACGGCAGCCACTACCAGGTTCACGGCATCGGCGGCAGCTGGTTCCGCTACGGTGGCGACTTCCAGTGGGCGTGGCAGCGGGACTTCTTCGACTTCGGCAATGTGTCGGCACTGTTCGTCGAGATGATCACGAACAACGCGCTGTCCGAGGGCATGTCCGCGCGGATCCAGCGGTCGGTCTCGGGGGAGAAGCTGCCGGGGTGGTTCCCTGCCGGCCAGTCACCGGTGGAGCTGTGGTGAGCGAGACCCGCCGCCGATCGTCGTTCGAGGCACTGTCCCGCGCGGACCTGGCGGTGCTGGTGCCCGAGCTGCTGCTGTGCGGGCAGCTGATCGACCGCTCCGGGATGGCGCACCTGATCGTCGCGTTCGGGCGAGAGGGAATGACCGAGGTCGCCATCGAGGAGTGGCAGGCGTCGAGCCCCTGGTACACCCGGCGGATGCAGCGCGCCCTGAACTACGAGGGCGACAGCGTCGAGACCATCTTCAAGGGCCTGCAGCTCGACATCGGGGCGCCGCCGCAGTTCATGGACTTCCGGTTCCGCGTCGACGACCACGACCACGGCGAGTTCTGGCTCGACCATTGCGGTGCGCTCATGGACGTCGAACCGATGGGCGACGCCTTCGTCACCGCGATGTGCCACGACATCGAGGATCCGACCTTCGACGCGACGGCGCTCGCGACCAACGTCCACGCGCAGGTGCGGCCCATCCACCGTCCACCGCGCGTGCCCGCCGACCGGCATCCGCACTGCGCGTGGACCGTCACGATCGATCCGTCGCATGTGCCACCGGTCGTTCAGCCGCACACCGAGGCCATCGGCCGGACGGCCGCCGTCGCGACGGAGCTGACCCCCATCGACGCCGGCGACGACGGCCGGGCCGACTACGCGGGTCCGCTGCTGTCGGACGTGCGGTTCGTCGACTTCTCCCGGTCCGCGCTGGCGCGGATCGCGGAAGAGGTGTGCCTGCAGCACCACCTGCTCGCGCTCGGCTTCCTCATCGGGGTCCGCAAGCGCACCGATGAGGAGACCGCGCGGACCATCACCCGCAAGCAACTCACCGGCATCGCCGGTCTGGCGGCCGAGCGAATCCGGGACGCGCTGGGGCTGCCCGACGACCTGGAGGGTCTCGCCGCGGTGCTGTCGGTGCATCCGCTGTTCGCGCCGGAACAGTACGTCGACAGCGAGATCCGGTTCGACGACGGGCGCCTGCTCATCACACTCGGGCGGCAGGGCCGCGCCGACGCCGACGGGGCGTGGCCGACGCTGATCGACGGCGACCACCTCGAGCCGCTGCAGGCCTTGGTGCGGGGCGTCAACGCGCGCTTCACCGCGCACGTCGTGTCCGAGGACGGCGATGCGCTGGTCGTCGACATCCGGACCGAGGACGGTCCGACGAAGGAATGCAGCGAGGTGGCCATCACCCGTTTCAGCACCGGGGCGGACTTCGCTTTCGCGGACAGAGGTATCCCATTGCCGCTCACCGTCGTGTGAGCGAACTTCATCGGAAGGACGTCCCGCGTGGCCTTCAACCTTGCCGACCTGTTCGAGCACGCCGTCGACGCGATGCCGGACCGGATCGCGCTCATCAGCGGCGATCGTGAGCTCACCTACCGCGAACTGGACCAGCGTGCCAACCGGCTGGCCCATCACCTGCTGGCCGAGGGGTTCGGGGCCGGTTCCCACATCGGCATCCACCTCCACAACTCGTTGGAGACAATGGAGTCGCTGATCGCGGTGTTCAAGATTCGCGCGGTGCCGGTCAATATCAACTACCGCTACACCCGCGACGAACTTGCGTACGTGTACGACAACGCCGATCTGGAGGCGGTGATCCACCACCGGGTGTACGCGCCACGGATCGAGGAGGTCCTGCCGACGCTGCCGAGGATTCGGCACTCCATCGTCGTCGAGGACGACCAGGGTGGGCTCGGGTTGCACTGTCGCGGTGTGGAGTACGAGCGTGCACTCGACGGACGATCCGCGGAGCGCGACTTCGACGAGCGCCGCAGCGACGACCTGTTCCTGATGTACACCGGAGGGACCACGGGACGGCCGAAGGGCGTCGTGTGGCACCACGAGGACATCTGGCGGGTACTCGGCGGCGGGATCGACTTCTACAGCGGTGAACCGGTCGTCGACGAGTATCAGCAGTCCCGGGTCGGAACGGCCGGAGAGCCGATGCGCTGGTTCGCGCTGCCGCCGTTGATCCACGCGGCCGCGATGATGCCCACGTTCACCGCGATGTTCACCGGCAACACGGTGGTTCTTGATCCCAAGTTCGACGCCCATCGGACGTGGAAACTCTTGGAACAGTGCAACGTTCAGGTTCTCATCATCACCGGTGACGCGATCGGGCGCCCGCTCATCGAAGCGTTCGCCGAATCGACGGCCGACGTCTCCAGTCTCGCGGTGGTGGCATCGGGCGCAGCGCTCTTCTCGCCGACGATCAAGACGGCCTTCCTCGACACCTTCCCGAACCTCTTGGTCTCCGACTCCGTCGGATCGTCCGAAACAGGTTTCGGCGGTATCGGATTCGCGTCGAAGGACGGTCCGGACAGTGGTGGTCCCCGGGTGCAGCCTGGTCGGGCCTCCTTCGTTGTCGACGACAAGGGCGATCGCGTCGCACCCGGGTCCCCGGCCGACGGGTGGCTGGCCAAGGGCGGCCACGTACCTGTCGGCTACTACAAGGACCCGGAGAAGAGCGCCGAGATCTTCCGTGTCATCGACGGCGAACGGGTGGTCGTTACAGGTGACCGCGCCAAGGTCGAGGTCGATGGCTCGATAACCCTGCTGGGCAGGGGAAGCATGGTCATCAACACTGGCGGGGAGAAGGTCTTCGCGGAGGAGGTCGAGAGCGTCGTCAAGGCCCATCCGGACGTGTACGACGCCATCGTGATCGGGGTGCCCGACGAACGCTGGGGCCACCGTGTGGCCGCGGTGGTGCAGGCCCGGGACGGTGGTGCCATCGATTTCGGCGACGTGGAACGGCACGCGCGCGATCGTTTGGCCGGCTACAAGATTCCGCGCTCGATCTGGGTTGCCGACCGCGTCGAGCGCACACCTAGTGGGAAACCGGACTACCGGTGGGCGAAGACGTACACCGATGCCGCGGAACCCGATCACCGGATCTGAGCGGTACCGGGGCGCAGCAACTTTGCCGATGCGGTGAGGTGACACGCTCGTTCCCAAGGTGAGTTGCGGGGTGAATTCAGCACCCCGCTCACCCCGGTCTCCGGAGCGAAAATGCCAGATCGGTGGGTGGATTGCGCCGCGTCGGGCATCGCTGCAACTGGACGAATGACAAGGTGCGGTGAAGATTTCGTAATCGATACCTGTTCGAGATGTTATCGTCGTTGCGCCTGTATGCATGTGGCCGGGGGAAAGTTGCTATCCGTTCGATCGGGGGATCGAACGGATTCGTGGGGGGCGTCGTTCGTCATTTCTGTCGTCATGCGGTTGGGCTGACTGTCTTTGCATTTGCTGTGCATGCCGATCAGGAGGTCGTAAAACGATGTCTACCCATAGGGGCAGAAACATCCGCACGCTGAAGATGAAGAGTCGCATCATGATCGCCGCAACGGCGGTCGGTGCCTTGACGATCGGAACGCCCGCCGTCGGTCAGGCAGATCCGGCGCCGGGCAACGGCGTCGGAAGCAGCGCCAATGGGGGCGCGAACGGAGGGCTGGCGGGTCTCGGCAGCAGCGCGGGCGGAAACGGCCAGGCCGGACTCGGCAGCAGTGCCGGACCAGGTGGCGCCAACGGCGGCGTGAACGCCGGGAGCGCGGGCAACCTCGACCTCAACGGTCTCACCCAGTTGGTGCTGGGCAGCCTCGGTAACGCCGGCGGCGGCAGCTCCGGCGGCGGTGAACTGGGAATCGGCAGCCTCGAGGACGCCGTGCAACTCGTGACCGAACTCGCGGCCGGCAGCCTCGGCAACGTAGACGGCGGCAGTGTCGGCGACACCGGCAGCGCCGGCGGTAGTGCCGAGAGCGGCAGTACTGACCTGAATCTGGGCAGCCTGGCCGACCCGGGTGCGGGTAGCGATTCCGGCAGCACCGACACGGGCAGCGATGCCGGCAGCGTGGACGGTGGCAGCGCGGATGTGAATCTCGGCAGTCTGGGCGACCTGGCGCTCGGTAGCCTCGCGGCCCCGTTGGGGAGCTTGGCGACGGGCAGCGAGGGTGAGGCGGGGCTGGATCTGGGTAGCCTGGCCGATCTCGGTTCGGGCAGCGATTCCGGTAGTGCTGATTCGAGTAGCTCGGGCAGTGGCGATGTCGATCTGGGTAGCTTGACCGACCTTGTGCTCGGCAGCCTCGGGTCCGGCAGTGACAGTGGCGCCGGCCTCGATCTAGGCAGCCTGAGTGACCTGGCGCTCGGTAGCCTTGCGCTCCCGTTGGGGAGCTTGGCGGCGGGCAGCCAGGGTGAGGCGGGGCTGGATCTCGGTAGCCTGGCCGATCTCGGTTCGGGTAGCGATTCGGGCAGCGCGGATTCGGGAAGTGCTGGTGGTAGCGCGGGCAGTGGTAGCACCGATCTGGATCTCGGCAGCTTGGCCGACCTGGCCGCGGGCTCTACCGATTCCGGTAGTGCAGGCGGGCTTGATCTGGGCAGCCTGGGCGAGCTGGCGCTCGGCAGTCTTGCGCTGCCGTTGGGTAGCTTGGCGGCCCCGTTGGGGAGCTTGGCGGCGGGCAGCGAGGGTGAGGCGGGGCTGGATCTCGGTAGCCTGGCCGATCTCGGTGCGGGCAGCGCCGATTCCGGCAGTACCGATTCCGGCAGCGCGGATTCGGGTAGTTCGGGGAGCGGCGACCTCGATCTCGGCAGTCTGGCCGAGTTTGCGCTCGGCAGCCTCGGGTCGGGTAGTGACAGTGGCGGCTCGGGCAGCGGTAGTGCCGGTCTGGATCTGGGCAGTCTGGGCGAGCTGGCATTGGGAAGCCTGGCGCTTCCGTTCGGTAGCCTGGCGCTTCCGGTCGTGGGTAGTGCGGCGGCTCTGGGGAGCACGGGCGACTCCGGAAGCGCAGGAGGTATCGATACCGGTAGTGCGGGGTCCGGAAGTGATTCCGGTAGTGCCGATTCCGGTAGCTCGGGGAGCAGCGATCTCGATCTGGGTAGCCTGGCCGAACTTGCGCTGGGCAGCCTTGGTTCGGGTAGTGACAGTGGCAGCGCGGGAAGTGGTAGCGCCGATCTTGATCTGGGCAGTCTGACTGATCTGGGTGCCGGTAGTGCCGATTCCGGTAGCTCGGGGAGTGGCAGCGCGGGAAGTGGTAGTGCCGATCTGGATCTGGGTAGCTTGGCCGAGCTTGCGCTCGGTAGCCTTGGTTCGGGTAGTGACAGCGGCAGCGCGGGCAGCGGTAGTGCCGGTCTGGATCTGGGCAGTCTGACCGACCTGGGTGCCGGGAGTGCCGATTCCGGTAGTGCGGGCGGGCTGGATCTGGGCAGCCTGGGTGAGCTGGCGCTGGGAAGCCTTGTGCTTCCGTTCGGGAGCTTGGCTCTTCCGGTTGTGGGTAGTGCGGCGGCTCTGGGGAGCACGGGCGACTCGGGCAGCGCGGGCGGTATCGATTCCGGTAGTGCGGGGTCCGGAAGTGATTCCGGTAGTGTCGATTCCGGCAGTTCTGATTCCGGTAGCTCGGGTGGCATCTCGGGGAGTGGCGATATCGACCTCGGCAGCCTCACCGACCTCGCGCTGGGCAGCCTCGACCTGGGTAGCGCGGACGGCGGCAGCGCCGGCGGCAGCGCGGCACCGGACAGCGGCAGCGAGGGCGGATCGGGTAGCGCCGGCGACGCCGGTAGCTCGACGCTCGGCGGTGCAGGACTGGGCAGTGCGGCACTCGGCAGCGCAGTGCCCGTGCTCGGCAGTGCGGCGATCGGTGGCTTGACCCTCGGCAGCGCGCTCGCCGGCGGAGCGACCATCGGGAGCGTGGCACTCGGCAGTGCCCTCGCGGGCGGTGCAACCCTCGGTAGCGGCGGTGCCGCCGGAACCGGAAGCGGTGAAGGCTCCGCACGGGGCGAGGCCGCCGACAGTAACATTCAGGACATCGTCCTTCGCGCCACGGCGCCCGGTGATAGCTTTGCTGCGCAAGGCATCAGCGCGCCGACCGCTCAGACCGAAGTCGGTGCGGCTCGTACCGGTGGCCAGGTCTCGGCTGTGCCGGTCGGTGGCGTCGAAGCCGGCGACAAGGGGCTCGCCGACGACGCGCCGGCGCGCGGAGCGCTCCTCGGCACCGCCCTGCTGCTTGCCGCGGCGGCCGGCACAACGGTGGCCGCCGGACGGCATCGTCGCAAGTCGTAGGAGGGTCGCAGTTTCATGACCGACAGATCGACAGGCCGTTGCCCGCGCTCGCGGCGCAACGGCCTGTCGGCGGCTGTCGCAGCCTGCGCCACAGCAGCACTCGTTCTCGCCGGATGCGCAAGCATCGAACCAGGGAACGAGCAAGTGTCGGCGACAACGCAATCGACGACCACACCGGCAACCGGCGCGGGCGCCAACCTGGCCGACCCCTCGGCCCTGCATCCCGTGAGCATCTCGATTCCGGCAATCGGCGTCACGTCGGATCTCATGATGCTCGGCCTCGAACCCGACGGTGCGCTCGAAGTGCCCCCCGGAGGGCATCCCGCGGGATGGTATTCCGGCTCACCGGTTCCCGGCGAGATCGGCCCGGCCATCGTTGCCGGGCATGTGGATTGGGAGGGCGATCCCGGCGTCTTCTATCGACTCCACGAACTCACGCCAGGCGACGAGGTCACCGCCACCCGAAGCGACGGCGTCACCGCCGTGTTCCGGGTGGCGAGTGTCGAGCGTTTCGCGAAGGCCTCGTTCCCGACGAGCAGGGTGTACGGAGACCTCGACCATCCCGGCCTCAGACTGATCACGTGCGGGGGAGAGTTCGACGACTCCGTTCGCAGCTACCGCGACAACACCGTGGTATTCGCAGATCTCATCGACCAGCGTGACTCGATCTCGGATGCCCGTTGACGCCTCCGGCTACCCGATCATGCGGATGTGCGCCGGCCCCAGCGGAAGTAGGACAGCGGGCCGATGAAGTTCACCGCGATGATCGCGGCCCACTTGCCCTTGCTGCCGTTGACCTGCTCGGGGTCGCGCGTGGCAAGATCCGTCCACGCGGTAGCAGCGAGACTCAACTGCACCGAGCCCAGCACGAGTATCACCGCACGCCGGCGCGGGCTCAGTTCGGCCCATCGTTTCTTCGCCATGTCGCTCTCCTCTTCCTTCGCGTCGATCGAACGTACCCAGGTCCTTCCTACCCGATTCCACGTTTCCGACACGACGGCGTTCGACGCGCAGAAAGGACGGTCGGTCGGTAGCGTGTCGCGTGCGAGATCTCGGCCGTCCGGAGGCCCGAGCGAAACGGGAAGTGGCGGGGTGTGTCAATGGCGGATCTGGTGCTCTTCGGCGACGTTGTGACCATGGACGACGCGAAGCCGCGGGCCTCAGCCGTCGCCGTCGAGAACGGCCGTATCGTGGCCGTCGGTTCGGACGCGGAGGTCGCCCCGCACATCGGACCGGGCACCATCGTCCACGATCTGGGCGCCGCGTGCATCATGCCCGGATTCATCGAGGCGCACGGCCACCCGTTGAACGAGGCGGTGGTGCTGGGTGAGCCCGTCGTCGACATCCGGCCGGTGACGATCCCGGACGCAGCCGGAGTGCTGGCCGCCATCGAACAGGCCGTCGCCTCCGGTGGTCCGGAAGGCGCTCTTCTCAACGGTTGGGATCCTCTGCTGCAGAAGGGATTGTCCGATCCCACGCTGCAGTGGATGAACGAGATGTCGCCCGACGCACCTCTGGTGATCCTGCACAACTCGGGGCACGCCGCCTACTTCAATTCCGCCGCCGCCGTCGCCGCCGGTATCACCCGCGACACCCCGGATCCGGAGGGCGCGCGCTTCGGCCGCGACGAATCCGGGGACCTGGACGGCGTCGCCTACGAGATGGCGGCCGTGCTCGCGATCGCCAGTCCCCAACTGCTGTCGAACGCGGACCGCTTCCCGCAGCTCCTGGCCGCGGAGTGCGCCCGGATGAACGCCGCCGGTGTGACCACGGTGAGTGAGATGGCGTTCGACCCCGCTATGCGTCCGGCGCTGGAGGCCGCGGCCGAGGCAGGCGTGCTCACCACGCGGCTGCGGCTGTACGAGACGTCCGGTCCGCGACGGTCCTCCGACGTCGCCCCGGGCGCCGGCAACGACATGGTCCGGCAGGTGGGCATCAAGATCTGGTCCGACGGGTCCCCGTGGATCGGCAACATCGCGCTCAGCTTCCCGTATCTCGACACACCGGCCACCCGGGCGCTCGGTATGGCGTGCAGCCACGGCCACGCGAACTACACGAAGGACCAGATCGTCGAGATCAGCACGCCCTATTACGAGCAGGGGTGGCAGATCGCCTGCCACTCGCACGGCGATGAAGCGATCACGATGGTGCTCGACGCGTGGGAAGAGATGCTGGGCGACAATCCCCGCCCCGACCACCGTCTGCGGCTCGAACACGTCGGAGCCATGCGGCCCGATCAGTTCCGTCGGGCTGCCCGGCTGGGGGTCACGTGCAGCCTGTTCGTGGACCACCTGTACTACTGGGGCGACGTCCTGGTCGACGACCTGTTCGGTAGTGACCACGGAGCACATTGGGCCGCAGCCGGTTCGGCGGTCGCGGCCGGTCATCGGATCTCGTTCCACAACGACGGTCCGGTCACCCCCACCAACCCGATCCGGAACATCGCGGACGCGGTCACGCGGCGCTCCCGCAGCGGCCACGTGCTCGCCCCCGAGGAGCGCATCCCGGTCGGTGCGGCTCTGCGGGCGCAGACGATCGACGCCGCGTGGCAGCTGTTCAGCGACGAGAGCATCGGATCACTGACGCCCGGTGCGCACGCGGACATCGTCGTCTTGTCGGCGAACCCGCTCACGGTGGATCCCGACGCGTTGGCCGACCTCGAGGTGCGGGCCACGGTCTTCGCGGGAAAGACGGTGCACGGCAGCCTCGGCTGATCAGTTCGGGCGGATCCGTGCGGTCGCCTTGATCTCGACGAGGATGCCCGGCTTGCCGAGCGCGGCCGCACCGATGGCGGTCCAGGCCGGCCGCGCGGCACCCTGGAATCGGGCCTTGGCGGCCATGAACTCCACCACGTGGTGGGGGTAGTCGACGTGGAAACTCGTCAGCTCCACGAGGTCGAGCGGAGACGCGCCGTGCTTCGCGAGCAGGGCCCCGAGTGTCGCGAACGCCAGGTCGTACTGGCGTTCCGGGTCCGCGGGCGGGGTGCCGTCCGAGTCCAGACCCACCTGGCCGGAGCAGAACAGCAGATCTCCGCTGAGCACGGCATCCGAGTAGCCGTACTCCTCTTCCCAATCCGTACCTGACGACATCGACACTCCTCGACTGTTCGGGGACGACGTACGCCGCCCGGGACGATGATGTCCCGGGCGACGGGGAGGGTGGGACATCTTCCCGCCCAGTGGGATTCGTCAGGCCACGAGGTGTTTAGGACGCCAGCACGCCGATCACCGACATCGCGCCGAGCACGCCCAACTGCTGGCGGAGGCGGTGCAGGCCGCCGCCACCGAACTGTTCGCCGAGCAGGGTTTCGCCGCGCTGCAGGTGCTGATAGACGGCCGGCCGGAGTGGTGTTCCGCTGGATGGGAAGCCCCGCGCGCCCACCGGCCGCACCCCTCGACAATGACCGGGGTCACACCGAATCGCGGTAGCGACT
Source organism: Rhodococcus sp. BE178 (assembly GCF_050433545.1). Lineage (NCBI taxonomy): Bacteria > Bacillati > Actinomycetota > Actinomycetes > Mycobacteriales > Nocardiaceae > Rhodococcus > Rhodococcus sp. BE178. The sequence continues at coordinate 157,566 of NZ_JBNPXA010000003.1, read as the reverse complement.
CGGGTCACATCAGATTCGGGTCACATCAGATTCGGGTCACATCAGTCGAGAGGGGCGAACGTGGGCGTTGCGGGTTTCGATGAGGAATTCGACGTGGTCGTTGTCGGATCGGGTGCGGCGGGTTCGGCCGCGGCGCTCGGTGCACACCACGCGGGAGCGAGCGTTCTGGTCGTCGAGAAGTGCGACGAGGCCACCGCGGGCGGCAACACGCGAGTCTCCGGCGGCGGCTGGTGGGTCAACCGCGACCCCGAGCGGGCGCGCGCCTTCCTGAACTCGCTGAGCGGCGCGTTCCCGGTGGCCGACGACGTCGTGGCGGCGTGGGCGTCGGAGACCGCCGAGAACTCGCGGTGGCTCGAGGAACTCGGCGCCGACGTCGCGCTGAGCCCGGACTACCACACGGAGCCGGAGTATCTCGAGCTCGACGGCAGCGACTGCTACGCCGGCATGGACACCGTCGCCGGGCGGATGGGCAATTCGCTGCTCTACGACTTCCTGCGCGGTGCGCTCGACGAGCGCGGCATCGAGACCCGTTTCGGGACACCGGCAGTCGAGCTGATCACCGATGGCGGCGTCGTCGTGGGCGTCGAGGTCGAGGGTGTCGAGGGGCGGCGCCGGATCGGTGCGCGCGGCGGGGTGGTGCTGGCGACCGGCGGATTCCAGGCCAATGCCGCGATGGTCCGCGACTACCTGCGGGTCGAGGACCACGTGCTGTGGGGCTCGCCCGCGTCGACCGGCGACGGCCACCGCATGGCGCAGTCGGTCGGTGCCGATCTGTGGCACATGGGCAACATGATGACCATCACCGGTGTGCGCGGCGACGACGAGTTCGGCCACTACCTCGCGCTGTGGAACGCGCACAACTACCTGTGGGTGTCCGAGGACGGCCGCCGCTTCGTCGACGAGGCTGCCGATCCCAAGCACGGCCACATCCTCCGGAACGGCGCCTACGAACTGTTCCCGCTGCGGCCCTTCCACCTGATCTTCGACGAGCAGATGCGCACCGCCGGCCCGCTCAGTCCCACACCCGACGTGCTGCCGGTCGGGTGGAACCTGCTCATGACCGAGAATCGGTGGAGTCTGGACAACAGCGACGAGATCGAGAAGGGCTGGATCCGGCGTGCGGACTCGATCGCCGAGCTCGCCGAGCTGGTCGGACTGGACGCCGCGACGCTCGAAGCCACCGTCGAGCAGTACAACGCGGCGTGCGCCGCCGGCTCCGACGACCACTTCGGCCGCGACCCGGAGAAGCTCGGCGCCGTGTCGCAGGCGCCGTTCTACGTCCTCGACGTCACCCCGCTGCTCGGATGGAGCAACGGCGGACCGCGGCGCGACGGCCGCGCTCGCGTGGTCGACACCCGCGGTGTCGCCATCGACGGCCTGTACGCGGCCGGGGAGATGAGCTCGACCTACAGCTGGACCAAGGACGGCGGCTTCCACGTCGCCGACGCGCTCGCATTCGGTCGGGTGGCCGGACGCGACGCCGCGGCCCGGGCCTGACCAGTCCCGGTGGTTCCGCCACACGGGCGGAACCACCGGATTCGGGGCGGCGCGCAACACCGGATAACATCCAGGTCGGCTGGCCGATCCGGTGTCGAGCGGCCTCCGACGGACGGTGCGATGGGAGCGGGTGTGCAGGTGCAGGAGCCACAGCGTGGGGATGTCGCCGGTCAGGAGGCTCTGATTGCACAGCTCCCGCCGTACACCGAGCTGCTGTGGCCCACCCTCCAGGCGTTGATCGCGCTGGGCGGGTCGGCATCCAACAACGAACTCGACAGCGCCGTCGTCGAGCGGGAGGGCTGGTCGCCGGAGCTGCAGGGGGTGCTCCACGGCGACGGGCCCGGAACCGAGGTCGAGTACCGATTGGCTTGGGCGCGTACGTATCTCAAGGGTATGGGCCTGTTGGCGAACAGTCGTCGTGCCGTGTGGAGTGTGACGAAGCGGGGGCGCGAGGCGACCGAACCCGAGTTGCGCCCGCTGTTGGCGGCCTTCACCGCCGACAAGCGGCGTCAGCGCCTGAACCGCAAGGCCAACACACCTGGTGCGCAGGCTCTTCCGCTGTCGGACACGGAGGCGGAGTCCGAGTCGACGGCGGACACGTCGTACGGCGACGCCGCCGATGCGGTCGCGTGGAAGTCGACTCTGCTGGACTCGCTCCTGCGGATGTCATCGACCGCCTTCGAACGCCTCACGCAGCGCCTGCTCCGCGAGGCGGGCTTCTCGAGTGCCACCATCACCGGGCGCACCGCCGACGGCGGCATCGACGGGATCGGAATGTGCCAGATCTCGTTGCTGAGCTTCCCGGTCGCGTTCCAGTGCAAGCGGGTCAGTGGCAGCGTCGGGGCCGGCGCCGTCCGGGATCTCCGAGGCGCCATGGCCGGCCGCGGAGAGAAGGGCCTGCTGATCACGACGGGCACCTTCACGAGCGAGGCCCGCGCCGAATCACGTCGCGACGGCGCACCCCCGATCGACCTGATCGACGGGGACCGGTTGTGTGCACTGCTCAAGGAGCATTCGCTCGGCGTGAAGACCACGACCCGGGTCGTCGAGGACGTGTCCGTGCGTGCCGACTTCTTCGCCGGCCTCGAGTCGGACTAGGGGACGAAGTCACCGATGTGACTGACGAAACCAGAGTGACTGTGGTGAAATAGGCGTCGAATCCCACAGGGCCCGCGGCGAATACGCCACGGATGCCCAGTCAGAGCGATGCCGGAATCCGCCGGTGATGCGAGGTTTGCAGTGCAGGTTTCCAGACGAGAACTATTCAAGATTGCCGCGGCCGGCACCGCGGCAGCGGGCATCGCGGCCGTCGCCGGCCCCGCGATCGCGAACGCGGGCCCGGCGACACTGATCGACTACTCCGCCGGCGTCCCGTCGCCCGTCGGTATCCGCCTGGCCGGGCACGTCGGCGCCATCCGGTACGTCTCGGACCGCCGCCCCGACGCCGCGTGGATGCTCGGCAAGCCGATGCAGTTCGGCGAGGCCGCCGCGATGGCTGCGGTCGGCCTGCAGATCGTCTCGTGCTACCAGTTCGGCAAGGGGGCGACGTCGGACTGGCGGGGCGGATACGACGCCGGTGTGCGTCACGCCCGCCGCGGCGTCGAATTGCATCGCGCCGCAGGCGGGCCGGAGAACTGCCCGATCTACGCCTCCATCGACGACAACCCGTCCGCCTGGGAGTTCGACAACCTCATCGCCCCCTATCTGCGCGGGTGGGAGAACGTCATGGGCCACCGCAACGTCGGCGTCTACGCGAATTCGCCGACGATCGACCGCTGCCTGCGTGCCGGTGTCGGCGCATGGTTCTGGCAGCACAACTGGGGTTCGCCGACCGGCTTCGTCCATCCGGCGGCACACATGCACCAGTTCGAGATCGACAAGCGCCAGATCGAGGGGATCGGCATCGACCTCAACTCGATCCTCAAGCCCGATTACGGACAGTGGTCGCTTCGTAAGCCGCTCTTCCTGTCCTGATTGCACTCCCCGGCACGGAGGTCAGCCGACCTGTGTCGTCGCCGACGCGGTGTCCGATTCGTGCACCGTCCCCGCGTAGCGCCGGGTGAATGATGTGCCGTCGTCGGTCGTGACGGTGACGTCGTAGCGGCCCTCCACGATGGGCCAGCGGACGCTCGCGCGGCCATCCGGTCCGACCTCGCAGACGCGCGATTCCCCGCCGAATTCCCGCGGTGCGATCGTGAAGGACAGCGTCGTCGCACCGTGGTTTGCCAGCTCGAGCTCTACCCACGCGTCCGCGGGGCTGCTGTGCAGCGCCGCCCTGACGTGGGGTGCGGCCCCGTCGTCGGTCTTGGGTAGGACGCCCGCGAAGTGGCACAGGAATCCATCGGCTCCGTAGACGGTGAAGTCGTAGCGACCTGCCGTGCGGACAGCGTTCCACTCGTAGACCGCCGTGCCCTGCGGCGCGACCGTGAACGGAGTCCCGGCGAATGGCCGGTACGCGTTGGGGAACACCGTGTAGTGGAACGCCACGCTCCCAGCGTTCGTCAGCGCGGCGCGAACCCGGCCGGTGGCGCTATCCACCACGATGTCGGCCCAGGGCCGGTAGGGCAGCGGCCGCTGTGGACGGGCCCCCGGCTCCTGAGTCGGCATGACCTGGGCGCCCGGGGCGGGCAGCGGCACCGGGGGCAGGTCCACCGCCGCATCGGCCGCCGCCATCAGCGCCCTCGTATCCGGTAAGTCCGGGATCGAGTAGTCGGGATTGCCGAAGTCGAAGCAACTCGTCAGGTCACCGCACACCGCTCGCCGCCACGCACTGATATTGGGCTCGCGCACACCGGTGACGAGTTCCAGGAAGCGCAGTACCGAGGTGTGGTCGAACACCTGGGAGTTCACCCATCCGCCGCGCGACCACGGGGAGACCACGAACAGCGGCACCCGGTTGCCCAGCCCGATCGGCTGCCCGTCGACGAATTCCTCCGGGGTCCCGGTGGGCGGGAAGGGCGGCACGACATGGTCGAAGTAGCCGTCGTTCTCGTCGTACATGACGAGAAACACGGTGTGCCGCCACACCTCGGGGTTGGCGAACAGCGATTGGAGGGCGGAGTCGACCCAGTGCGCACCGTACGCGGGGCTGGCGTTCGGGTGCTCGCAGAACAGGTACGGCGACACGAGCCACGACACCGTGGGCAGCGTCCCGTCCTTGCAGTGCGCGTCGAAGTCCGTCAGGTCCCACCTCGTCATCGCGTCGATGTATCGGGGATCGTCCTCGGCAAAAGCGTGGAACTGGGGGAAGTACTCGAGGGCGTTGTCCTCGTAGTTGCCGTCCCGCTCGTCCAGGCCGGGCGTGTGGTACACGCGCCAGGAGACGCCGGCGTCCGAGAGACGCTCGGCATACGTCGTCCAGTCGCACACCGGGCTCTCCGGCAGCGGCGTGTTGTCGATCCACGGCCCGGTCGTGCCGTCGCGACCCGGTCCCACCGTTCCGGTCCACAGGTAGAGGCGGTTGGGGCTGGTGGGGCCGGCCATCGAGCAGAAGTACGCGTCGCCGATCGTGAACGCGTCCGCAAGCGCGTACTGATAGGGGATGTCCTCCCGGGTGAGGTATCCCATGCTCTGCTCGCCCTTGGCCGAGGTCCAGCGGTTCATCGCACCCTGGTTGATCGCATCGTGACCGCTCTCCCAGTCGTGCGGCAGACCCTCCGCATTCTGGGCGTTGTACCGAGTGGAGTCCATCCGGAACGGCAGGAGCACACCACCGTCGCCCCGGGACAGCGTGGGCTGCCGGAAGACGCTGTCGCCGTTGGGAAAAGTCAGGGTCTGCCGGTCCTCGAACCCGCGGACGCCGCCGAGCGTGCCGAAGTAGTGGTCGAAACTGCGGTTCTCCTGCATCAGAATCACCACGTGGCGGATGTCGTCCATGCTCAGTACCTTTCGACCGAATGCAACAGGGAGGCGAGGAAGGCGACGTCGGCCCCCTCGAGTGAGTCCAGGATCGTTCGACCCGCCGCCGGCGGGACCGCGACGGAAGGAACGACGAGCACGGCGCATCCCGCAGCCTCGGCCGCCGCCACACCCACGGGCGTGTCCTCGACGGCGACACATGCGCGCGGGTCGACCCCCAGGGCCGCCGCGGCCGCGAGATAGGGGTCCGGCGCCGGCTTGGAGCAGACCGTGTCCTCGACGGCGATCGTCGTGGTGAACCGCGTCGCGCCGAGCGTCTCGCGCACCACGTCGACGACACGTCGTGGTGATGCCGTCACGATCGCGGTGGGAATCCGCGCGCGGACCAGTTCATCGAGCAGCGACAACACGCCGGGACGCGGAACCACGTCGTTGGCGACCAGGGCCGCGAACGCCTCGTCGAGCTCGCGGGCAAGCGCATCCGGGTCGGGCGCCGCCGGCCCCAGTGCCCGGCACAAGTGGGCCGCGGTGTGATCGGCGGGCCGCCCCACGACCGCCGGCGCGTCGGCATCGGAGAGGGGGCGTCCGAGCCGTGCCGCGACCTGCTCGACGGCGTCCCACCACAGTCGCTCGGTATCGACCAGTGTCCCGTCCATGTCGAAGAGGACGGCTGCCGGGGCACCGGGGAGGGTATCAGGGCTCATCGGGCGCGCCTCCAGAATCGACGACTGGACGAAACGGATTGCTGAACTGCACTTCTGACCGGTTCGGCGGTCCCGCTCGGACGGTCCACCAGCACCGGACGGTCCGGTAGTGCGAGGGTCACGGCGGTGCCCGCGCCGAGCGCGGCGGCGGCGGTGGTCGACACGTCCGCAATCACCACGCGGCCGTCCGGCAGCTGCACGGTCAGCCGCGTGCCGGCGCCGCGGAATGCTGCACCGGTGATGCGGGACGTTCCGTCGTCGGACGCCGTCACGCCGAGGGATTCCGGGCGCACGAGCACATCGACGTCGCGGGCTCCGCTTCCGGACTCCGCAGAGCCCGGAAGTTCCCCATGGACGGGCAGCCTGCGGCCGAGGACGTGCACCGCCCGCCCGCCCGCCTCGAGCCGTCCCGGTAGTCGGCTCATGACCCCGACGAACTCGGCGACGAACGCCGTCGCGGGGCGCTCGTAGAGCTCGGTCGGAGGTGCGCACTGCTCCATCTGCCCGGACCGCATGACCGCAACCCGGTCGGCCATGGAGAGGGCCTCCTCCTGGTCGTGGGTCACGAACAGCGTCGTGATGCCCAACTGCTTTTGTAGACGGCGGATCTCGTCCCGCAGAGTCTGTCGCACCTGCGCATCGAGCGCGGACAGCGGCTCGTCCAGCAGCAGGACCCGGGGCTGCAGCGCGAGGGCACGCGCCAAGGCGATCCGCTGCTGCTGCCCGCCGGAGAGCTGGCTCGGGAACCGCGCGGCGTGCTGCGGCAGCCCGACCAGCTCCAGCAACTCCATCGCGCGGGCACGCCGGGCGGACTTGCCCGTCCCCTGCATCCGCAGACCGAAGGCGACGTTGTCGACGGCGGTCAGATGCGGGAAGAGGCTGTAGGACTGGAACACCATGCCCACGTCCCGCCGGTGCGCGGGAATCCTCGTGATGTCCTCGCCGTCCATGCGCACCGTGCCCGCGTCCGGGCGTTCGAAGCCGGCGACGGTGCGCAGCGCGGTTGTCTTGCCGCAGCCGGACGGGCCGAGCAGGGCCAGCAGTTCGCCGGGGTGGACCTCCAGGTTCAGGCCGTCCAATGCCGTTGTGGCGCCGAAGGTACGGCGCAGTCCGCGGAACTCCACGGTGGAACCGGCTCCCGCGGTGGCGGCGGGCGTCCGATCGGTCAGTAGTGCGGTCATGAGGCCTCCTCGAGGCGTTTGGTGCGTCCGGCTGCGGCGACGAGCATGAGCAGCGCCCAGGTGCCGAGCAGGCCGACGATGGACACGGCCACCGACATCTGCGCCTCGGAACCGCTGATGACGACGGTCCACACCGCGAACGGCTGGTACCCGAGCAGTGCGGCGACGGCGTACTCGCCGAGGACGAGGGCAAGGGTCAGGAAGGCGGCGTTGAGAAGCGCGCCGCGCAGATTCGGCAGCACCACGTGGATGAGGGTGCGCGGCCACGAGGACCCGCAGGACCGCGCGGCTTCGACGAGGACCCGCAGATCGAGTGCCGACAGGCCGGCGTCGAGCGTGCTGTAGGCCAGCGGCAGGGCCATCACGGCAAAGGCGAGCACCAGGATCACGGGAAAGTCGGGATCCTGCAACGCAACCAGGCCGTCGAACAGCGGCGTGCCGTAGTAGCGATCCGCGCCCCACCTCAGCAGCGTGGTGATGCCGGCGCCCAGGGCGACGGCCGGGACGACCAGCGGCAGCAGACAGACCGCCTGGACGAGCGTGCGCAGACGTGGTGCGGCGATCCGCACCGCCAGCAGCGCCGGCACCAGCAATCCGAGTACGACCGCGATCGTTGCCGCGGCCACCTTCAGCGTCAGTGCGAGGCTGCCGGCCAGGCCCGTCGCGCTGCCGATGCCGGTGTAGGCGTCGAGGCTGACCTGCCGGCCCGGCGACCCGATGCCCACGCTGAACGCGAACGCGCACACGATCGGGACCACGAAATAGATACCGGCGACCAACAGCACGACCCTGCGACCGAGTCCCGGCCTGGACATCGTCAGGCCAGCCATCGTGCACTCCTTCGCTGCAGCGGCAGGTAGATGGCCATGACGATCGCCGCGATCAGCACCATGTCCAGGCCGAGGGCAAGGGCGACGTTGCCCTGCCCCACCAAGACGTCGCCCGACAGGCCTGCCGCGATCTGCACCGTGACCAGTTGCACGCTGCTGCCGGCGATCGCCGCGGCCGTCGCGTAGGTGCTGAATGCCGTCCCGAACAGCAGGACGAACCCGCCGAGCAGCGACGGCAGCAGGATCGGCAAGGCCACGTGCCGCCAGTACTGCGCCGTGCTCGCGCGATTGTTGGCGGCCGCCTCACGCCACTGCACGCGCAGACCCTCGAGTGCCGGGGTGAGGGTCAGGACCATCAGCGGGATCAGGAAGTAGAGGTAGACGACGGTCAGGCCCCGCATGTCGTAGAGGCTCCAGCCGAGGTCGCCGAGATGGAAGGCGTTGGTGAGGACGCCCGCGTTGCCGAGGGTCGCGACGAACGCGAAGGCCAGGGGAACTCCGCCGAAGTTGGCGAGGACTCCGGCCGCCGCCAAGACTGCCTCGCGCAGGGCCCGGAACCGCGACGTCACGATGGCGTGCGCGATCGGCAGTCCGACGATCGCGCCGATCGCCGCGGCCGTCGCCGAGAGCTTCATGCTGCCGATCAGGCTCGATCGGTACGGATCCTGCAGCGTCGCAGTCATGTTGGCTGTGGTCAGCCCACCCTCGCCGGAACCGGTCGAGGGCGTGGTGAACGCGCCGATCACCATCGTGGCGACGGGCAGACCCAACGCGATTGCCGCGAACAGCAGCAGCGGGAGGACGCCGAGCCAGCCCCCCATGGCCACCCGGTGGCGACGCCGGGGGACGGACTGGGTGTCAGCGGCGGGGACCGGGGTGCTCCCACTCCCGGCAGTGGTCATCTGGATACTCATCTGGCGAGCACGCCGCCCCAGCCTTGGCTGACGACTGCCTTGGCCTGCGTCGACTGTACTTCCGTCGGGAAGACCGGCGCGGCGGCGTCGACCTCGGGCAGCCTGGCCGCCGCGGTGGCGTCGAGCGTTCCCGCCTTCTCCATCGCGGGCATGAGCGCCGGACGGGCGTAGCCCTTCAACCACAGGTTCTGTCCCTCAGGGCTGTAGAGGAACTCCTGCCAGAGCCGCGCCGCGGCCGGGTGCGGCGCCCACTTCACGATTGCCTGCGAGTAGAACTGGGCGAACAAGCCGTCGGCCGGGATCGCGACCTGCCAATCGACCCCCTTGTCTCGGAGCGAGTCGCTGTAGCCGGCGTTGAGGTAGTCCCAGTTGACGCTGATGGGGGTCTCGCCCTTCTGGATGGTCGCGGGCGTCGACTCGACCGGGTTGAAGTTGCCGACTTCGCTGAGCTTGGCGAAGTAGTCCAGGCCCGGCTGGATGTTGTCGTAGGAGCCGCCATTGGAGAGAGCGGCCGCGAAGACGGCAGCGAATGCTGAACCGGACTGCGTGGGGTTGCCGGTCAGCGCGACCATGCCCTTGTACTGCGGGTCGAGCAGGTCGGCAAAAGTCTTCGGGCACTTCGCAACGCGCGCGTTGTCGCAGCCGATCGAGACGTAACCGCCCATGTCGTTGTACCACCGCGCGTCGGCGTCCTTCTGGCCCTCGGGGATGTCGCCGAACGCCTGCACGCGGTACGGCGCCAGCAGGCCCTGCTCGGCGGCGCTGATTCCGAAAGTGTGGCCCACGTCGAGGACGTCCGGCGATCGGTCCTGCCCCTTGCGCGAGGTCGCGGCGTTGATCTCGTCCTGACTGGACGCGTCCGGATTCTCGACCTCGACGTCGATCCCGTACTTCGCCTCGAAGGTGTCGATGATCTCGCCGTAATTGGCCCAGTCCCGCGGGAGGGCGATGGCGTTCAACTTGCCCTCCTGCTTCGCGGCGGCGATGAGGCCGTCCATACCGCCGAAGTCTTCGGCCGAGGTGGCGGTCGAGGACTTGCCGGTGTCGCTGTCCGTCTTCGTGCTGGTCAGTCCGCAGCCTGCGAGTGTCGACAGGGCGATCGCCAGCGAGCAAGCAAGGCTCGCCTGGCGAAGGTGGTGCATTCGCATCGTGTCTCCTGATCAATGTTGGCTATACAACTTCGCCATCATTCCGCCAGAGCGACGTTGCCATGAGGTGAACGATTCGGAATCGAGTCGTGAAGATTGACCGGCCGAGAACCGTCGATCTCTCGCCGAGGGACGCCTGTGACCAGTGGGAAGAGTTCTGAGAGCTACGATCGGGTCAAAGAGCACCGGGTGCCGGAAGGAGACGGACATTGGCTGATTCGGGGGGCAAGCGCCCGCGCGCCGAGTATCGAAGGTTGGCGGCCGAGTTGAAGGAGGCGATCACGTCGGGAGAGTTCGGTTCCGGGGATCGGCTGCCCAGCGAGGAGAGTCTCGCCGGGCAGTACGGCGTCTCCCGTGGCACCGTCCGCCAGGCCCTGGCCGTCCTGCGCGCGAACGGACTGGTCACCTCACGACGTGGTACACGCCGCGTCATTCTCGGCACTGCGCGCACGCAGAGCTTCTTCGAGTTACTCAGCTTCACGGGCTGGGCGCACTCGATCGGCGAGGATCCCGGAAGTCGAACGGTCGAGATCGAGCACCGGGCCGCGGTGCCACTCGAGTGCGAGCAGCTCCAGCTCGAACCGGGATCGCACATCTACCGGGTGGTGCGTCTGCGGACTCTCTCGCGGGTTCCCGTCATGCTCGAGCGCGCCATCTACCCCGAGCGGATCGGAAAACTGATAGCCGCCTTGCCTCCGGATGCCCCCTCTCACGCGAACCCCCTGCTGGAGGAGGGTGTTGTGTTCACCGATGCCGATCACACCATCGACCTCGTCGACGCAGATGCGGACGACGCCCGTCTCCTGGGTTGCGGCGAGGGCTCACCGCTGCTCCGCGAGCGCAGGCGTGTCACCGACCCCGCCAGCACCCCGTTGCTGTGGTCCGACGACCGCTTCCTTCCCGGCACGGTCTCGTTCACCGTGCACAACTCCGTAGCCACAACGGCCCTGTCGCGCCGCCGTGGCTAGTCTCGGTTGGGTGGCGACGTCCCTGCCGCAGCTGCGGCTGAGTCTCCCCGCGGTCCAGCACAACGTCGATCTCATGGCGGCGTGGTGCCGCGACCGCGGCGTCGAGCTGTGCCCGCACATCAAGACGACGATGACCCGGCCCATCGTCCAGAGACAGCTGGACGCCGGCGCGTGGGGCGTCACGGTCGCCACGGTTCGTCAAGCCTCCATTGCCCTCGAATGGGGGGCGCGGCGCATCCTCATCGCCAACGAGGTGATCCACGGCCCCGATCTCGAACAGCTCCGGGCGTGGCTGGACGCGGACCCGTCGTTCGAGCTCTACCTGCTGGTGGACTCGACGGCGGGCCTGAGCCTGGCGGGAACGGTCATGCGGGGCGCTGCCAATCCACTGAGGGTCCTCGTCGACGTCGGGACCCCGGGCGGGCGAACCGGAGTCCGGGACGCCCCGGCGGCGCTGGGCCTCGCCCGGGAGTGTGAGAACGTGCCGGGAATCGCCCTCGCGGGCGTCGCGGGGTACGAGGGTGTTCGCCCCAACCGTCGGGACGCGGACATCGTCACGCAGGTCGATGCGCATTGCCGGGAGACGGTGGACGCCTTCCGCGCGGTGTCGCCGTGGATCCAGACCGAAAAGCCGGTGTTCAGCATGGGTGGCTCGGCCTTTCCGGATCGGGTCATCGAGGCTATCGCGGAGCTGCCGGAACGGGGCGGGCGTGTGATCCCGGTGTTGCGGTCGGGTTGCTACGTGACGCACGACCACGGAACTTACGCGGAGGTGTCACCGGTGCCAGGCCTGCGTGCGGCGCTGACGGTCCGGGCTGTCGTCCTGTCCGCGCCGGAGCCGGGGAGGATCGTGGTCGGCGCCGGAAAACGCGAGCTTCCCTACGACGCCGGCCTGCCGGTGCTGGTGTCTGCCACCGATGCCCAGGGAACCCCCCGCCGGTCGGCGAAGGCGACCGCGACCCAAATCTACGACCACCATCTCGTCCTCACCGATACGGTGGGGCTGGATGTCGGTGACATAGTCGATCTCGGCATCTCCCACCCGTGTTCGGCCTTCGACCGCTGGCCCGACATCACAGTGGTCGACGACGGCCGTGTGGAGGCGGTGTGGCACCCGCAGTTCCGCTGAATCCATCCTTGGATGGATTTCTCGAGCAGAGTTGTGAAGCCGCCGGATCCGTAAAGCTAAGGTAATAGCATGTCTGTCGTCTACAACATCCTCGTTGCCGTCCACCTGCTGGGCATGGCCGCGATCGTCGGTGGTTACCTCTCGGTCCTGAAGGCCCCCCGCGTCAGCGAGGTGATGGTCTGGGGCGCTCGAATCCAGTTGCTGTCCGGCATCGTGATCGTCGGGCTCGGCGAGTCGATCGACTCGCTCGGCAAGGACTACGACATGGCGAAGATCGGCGTCAAGCTGGTGATCACCCTGATCATCGTGGCTGTTGCCGAGATCGGCCGGGCACGGCAGAAGCGTGGCGAGGGCAACCCCAACTTCGCGCACATCGTCGGAATCCTGGCGATCGTCAACGCGCTGATCGCGGTGCTCTGGACGAGCTACTGACATCCGACTCGAACACACGACGGGCGCCCTCCACACGGAGGGCGCCCGTCGTCGTAGGCGGCGGCGATCAGCCGGGGACGTTCGCCATCTTGCCGAGCCAGATGCGGGCATCCTCGGGCAGATTGCCCGACGCCTCCGCGTGCTTGCACCACTTCTTCGCCATCGACAGGAAGTTCATCGGGTTGTAGGCGTCCTCCTCGTGCGACCACAGGTTGTCGCCCGCGTAATGCAGGATCGTGATGTTCGCGGCGCCGTGATCGGTGCCGTCGCCGGGATCCTCCATCGGGTTCTGCACCTCGCAGATCACCCAGCCACGCTCCTCGTCGATGACGTACCAGGAGACGGGGAACTCGGGCATACGGTTGCCGGGGAAGGCCGTCATCGTCCGGGTGACCCAGCGGCGGATCTCCTCGCGGCCGGTGAAGCTGCCGAACGCGTGCTCGAGGTAGGTCGCGTCCTCGGTGAACTGGTCGGCGAAGGCGTTCCAGTCGCGGGTCTGCGTCGCCTGCACGACGGTCTTCTGGTAGTTCTCGAACGCGGCTTCGAGTTCTTCGCGGGTCCACGCCATCGCTGCGCTCCTCCTGGTCGGTTGCGGGACGACTTCACCTGCAACCTAACGCAGGGCTGGAACGTGTTTCAGTTTTTCGTCGCAATCGACCAGATTGTCAGGTTCCGTGGAGTTCGGTCCATATGCCGAACGGCGGTGGTCCCTCGCCGAGCACCTTGACGCCGTGCGCCGGCGTGCCGGTCAGGGCGTCGGCGTGCTTGACGTGCATCCACTGGTAGCCGGCGAGGAGGTGCTCTTCGGACGTCGCCTTGTTGACGACCACGTTGTCGCCGTTGGCGCGTTGTTCGAGGTACCAGCCGCTGTCCGGGCCCGCCAGGACCCACCACTTCTCTCTGCTCATGGTCGTTACTCCCGTCCTGGAGCGACTACGCGATGCCCCTCTCAACGCTACCGCTGCGGTGGGGTGAAACAAGTCGTGCCGAATGACCGATATGTGGATGCGGTCCGGGCCTCGGATCGGCTTCGGATACCGTTAGCGGTCCGAAATCAGCTACGACGCGGAGGGTCTCGTGGAATTCCTCATCAACCTGTTCTATACGATCGCTGCGAATCTCTACATGGGCTCCTCGGGGGCAGTGAACGGCGGATCGTCGGGCGGGGGCCAGACGACGCAGACGCCGTAGCCCGCGGGCTCGAACGTCGAACGCCCGCCCCGATGCATATCGGGGCGGGCGTTCGTGTCTGTGCGCCGGAAGCCGCGTGTCAGGCGTGGCGCTTGCCCGCGGCTCCCGGCGTCGTGGCTTTCGGGATGAAGAACGCGAACACCAGCGACACCACGGCGGCCACGATGGCGATGACGAACGTTGCGCGGAAGGCGTCGAACGACGGAATCGTCGCCGTCCCGAGCGTCACCGTCATGCTCGCCAGCACGACGCTGATGACCGCCGCGGCACTGGACGTGCCGACCGACCGCATCAGCGAGTTCAGACCGTTGGCCGCCGCGGTCTCCGAGACGGGGACGGCGCCGATGATGAGGGCCGGCATGGAGGCGTACGACAGGCCGACGCCGGCACCGATGATCATTCCGCCGACGACGATCATCCACACCGAGGACGACAGGAAGTAGACGAACCCGTAGCCCAGGCCGACCACGACCGAGCCCACCATGAGGGTGAAGCGCGGGCCGCGCCAGGCCGAGATCTTCGCGGACACGGGTGACAGCGCCATCATCACGAGACCGCCCGGCGCCAGTGCGATGCCGGCGGTGACCATCGACAGGCCGAGCCCGTAGCCGGTGGACTCCGGTGCCATCAGCAGCTGGGGGAGCGTCAGCGAGTTGCCGTACATCGAGAAGCCGATCGCGATCGACGCCAGATTCGTGAACAGGACGTTCGGCCGTGCGGACACGCGCAGGTCGACCAGCGGACGAGCGGTCCGCAGCTGCACGAAGCCCCACGCCACGAACACCACGACGGACCCCGCGAGCAGGCCCAGGGTCAGTGGATCGCTCCAGCCCCACGTTCCGCCCTTGGTGATCGGGAGCAGGAACAGGATCAATGCCGTGCTCAATCCGACGGCGCCGACGAAGTCGAAACGTCCGGGATTGCGGACCGTGGACTCGGGGATCACGATCACGGCGAGCGCGACACACAGGAGTCCGAGTCCGGCCGACATCCAGAACAGCACGTGCCAGTCCGCGACCTGTGCGACGGCCGCGGCGACCGGTAGCCCGATCGCACCGCCGACGCCGAGGGTGGCACTGACGATGGCCATCGCGCCGGCGACCTTCCGCGGCGGAAGTTCGTCTCGCAGGATGCTGATGCCGAGCGGGATCACACCGACCGACGCGCCCTGCAGTGCGCGACCGACGATCAACGGAATCAGTGAATTGGCGAAGGCGCAGACCACCGAGCCGATCACGACGAGCAGCAAGCTCGCGACCAGAATCCTCTTCTTGCCGAACATGTCGCCGAGGCGTCCGCTGATGGGTGTCACCACCGCGGCCGCGAGAAGCGTCGCGGTGACCGCCCACGAAGCGTCGGCCGGCGTCGCCGAAAGAAGGTGCGGCAGTTGCGGAATGATCGGAACGACCAGTGTCTGCATAAGGGCGACGACGATGCCGCAGAAACCGAGAATCGCGACGATGGCGCCGCTGGATCTGGATTTCGCGGTGTCCGTCGACGGGGACGCGACGGTTGCACTCAAAATGGGGCTCCTCGGATTTACTGCTACACAACAAATTTGCAAGAATGTGTACGGTACACATGGATGTGCACGATGCACAAAGCGGACATTGGGGGCAATGTCGGAGCGAGAGGGTGACGGGTGTCCGACGGAGACCGGACGATGACGGACATCGAGTACGAGTTGACGCTGTTGTCGCGCTACCACGCCCTCGCGCAGCAGCGGGGCGGGCAGAAGCTCGACAGGTCCGCGTACCTGATCCTCGCGAGGCTCGAACTGGAACAGCCGATGAGCCTCAAGGAACTGGCGGAGGCGTTCGTGCTGGACATCTCGACGATCAACCGGCAGGTCGGCGCGCTCGAACGCCACGGCTTCGTCGAACGCGTCGCCGACCCGGACGGCGGTGTGGCGCGCAAGGTACGGCCGACGGAGTCAGGGCTGGACCGGCTGCACCTCGACCGCGACCTGAACCGCACCGGGATCGGTCGGGTGCTCGGCGGCTGGGACGTGGACGAGATCCGGCTCCTCAGGGACATGCTCGTCCGGTTCAACCGGGGTGTCGAGGAAATCGAGGGGCAGCCGTGGCCCCGTCCGGCGGCAGGCTAGGACTGGACGTGCCGCGTCGTCGACTGGACCAGGTCGGGTTCGTCGGGCACCACCACGAGCGTCGGGCGCTGGTCGGGGGCGTGACCCACCGCGCGCCACGACAGCAGTGACCACCGGGACAGTCCCGACAACGCGGAGCCCACGCTCGCGAACGACAGTGAGGACAGTGCGGAGCCGGCTGACCCGATGGATCCGATCGACAGGATCGAGCCGACGCTACCGATGGACAGGATCGAGCCGACGCTGCCGATCGAGAGGATCGAGCCCTCCGAACGGATCGAGAGGATGGATCGTCGGGAATGCCGGGAACGGATCGACTGCATGTTGTCGGCCATTCCCCGGTCTACCACGAACGGACGCGGTGTGAACAGTGAAGGCCCCACCGAAATTCTCGGTGGGGCCTTCACTGTCGGACGGTGAACCTACGCGACGGTGAACATTCCGATCGTCGGCAGGAAGTTGCACGTTAGCGGCGCCGCGCCCTCGGGCTCGGTGGTGAGGTCGCCGGAGATCACCGCGAGCACCCGGCCCGGGCCGGTGTTCGAGATGACCGACAGCGTCGCCGGGCCGTCCGGGTTGATCCGCGCCTCGGTGGTGAGGGTCTGCGTCTCACGACGGCCGTTGTCGACGTTGATCCAGGTGACCGTCATGCCCTGGGTGGGGGCGGCCTTCGCCGTGCCGAGCGCGGTGAAGACGAAACCGGCCTGGCCGGCAGCCGGCCCCGGCGGGGGCAGGTGTGCGGGGCCCGGCACCGCGAGGGCGGTGCCGACCGCGTCGCTCGACGGGGCGATGCAGCCCTTGCCGACGGTCGGGTAGAGGAACTGGGCGATCGCGGGCCCGTCCTGGGGGATCTCGGGTCCGCCGCCGCCGCTGCCGTCGAGGAAGGTGATGACACGCTCGAGGGTGGACTTGAGTTCGGGCGGCAGGTTGGCCGACTCGAGCAGTGCACGCGCCTGAGCGAGCAGGTCGTTCTTGGTGTCGACGTCGGCGATGTCCGCCGGAACGGCGGCCGCGCCCAGGATGGCGGGGGCGAGGGACGCCAGCGCGTCGATGGAGACGTCCTCGGGGACACCCGGAAGGGTCGGTTGCGCGACCGCGTTGGCCGGAACGGCGAGCGCCGCCGCGGCCGCAACTGCACACGCGGTGAGTGCTCGTCGCATTCCTCGGTTACGAATCACGGTTTACCCCATCCTTGTCGTTCAGACGCGTGCGGAGCAGCGTCGGTCTGCCGAGCGGGCGCCACGGCCCATCACGGTCGCGGGTCACTCTATGGATCGACCCCCGATGTGTACAGACTCTTCTGTACGACCCATTCGTGACCTGCGTCCCGAGGAGTCTATGCAAGCTGTGACGTGACTGCCATCGCTTGGTGACCATATCGCGTGACTTATGGGGAAAATGTGAACCTTGATGCAACTGTTACTGATGAGCAAGGTATTTTCTGTGCCCATCGGCGTCGGGTTAGGCTGACGCGACACCTGGTCGTTCCCCCGCTGCGTCACACTGGGTGCTTACTGCCAGCACACGATCACGGGAGAGCACCAGCCAGTGTCTCAGCTTGCACGTGCCGGGCGGCGGCCACGCGCGCACGCGGCGTATCGCACACTCGTCGGCTGGGCGCCCGCGCTGCTCGCACTGTCGGTGCTGGCCAGGCTGCTGTGGATGGTCCTGACGCCCAACGGTCTCAATCTCGTCGACCTGCACGTGTACGTCGACGGCTCCGCAGCGCTCCTGAGCGGTGACCTGTACGGATTCACGTATTCGGAAGAGACACCCGAGTTCCCGCTGCCCTTCACATATCCGCCGTTCGCGGCGCTCGTGTTCCTGCCGCTGCACTACCTGCCGTTCTCGGTCGTCGGATTCTGTTGGCAGCTGTGCACCGTCCTCGCCCTGTACTGGGTGATCCGAATCAGCCTCGAGCTGCTGGTCGGATCGGCCGCCGTCGGGGACCGGCACTGGAAGTACCTGGCGATGCTGTGGACCGCGATCGGGGTGTGGACCGAACCGGTGCGCACGACGCTCGACTACGGCCAGGTCAATGTGTTCCTCGTCCTCGGTGCGATGCTGGCCGTCCGCAGCACCCGCTGGTGGGTGTCCGGTGGCATCGTCGGGATCCTCGCCGGCATCAAGCTGACCCCCGCCGTCACCGGCCTGTACTTCGTCGCTCAGCGCCGCTGGCGCGCCGCGGTGTTCTCGGCGATCGCGTTCTTCGGAACCATCGGGCTGAGCTACCTCGTGATCAGTGCACAGGCTCGTGACTACTTCACGTCGAAGTTCGGTGACGCCGACCGGATCGGACCCGTCGGGTCGGCGTGGAACCAGTCGCTGCGCGGCGCCCTCAGCAGGATCGTCGGCCACGACGTCGAGTCGGGTCCCGTGTGGCTGATCGCGGTCGCGCTGTCGGCCCTGCTCGCCTTCCTGGCGTGGCGCGCCCTGGCCCGCGACGACAGGCTCGGCACGCTGGTCCTGGTGCAACTCTTCGGACTGCTGATCTCCCCGATCTCGTGGGTCCACCACTGGGTGTGGGTGTTGCCGATGCTCATCTGGCTCGTCCACGGTCCGTATGCGCGGATGGTCGGCACCCGCGTCGTCGCGTCGCTGTGGCTGATCGTGACCGTGATCGGTGTGCCGTGGGTCCTCAAGCAGGTCGAGGACGACGCGATCTCACGGCCCGGCGCGCTCGCGTGGGCGGGCACCGTCAACGTCGCCGGCGCGCTCGTCGTGTTCGCGTGGGTCGCCTATGCCGGCCGACGCGTGCGCGCTACGCAGACGCGGCCAGATCGTCGATCCGCCGTGCCAGCTCCAGATCCAGCGCAGTGATCCCGCCGGCGGAATGCGTGGCGAGGGAATACGTCACTTTCCGCCAGCGGATGTCGATGTCGGGATGGTGGTTCATCGACTCCGCGGCCTCCGCAACCCGATCCACCAGCGTGATCGCGGCGGGAAAGCTGGCGGATTCGACGGTGCGGACCAAGGTGTCGCCGTCGCGTCGCCAGGTCGGCAGGTTCGTCAGTGCGGAGTCGATCTCGGTATCGGACAGCAACTCGGCCATACCTCATGATGGTGCGATGGGGAGGGGACCGCAATGACCGGCGCACCTGAACGTGAGGTCGGGGAGGTCGGGGAAGTGGTGGCCGCGGCCGTGATCCGCGACGGCCGCCTACTGCTCGCGCAGCGCACCCGCCCGCCGGAGCTGGCGGGGCTGTGGGAATTGCCCGGCGGAAAGATCGAACCGGGCGAGACCCCCGCCGACGCGGTGCGTCGCGAACTGCGGGAGGAACTGGGCGTCGAGGTGACCGCGGGCGAGCGGATCGGCGTCGACGTGCCGCTGCGCGACGGACTGGTGCTGCGCGCATATCGCGCCGAGCTGATCAGTGGCGTCCCGCAGGCACTCGACCACTCCGCGCTGCGCTGGGTGGACGCGACGGATCTGCGCGAGATCGCACTGGTCGCCAACGACCGCGCATGGCTGCCGGACCTGACCGCACTGCTCGACGCCGACTGACCGGTCTCAGGCCGCGCGGGCCTTCTTGAGGCCCTTCTTGAGTTCCTTCTTGGTCGCGCCCTCGTTCTCGAGTTTCTTCATGCGCATGATGACGACGGGGCACTTGAGGCAGCGCGTCTTCTTACGGCAGCACTTCTTCTTGGGCTTGAGGCCGGAGACCTTGCTGGCCTTGACCTTTCCCTTGCCTTTGCCCATTGCCGAGCCCAGCCTTCCTCCCGAGTGCGGTGCCCAGGATCGGATCTGTCCGCACGCGAGTGAGCGTACCCTCATCCGTTGATCCGGCAAGGTGGTCCGGGGGCTGTCGATGCCCCACCGGGGCCGGCACCGGAGGGTCGTCGGGATGGTTTGCGCAGACGCCGTGACTGGCCAGTGGTGCAGATCACTATTGCCTGGTCAGAGGTATCGATCGGGGGTCACGATGCGAGGTTTCGCGCTGCGGGCGGGTAGGGTATTCGCTGGCCGCAATCCCGGCGCTGACGCGAACATCGTGAACCTTCAGTGACGCGGGGTCGCGAATGGGAATCACGCATGCGCGTAGCGGCAGCCAGAAGCCGTGCGACATCAAATTCGTGTGGCCCCGTCAGCAGCCAGGAGAACGCCCCGCGTGAGCACCACCAATTTCCGTAACGTCGCCATCGTCGCGCACGTCGACCATGGCAAGACCACCCTCGTCGACGCCATGCTGCGCCAGTCCGGCGCCTTCGCCGAGCGCGCCGAGCTGGTCGACCGCGTCATGGACTCCGGTGACCTCGAACGCGAGAAGGGCATCACCATCCTCGCGAAGAACACCGCTGTCCACCGTCACAACGCCGACGGCTCGGTCACCGTCATCAACGTCATCGACACCCCCGGCCACGCCGACTTCGGTGGCGAGGTCGAGCGCGGCCTGTCCATGGTCGACGGTGTCGTCCTGCTCGTCGACGCGTCCGAGGGTCCGCTGCCGCAGACCCGCTTCGTGCTGCGCAAGGCGCTCTCCGCGTCGCTGCCGGTCATCATCGTCGTGAACAAGACGGACCGTCCCGACGCCCGTATCGAGGAGGTCGTCACCGAGGCGCAGGATCTGCTCCTCGACCTGGCTTCCGATCTGGACGACGAGGCTGCCTCGGCCGCCGAAGCGCTCCTCGACCTGCCGGTCCTGTACGCCTCCGGGCGTGAGGGCAAGGCCTCGATGAACCGTCCCGAGGACGGTCACGCTCCCGACACCGAGAACCTCGATGTCCTGTTCGACGTCCTCATGGAGCACGTGCCGGCCCCCAAGGGCGATTCCGCTGCCCCGCTGCAGGCACACGTCACCAACCTCGACGCCTCCGACTTCCTCGGCCGCCTCGCGCTGGTGCGTATCCACAACGGCGAGCTGCGCAAGGGCCAGAACGTCGCGTGGATGCACGCCGACGGCGTCAAGAACGTCAAGATCACCGAGCTGCTGAAGACGGTGGGCGTCAGCCGTGAGCCCGGCGAGGTCGCCGTCGCCGGCGACATCGTCGCCGTCGCGGGCATCCCCGAGATCATGATCGGCGACACCCTCGCCGACATCGAGAACCCGGTCGCGCTGCCGACGATCTCCGTCGACGAGCCCGCGATCTCCGTCGTCATCGGCACCAACACGTCGCCGCTCGTCGGCCGCGTCAAGGGCCACAAGCTGACCGCTCGCATGGTCAAGACCCGGCTCGATTCCGAGCTGGTCGGCAACGTGTCGCTGCGCGTCCTCGACATCGGCCGCCCCGACGCGTGGGAGGTGCAGGGTCGTGGTGAGCTGGCGCTGGCCATCCTCGTCGAGCAGATGCGTCGCGAGGGCTTCGAGCTCACGGTCGGCAAGCCGCAGGTGGTCACCAAGCAGGTCGACGGCAAGCTGCACGAGCCGTTCGAGGAGCTGACGATCGACACCCCCGAGGAGCACCTCGGCGCGATCACGCAGCTGCTGGCCAACCGCAAGGGCAAGATGGTCCAGATGACCAACCACGGCACCGGCTGGGTTCGGATGGAGTTCATCGTCCCGTCGCGTGGCCTGATCGGTTTCCGTACCGACTTCCTCACCGAGACCCGCGGCACCGGCATCGCCAACGCCGTCTCGCACGGCTACGGCCCGTGGGCCGGCGAGATCCGCGCCCGCCACACCGGCTCGCTGGTCTCCGACCGGACCGGCTCGGTGACCCCGTTCGCGATGATCCAGCTGTCCGACCGCGGCACGTTCTTCGTCGACCCGGGCGCCGACACCTACGAGGGCATGGTCGTGGGCATCAACCCGCGCGCCGAGGACCTCGACATCAACGTCACCAAGGAGAAGAAGCTCACCAACATGCGCTCGGCGACCGCCGACGCCACGGAGACCCTCGCGAAGCCGATCGAGCTGACGCTCGAAGCCGCGATGGAGTTCTGCGCCGGCGACGAGTGCGTCGAGGTCACCCCCGAGGTGGTTCGCGTGCGCAAGCTGCACCTGTCGCAGACCGACCGCGCGCGCGAGCGTTCGCGTGCGAAGTCGCGTGACAAGGCCGCACTGTAAGTGTGTGACGCGTTCCGTGCGCGTTGTGCGAGTCTGAACACTCGCGCAACGCGCACGGGCGGGGGAGCCGCTCGCGGACGGGAGGACCGATAGTGGCGCAGGTCTGGCACGGGTTCTCCCGTGAGTTCGGTCGGCGGTTGCTGGGGGCAGCCGCCGCGGTGTCGGTGTTGACGGTGGCCGCGTGCACCGCCAATCCGCCACCGCCGGTGGAGAGCACCGACAGCCCCAAACCGACGACGGCCGTCCCGACGAAGAACACCGTCGTCGTCGCGATCGACGACGTCGGTATCGGGTTCAACCCGCATCTGCTCGCCGACCAGTCGCCCGCGAACTCCGCGGTGAGCGCCCTGGTGTTGCCGAGTCCGTTCCGCCCCGTGGTCGATCCGGCGCGGCCGGGCGTCACCACGTGGATTCCGGACCCGTCGGTGCTGGTCTCGGCCACAGCGACACCCGAGACCCCTGCAACTACCGACACGGCCCCCGAGACGCCCGACGTGGCTCCCGCGGTGCCGACCACGATCACCTACCAGCTGCGCAACGAGGCCCAGTGGTCCGACGGCGCCCCGATCGCCGCCGAGGACTTCCGCTACCTGTGGCAGCAGATGATCAGCCAGCCCGGTGTCGTCGATCCCGCGGGATACGGGTTGATCGAGGACATCGCGTCGTCCGGTGGCGGGAAGACGGTGACGGTCAAGATGTCCGCGCCGTACCCCGCGTGGCGGGAGTTGTTCACCGATCTGCTGCCCTCGCACCTCGTGAAGGATTCGCCGGGCGGATTCGCGCGCGGTCTGGCGGACAACATCCCCGTGTCGGGTGGCCGGTTCCACATCAAGTCCGTCGATCGAGGTCGGGACGAGATCCAGCTCGAACGCAACGACCGGTTCTGGGACACCCCCGCCAAACCGGACCAGATCCTCATGCGGCGTGGCGGCTCGCCCGCGCAGCTCGCCGACTCGATGCGGTCCGGCGATGCGCAGGTGGCCCGCGTCCACAGCGGTGCCGCGACGCTTGCCCAGCTGTCGGTGATCCCGGACGTGCAGACCGGCACCGAGCTCCAGCCCCGCGTGCTGTCGGTGACGCTCAACGGACGGGTCCCCGCCCTGGCCGACCGGCAGGTCCGCAGGGGGCTCCTGGGCCTGCTGGACCCGAATCTGCTCGCGACGGTCGGTGCCGGCAGCGAGTCGGCGGCGGTGCCGGCGCGAGCACAGATTCTGGCTCCGTCCGACCCGGGTTACGCGCCCACCGCACCGCCACCGCCGACGCGTGAGCAGGCGTTCGGGCTGCTGGCCGCCGCCGGCCACCAGTTGCTTCCCACCACCACCGAGGGCGCTGCCCCCGAGACCCTGACGGAGGGCCGGATGGTGCACGACGGCGAACAGTTGACGCTGGTGCTGGGCGCCCCCGAGAACGACGACACCGCGGTCGCGGTCGCGAACACGGTGGCCGACCAGTGGCGCGGGGCCGGTATCGCCGCGTCGGTCCTGTCGCTGCCCGCCGAGGAGCTGTACGGGGAGGCGCTGGCGTCGGGCCGGGTCGATGCGGTCGTCGGCTGGGAACGCGCCGGATCGGATCCGGCGACCTCCCTCGCCTCCCGTTTCGGATGCCTGCCGTTGACGGCTTCCGAGGCCGCCTCCGCGACACCGGAACCGGGTTCCACGTCGGCCCGCGAGTTGCGGTCGCCGAGCAATCTCTCGGGCCTGTGCGAACCGGCGCTGCAGCCGGCGATCGACGAGGCGCTGCGCGGCCAGGGTGACGTGGCGCGGGTGATCGCGGACGCCGAGCCCAAGCTGTGGGATCTGGCGGCGGTACTGCCGGTGCTCCAGGACAACACGGTGGTCGCGGTGGGCCCCGGCGTGCAGGGCGTCGTGATGGGCGGTCCGGTCCAGGTCGGCATCTTCGCGGATGCCGGAGCGTGGACGCGGACGAAGTGAGCGAGAGAAACGAGTGGTTGTGAACGGTCGGCGCATCCTGTTCGTCCATGCGCATCCCGATGACGAGACCCTGACCACGGGCGGCACCATCGCGCGCTACGCGGCGGACGGGGCCGAGGTGACGGTGCTGACGTGCACCCTCGGCGAGGAGGGGGAGGTCATCGGTGACCGGTGGGCCGGTCTGGTGGCCGACCGCGCCGATCAGCTGGGGGGCTTCCGGATCCTGGAACTGACCCGCGCACTCGAGGCCCTCGGCGCCTCCGAGCCGCGATTCCTCGGCGGCGCCGGGCGGTGGCGCGATTCGGGCATGGCCGGGACGCCGTCGGCGGCGAACCCGCGCGCATTCGTCAACGCCGATCAGGACGAGGCGGTCAGGGAACTGGTCGCGGTCATCCGCGAACTGCGTCCGCAGGTCGTGGTCACGTACGACCCGGTCGGCGGGTACGGGCATCCGGATCACGTTCGGGCGCATCACCTCACGACCGCCGCGGTGGAGGCCGCGGGCACCGACGCCTTCCCCGAGGCGGGCGGGCCGTGGGAGGTCGCGAAGTTCTACTGGACGGTGACCGAGGAGTCCGCGCTCGAAGCGGGGATCGCCGCGATCGATGCCGTGCCCGAGGGCTGGCGGTTGCCCGAGCCGGGCGAGCTGCCACGCGTGCCGGACTCGACGGTCACCGCGGTGGTGGACGTCGCGCCGGTGATGGCGGCGAAGCTCGCGGGTCTCCGCGCGCACCGCACCCAGGTGACGGTGGCGCCGTCCGGCACGGAGTTCGCGTTGTCGAACGATGTCGCGCAACCGGTCCTGTCCGAGGAACACTTCGTGCTGGTCCGTGGACAGTCCGGTCCCGTCGACGAGCGTGGGCGTGAGACGGACCTGTGCGCCGGACTCGGGTCCTGAGGGCGGTCCAGCCGAGTGGGATGTCCGGACGGTATCGGCGCATCCAGGCCCCGACGGTGCCGTCACGCCAGTTCTCCTCGAACTTCGACGGGAATACCGCTGCGGTAGAAGTGCGGTAGGGCTGTCCCTCCCGCAGTCGGGACCCCATCGCTCGGTCGGTGGTGTCGCGAACGTGCTGCGACGCCCGGCACCGGATACGCCACGCCACGGGATCTCCGTGACCGTCGAGCGGTCGGACCTGGTGAACCTACCCGGGCTCGTCGCCGCCCCACTCGCCGTATGCTGTGATCTACGCCACGTTCGTGGGGGTCCGTTCGTCGGCGCATGCAGCTGTCGAACGGGAGGGTGCGGCGGATGTACAACTGGGAACTCCAGAATGCGATCACGGCGTTCGTGGACAGTCTGCGGCCGATGGCCCCGTACTTCCACGACCTCTACATCGGGTCGTTGCACGCGTTCGTGCATCAGCAGAGCGAGCTGCTCACGATGCTCGGCTACCCGCCGGTCCCGTGACCCGGACCCCGCCGTGGCGGCGCCCTCGCGAATAGACCACGATCGGTGACATGACCGTCGAGAGCCACCCCGTCGAGCCGCCCGTGTCCACCGCCGAAGCCCGCACGACACTGGCGTTGCTCACGTTCGACGGGTTCCTGTGCGCGGTGCTCTCGGTGCTGTTCCTGCCCGCCTACCTCGGGACGACACCGTTCCCGGTGAGCATCCTCGTCGCGGCCGTGGTCAACCTGCTGCTGGTGCTCGGTGCGCGCAAGTTCACGGAGCGGCCGGTCCTCGCCGCGCTGCCGATCTTCGGCTGGCTGTTCGGGTTCGGCCTGTGCGTGATCGGCGGACCGGGCGGCGACGTGCTGGTGTTCGAGGACTGGCGCACGCTGCTGCTGTTCGTCGCGGCGGTGCTGCCGGCCGGGGTCTACCTGTTCCGCGTCCAGCTCGACTCGATCGTGGCCCGGGCCCAGCAGGGCTGATGCCGTCCGGACCGTCGGCGGGCACGGCCGCTCGGTGAGGCCGTGCGCGGGTGGGAATTCCTGCCCGTGCACGACCCCGAGCGCGGCTATTTCTTGTAGAACGCGGTCACGTCGTCGTTCCCGATCAGATCCGGAACGGTCCAGCCGTCCAGGTCGTACTCGCTCATGAACTGCTCGGCCAGACCCTTCATCGCGGAAACGCCTCCGCGATTCTCCGCCGCGAACAGCAGTTCGGCCTTGACGTTCTCGTGGTTGCCGGAGTAGTTGCGCTCGTAGAGTTCGTGCCGTCCGCCGAATTCGGATCCGATCGAGTCCCACAGTGCCTTCATGACCTTGACCCGGTCGACGGCCGTGATCCCGTCGCTGCCGCGGACGTACTTGTCGAGGTACGGACGGACGTCGGGGTTCTTGAAGTCCGCCGCCGACGACGGCAGATAGATCAGGCCGGAGGCGACGTCCTGTTCGATGATCTCCTTGATCCGCGGGTAACCCTGGATCATGAACATCCGGTAGGTGAGCCCGTACTCGAGCTTCGGGATGACGGTGTCGCCGATCCACTGTTCCGGGTCACGCGCCATCGATTCGCTCAGCGACCAGAACAGGTTGCGCCAGCCGATCACCTCACCGACGCGGGTCTGGACGCCGCGGAAGCCGCCGGCGCCGGTGGCGTCGAGGGCCTTCATCAGCAGTCCGGCGATGAAGTCGAGCTTGACCGCCAGCCGGGTGCAACCCTGGAAGGTGAACCGCGGCAGGAAGCCGGACTGGGGGAAGAAGGCGTTGATCTTCTCCACGTCGCCGTACATGAAGACGTTCTCCCAGGGCACCAGCACCTTGTCGAAGATGAAGATGGCGTCGTTCTCGTCCATCCGGGACGAGAGCGGGTAGTCGAACGGGGAGCCGACGACGGCGGCGTTCTGCGAGTACGACGCGCGCGAGATCAGTTTGATACCCGGCGCGTCCATCGGCACCGTGCAGATCAGCGCGTATTCCTTCTTCTTGATCGGCAGCCCGTAGTGCGCGATGAAGTTGTAGTTGGTGATCGCCGATCCGGTGGCGACGACCTTCGCGCCGGAGACGATCAGACCGGCGTCGGTCTCCTTCTCGACCTTCATGAACACGTCACCGACCTGGTCCGGAGGCAGCTGACGGTCGACCGGCGGGTTGATGATCGCGTGGTTCCAGTACAGGACCTTCTCCTGCGACTCGCGGTACCAGCGCTTGGCGTTGTCCTGGAACGGCGCGTAGAGCTCGCTGTTGGCGTTGAGAGTGCCGAGGAAGCTGGCCTTGTAGTCGGGGGAGCGGCCCATCCAGCCGTAGGTCATGCGGGCCCAGGTGGCGATCGCGTCGCGTTCGCGGAGCAGATCGTCGGAACTGGTGGGGGTCTTGAAGAACGGCATGGTGATGCCGCCGTTGCCGGTGTCGGTGGGGCAGGTGAGCGTGTCGACGTGCTCACCGGTGTGCAGCGCGTCGTACAGGCGTGCCGTCATCCGGATCGAGTTGCGGAAGGCCGGGTGGTTCCAGAACTCCTTGACCTTCTCGCCGTGCAGGTAGATTTCGCGGCCGTCCTTGATCGACTCGATGTACTCGTCGCCAGTCATGGGGCGGGATGCGAAGTTCGTGGTCCGGTTCGCGTCGGAGTCGGCCGCGACATTGACCTGCGAACGGTCGACGTCCGTGTCGGTGGGGCGGGGCTCGGTGGTGGTCATCGTTTCTCCTGCATCGGGGATGGGGTCAATTGGTTGCACCGGACAGGTGCAGGGGTGTGAAAGTGGTCTCGGAGTCGAACCATCCGCGGTGCGGATCGTCCATCGATCCGTTCCAGGCGGCACTCCCGCTCGGTGCTCCGAGATCGTGGAATGTGCTGCGGTAGAAGAGCAACGGATCGGTGTCACGGAACTGGGCATCGACGATCTCGCCGATGAAGATCACGTGGTCGCCGCCGTCGTACTCGCGCCACGGAACGCACGACAGGGTGGCGGCGCTGCCGGCCAGCACGGGCGCGGTGGGCCCCTGGGCCCACACCGGTTCGGGGGACTGCGGGCGACCGGCGAAGTGAAGCGCGACGTCGGTCTGGTCCGCGGCGAGGATGTTGACCGCGAACGGTGCGCCGGACAGGAACGCGCAGGCTTTGGACGTGCGGGTCAGGGTTACCTGGCACAATCGCGGTTCGATCGAGACTGCGGTGAAGGCCGTCACCGTTGCGCCGTGGGGCGTACCGTCCTGCCGGGTGCAAGTGATGACGGTGACCCCACTTGCGAACTGTCCGAATATGTTTCGCAGTCGACGCGAATCCATGTCGGGGCTCCTTGCTGGTGGTCGTTGGCTGTGACGGAGACCATAGGTCGATCGGATCGCGGTAGGCGATCCGCTGAGCGGCCTCACTATCCGGATTGCGCGACGGGTTCGACCACCCGTTATTGCCAGAGGAGGTGTTCCCGATCACACTGGGGCCGAAGTCCCGAACTGGACGGGATGGGAAGGGTGCGAGGGTATGGCGATGAACGTGGCCGCCGATCCGGGGGATTGGGACGAGGCGGAGAACGTGGTCTCGAATGCGTACTTCCCGCACGACCTGATGCCGCTGTCGGCCGGATCGGAGCCGCATCTGAACGTGCGGGCGATGCAGATCGGGCCGCTCCGTCTGGCGCGGATCGGTTGGGGAGCCGAGGTTTCCGTCGACACGGAGCATCCCGGCGGGTATGCGGTGAACATCCCGCTGTCGGGTCGGATCGAATCCGTGACCGCCGGCGGTGACGTGATATCGGGTGTCGGGAAGGCGTCCGTGTTCCGGCCGGACACCCCGGCCGTGATCACCCGGTGGACCGCCGACTGCGAGATCGTCGGTGTCAAGGTGGACCGGGACTACCTGCACCGCGAGCTGGGGCGTGTCCTCGGCCGTCCCGACCGCCGACTGCCCGATCAGGTGGACCTGTCGACGGAGGCCGGGCAGACCTGGATGGCGTTGTTGCGCTCGATCGTCCAGCAGGCCCGGGGCGGCGAGGGGCTGTGGCAGACCCCGGTCGTCGCGGAGCAGTTGTCGGGGGCCATCACGGGCGCGTTCGTACTGGCGGCGATGCCCGACGACGCGGCCGCGGCCCCGCGGCCGCGGATCGTCAAGCGGGTCCTCGACCGGATCGACGACGACCCGTCCCTCGCCTGGACTGCGAGCGACATGGCCGAGGCCGCGGGTGTGAGTGTGCGCCGGTTGCAGGAGGGATTCCGGGAGTACCTGGGCATGTGCCCGCGGGACTACCTGCTAGACGTCCGGCTCTCACGCATCCACGACGACCTGGTGACCGGGGATCCGTCGGTCACGTCGGTGACCGACGTCGCCCTGCGCTGGGGTATCACCCACACCGGACGGTTTGCGGCGGCCTATCGACGCAAGTACGGGTACGCGCCCTCGGAGACGTTGCGTTCCTGATGTTCTCGTATCGGGTCATCCGCGGTGGCCGAGGTCGGCGCTGAGCGCGTCCGCGGCGGCGACGACGTGCTGTGCGGCCGCGTCGCGGAACTGTTCGGGGGTGTGTCGTCCGGAGGAGGTGGAGCACGCGGTGACGGCGACGACGGTTCCCGCCGCGTCCCGCACGGGGGCGGCGATCGAGATCAGGCCCTCCTCGAGTTCGGCTGCGGTCAGCGCGTAGCCCTGGTCGAGGACCCTGGCCAGCTCTGCGCGCAATTCGTCGGGCGTTCCGAGGGTTGCCGGCGCCAGCTTGTCGAATCGGGTTGTGGCGATCACCCGGTCGACGGTCTCGTCCGGCGCCCAGGCGAGCAGTGCACGCCCCATCGACGTCGCGTAGGCAGGCACGCGGGTGCCGACCGAGACGTTGATGCTCATGATCCGGCGCACGGGCACGCGGGCGGCGTACACCACGTCGCCCCCGTCGAGTACACCCAGCGAGGCGGATTCGCCTGTGCGCTCGGACAGTTGGACGAGCCGCGGCATCGCGGACTCGACGAGTGCGTGGGACGCGGAGTAGTGCTGGCCGATGCTGAGCACGCGGGGAGTGAGCGACCACCGGGTCCCGTTCGCGGCGACATAGCCGAGCTTCTGCAGGGTGAGCAGGATGCGGCGTACCGCCGGGCGGGACAGGTCGGTCTTGGCGGCGAGTTCGGCCAGCGACGGGGTGGGGTCCTGCTCGTCGAATGCGAGCAGGACGGCGAAGCCCCGTTCGATGCTCTGGATGAAATCCCGGTCTTCGTTCGGCATCTGATGCTCCTGGCTGCGGGTTCGGTGTGACTTCGAGGTCGGGTGTTGACAACGGCTGTGACTCGACGCACAGTATGGTGTGTACGCATTGCGACGTGCATGTACGCACAGCGTACAACTTCGGTGGGGGACGCGCCTGCCCCGCGTTCACCGCCGCCACAACTTTCTCGACCGTCACTGTTCGAGCCTCGACGAGGAGGACCCATGACCAGCACCGAAACGGCGACCGCGCACGCATCGGGTAATGCCGCCACCGACAAGTTCAAGTCCGAGCGCGTGTCGGCGGACACGTCGAAGGAGCGGGCGGCCGCGATCTACCGCGACGTGCTCGCGGCGTTCGGGGAGATCATCCACAAGCACGGTGTCACCTACGACGAGTACCGGGTGGTCAAGCAGTGGATCATCGACGTCGGCGAGTACGGCGAGGTGCCGCTGTGGCTGGACGTGTTCGTCGAACACGAGATCGAGGACGTCAACTACAGCCGCAACGGACTCGCCGGCACCAAGGGCAGCATCGAGGGCCCGTACTACGTCGCCGATGCGCCGCAGCTGCCGTCCAGGTGCACGATGCCGATGACCGACAAGGACGCCGAGGCAACCCCGTTGGTGTTCTCCGGCCAGGTCACGGATCTGGCGGGCAACGGTCTCGCCGGCGCCACCGTCGAACTCTGGCACGCCGACGAGGACGGCTTCTACTCGCAGTTCGCACCGAACCTGCCCGAGTGGAACCTGCGCGGCACCATCGTCTGTGATGACGAGGGCCGTTACGAGATCACCACGCTGCAGCCCGCGCCGTACCAGATCCCGCACGACGGACCGACGGGCTGGTTCATCGAGTCCTACGGCGGTCACCCGTGGCGTCCGGCCCACCTGCACCTGATGGTGAAGGCGCCCGGCAAGGAGACCATCACGACCCAGCTGTACTTCGCGGGCGGTCAGTGGCTCGAGAACGACGTCGCGACCGCGACCAAGCCGGAACTGATCCTCGATCCGAAGGCCGGGGACGACGGCAAGAACTACGTGACCTACAACTTCGCCCTCGACCCCCAGGCCTGAGTCGAAGCGAATGCCGGTGTCCCACGGGGGCGCCGGCATTCGGTGCTTCCCGATCCGATTGAGAGCTGTTCGATGCCCGACCCTGATCTCGCAATCGTCTCCGTCGAGACGACCATCATCGACGTGCCACTGGTGCGTCCGCACAAGTTCGCCACCACCACCGCGGAGAAGCAGCCGATTCTGCTGGTCGCGATCACCACCGCCGGCGGCGTCACCGGCCACGGTGAGGGCGTGGTGCCCGGTGGGCCCTGGTGGGGTGGTGAATCCGTAGAGACGATGAAGGTGATTGTCGACCGTTACATCGCGCCGTACATCATCGGGCGTGGTGTCGACGAGATCACCGGCATCATGGTGGATCTCGAGAAGATCGTCGCCAATGCCCGGTTCGCGAAGGCTGCCGTCGACGTCGCGCTGCACGACGCGTACGCCCGGCACCTCGGCGTGGGGGTGCACACGCTGCTCGGTGGCGCGTTCCGGACCGGCGTCGACGTCCGCTGGGCTCTCGGAGCCGCTCCGGTCGAGGAGATCCTCGAGGAGGTCGCGCACAGGATGGAGGCGCGCCTGAACTTCTCCTTCAAGCTCAAGATGGGTGCGCTGGACCCGGCCGTCGATACGGAGCGGGTGGTCTCGATCGCACAGTCGCTCAGCGGCAAGGCGGGCGTGAGCATCGACGTCAACGCGCGATGGGATCGGTTCACCGCGTTGCGTTTCGTGCCCGAACTCGTCGACGGCGGCGTCGAACTCGTCGAGCAACCCACCCCCGCCGAGCAGATCGAGGTGCTCGCCGAGCTCAACCACCTCGTCGCCGCACCGGTCATGGCCGACGAATCGGTGCACACGCCGCACGACGCCCTCGAGATCGCCCGCGCCGGTGCCGCCGACGTCATCGCCCTCAAGACAACGAAATGCGGTGGGCTGCAACGCAGCAAGGAGGTGGTCGCGGTCGCGAAGGCGGCCGGCATCCGTTGCCACGGCGCCACGTCCATCGAGGGGCCCATCGGCACCGCCGCGTCGATCCACTTCGCCTGCGCCGAACCGGGTATCAACTTCGGAACCGAACTGTTCGGCCCTCAGCTGTTCGCCGTCGAACTGCTGCAGACACCACTCGACTACTCCGCCGGCCAGGTCCACCTGCCCTCGGGACCCGGGCTCGGCGTCGAACTGGACATGGACGTCGTCAGGCACCTCGCCCGCGACTGATCACACGCACGGAGAGCACGGAGAACGAGGAGAACTTCATGGCACTGTTCCACGTCCGGATGGACGTCGACATTCCCCGCGATCTGGATCCCGGGGTGCGCGACGAGACGATCGCGCGGGAGAAGGCGTATTCACAGGATCTCCAGCGTCAGGGCAAGTGGGCGCATCTCTGGCGAATCGTCGGGCAGTACAGCAACATCAGCATCTTCGACGTGGACTCGGCCGACGAACTCCACGAGCTCCTGTGGAGCTTGCCGCTGTTCCCCTACATGACGATCGAGGTCACGCCGATGACGAAGCACGGCAGCTCGATCCGCTAGGAAGGCCTTCGCCAGATCCCGCCCGCACCGGGCGTGACGGCGTCGACCAGCGCCCACGCCTGCTCGACCGGGAGGTCGTGGACGACGTACTTGCCGGTGCCCGCGGGTGTCGCCGCGATCACGGTGGCGACGCCGGCGCGGCGCTGGAAGAACGTCTGGCGCACCGTCCAGCCGATGATGCCGGCGGCCTCGATGCTGTCGCGGCGGCGGTCCAGCGATCCGCTGCGGGTGATCAGCCAGCCGGGCAGCACCGCGTGCCCGAGTCCGCGGTAGCGGTCCCACGCGAGTCCCGCGCCTGCCAGCGCGAGCACGACGACGCCCGCCCACGCGGGCCACGGCACGTGACGGCCCGCGACGACGAATCCGGCGGCGATCAGCGCGGCGAGGGCGGCCGGCCACAGCGCGCGGGTGTAGCGGCGCCGATGCGCGGCCGGTCCGTGCGGGAGCAGCGCGACGTCCGCCTGCCGGTCGTCGCCGAGAACGGTCGCCATCACCCGCGTCGCGTCCGCCCGCGGGCTCTGCGGCAGCAGCAGTGACGACTCACGGTGTTCGGCGCTGACACCGGTCATGATCGCGTCGAGGGACGCCCCGCCGGCGACGCGAAGCAGCAGCGGCTCCTTGAGCGTCGTGCCGCGGAGCCGGGCCCGGTCCAGGGTGGTCTGCCGGGTGCGCAACAGTCCGTGACTGACGTGCAGCGTGCGGCCGTTGTCGGTGACGCTCATGCGGCCGTACACCACCAGATAGCGCCCGCACGCGAGGACGCTCGCGGCGACAAACAGGATCACCAGCCCGGCCAGGCCGAGTACGGCGAGGCCCAGTGCGCCGGCCTGTTCGGCGGAATCGAATCCGTCCGCGAGGGCGGGGGAGCGGGCGATCCGGTCGGCCAGCCCGTACTGGAACACGATGCCGACCAGCGCGCCGATCGCGATCAGCCCGGTCACCGAGAACGGCGCGTACCGCACCCATGACGGCGACCAGTGCCCGATCTCGACGCCCGGCCTCCCGGGCGGTGCGGTGTCCGAGGCAGCATCGGTGCCCGCCTCGGGCCGGAGCTCCCGGTGTCCGGCGAGCAGCGCCGCGCGCAGGTCCGGGACGAGGGTGGCGTCGAGCGCATTGAGTTCGAACCTGCTCTCGCCGCGCTGCGCCTGCCGGCCGGTGCCGATCCGGAGCACCGCCAGCCCGAGGAGCCGGTGCAGCACCCCGGCCTCGACGTCGACGGAGCGGATGCGGGTGCGCGGCACCGACAGGACCTTCTTCTCGAAGACGCCGTGCCGCAGCTGCACGTGGACCGGACCGATGCGGTAGGTGGTGGTGAACCAGCGGAGCACGCCGTAGACGACGAGGACGGCGACGGCGACCAGCCCCCAGTAGTGGTTGCCGTTCCGGCTGCCGACGATCCACGACACCGCGATCACGGGGAGCAGTTTGAGGACCTCGTTGACCGGGTGGACGAGCAGCATCCGCTTGTCGAGGCGCAGCCACGGCTGTTCCTCCTCGGCGGCCAGGGCGGCGTCACCGGACTGTTCGAGGGGCACGCTCACGTCGCATCCCCGGCGTTGCGGGCGGCGATCTCGGTGAGGTGTTCGACGGTGCGGTCGGCGACGTCGAGGTCGAGTGCGGTGATCTTCACGGCGCCGGCCGACGACGCCGTGGTGACGGTGACCGTCGCGAGGCCGAAGAATCGGTCCAGCGGTCCGCGTTCGGTGTCGACGGTCTGGACGCGGGTGATGGGTGCGATCCGGCGCTCCTGGTTGAACCAACCGGTGCGTGTGTAGACGGCGTCGTCGCTGATCTCCCAGCGGTGCACGCGGTAGCGCCACCGCGGCACGACCACGATGTCGACGACCGCGACGACCACAGTGAGCGCGAAGACCAGCACGTGCGGCCACGTGGTCCAGCGTCCGTCGACGACCGCCCACACGACCTGCGCGACGAACACCGGCAGCCAGATCAGGGTGGCCGTCGTCGCCCACAGTCGCGGGGCGCGGACGCTGGGGCGCCACTTCGGTTCGGCCATCGTCACCGTTCGCTCGAACGGTGCGGGGTCGGGAGGGAAGCTCACGATCTCATCCTGCCCGAGTCGACGTCCCGCGTCCTATGGTGGAGGTGGCCGCGAGTGTCTGCCGAGACGGAAGGTGGTCGTCATGCAACGATCCGGAACCGACAACGCCCGGGACGCCGAGGGCTCCGAGGAGGCCGAGGACGTCGTCCGCCCGACGGACGTGCCCGAAGCCGATCTGGTGGAGCAGATGACCCCGGCCGAAGGCGACGACGACCGCGACGATTCGGACCGGATCGAGCCGCCGCTGGAAGTGAACGAGGCGGACGCGGCCGAGCAGCGCCGCAGCGTCCCCGTCGACGAGGACTATCCCCGCGGCTGAGCGGATCGACCGGGACCCGCGGTGGCAGGTACCGGGGCGGGTGACGCATGATCGACGGGTGACCCACTCAGG
This sequence comes from Rhodococcus sp. BE178, assembly GCF_050433545.1. Lineage (NCBI taxonomy): Bacteria > Bacillati > Actinomycetota > Actinomycetes > Mycobacteriales > Nocardiaceae > Rhodococcus > Rhodococcus sp. BE178. The sequence continues at coordinate 122,557 of NZ_JBNPXA010000003.1, read as the reverse complement.
CGATGACACCGACCGGTCCACGATCCTGCCGATCCCGTCGGTACCGCGGCCCCCGGTGAAGACCGAAGCGCCGTCCGCGAGTGCGATGCGGCGGGTACTGCGTCGCGCCCGGGACGGGTCCACCCTCAACGTCGACGAGGCGACCACCCTGCTGCACGCGCGTGGCACGGACCTCGAGGACCTGTGCGCGTCGGCGGCGAAGGTGCGTGACGCGGGACTGGTCGCGGCGGGCCGTCCGGGGACCGTGACGTATTCGCGGAAGGTCTTCATCCCCCTCACCCGCCTGTGCCGCGACAAGTGCCACTACTGCACGTTCGTGACGGTCCCCGGCAAGCTGCGGGCCGAGGGCCACAGCGTGTACCTGGAACCGGACGAGGTGCTCGAGATCGCGCGGCAGGGCGCCGAGATGGGCTGCAAGGAAGCCCTGTTCACGCTCGGGGATCGCCCGGAGGCCCGGTGGCCCGAGTCCGAGCAGTGGCTCGACGAGCGGGGCTACGATTCCACACTGGACTACGTGCGCGCGATGTCGATCCGGGTGCTCGAGGAGACCGGTCTGCTGCCGCACCTCAACCCCGGCGTGATGAGCTGGGAGGAGATGTCCCGGCTCAAGCCGGTGGCGCCGTCGATGGGGATGATGCTCGAGACCACCTCGAAGCGTCTGTTCACCGACAAGGGCGAGTGCCACTACGGCAGCCCCGACAAGGACCCCGACGTCCGTCTGCGCACACTGACCGAGGCGGGCCGACTCTCGATACCGTTCACGACCGGGATTCTCGTCGGCATCGGCGAGACGCCGGCCGAGCGTGCCGACTCCATCATGGCGATCCGAAAGGTGCACAAGGCTTTCGGGCACGTGCAGGAAGTGATCGTGCAGAACTTCCTCGCCAAGCCGGATACCGCGATGCGGGATGCGCCCGACGCGAACCTCGAGGAATTCCTGGCGACCATCGCGGTGACCCGGCTGCTGCTGGGCCCGGGTATGCGGATCCAGTCGCCGCCCAACCTCGTCTCGCACGCCGAGTGCCTCGCGCTGATCGGCGCCGGCGTCGACGACTGGGGCGGCGTCTCGCCGCTCACCCCGGACCACGTCAACCCGGAGCGGCCGTGGCCCAACCTGGACACCCTTGCCGAGATCACGGCGCAGGCCGGGTTCGCGCTCACCGAGCGGACCGCCGCGCAGCCGCAGTACGTGCTGGCCGGACACCCGTGGATCGACCCGCGGATCGGCGCACACGTGCGGGCGCTGGCGGACCCCGAGACGGGTCTCGCGCGGGAGGGCGTGAAGCCGGCCGGGTTGCCGTGGCAGGAACCGGACGAGGAATGGGTGTCGACCGGTCGTGTCGACCTCAACACCGAGATCGACACGCAGGGCCGCAACACCGAGACCCGCTCCGATCTGGGCAGCGCGTTCGGCGACTGGGAGACGGTCCGGGAGCAGGTGCTGGAACTGGGCCGCGCCGCGCCGACCCGGGTGGACACCGACGTTCTGTCGGCGCTGCGCAGCGCCGAGCGCGATCCCGCCGGCCTCAGCGACGACGAGTACCTCGCGCTGGCGACGGCGGACGGTGACGGGCTCGAGGCCGTCGTCGCGCTCGCGGACGCGCTGCGCAGGGAGGCCGTCGGCGACAACGTCACGTACGTGGTGAACCGGAACATCAACTTCACCAACATCTGCTACACCGGCTGCCGGTTCTGCGCGTTCGCGCAGCGCAAGGGTGACGCGGACGCGTTCACGCTGTCGGCCGAGGAAGTGGCCGACCGGGCATGGGAGGCGTACGTCGCCGGTGCGACCGAGGTGTGCATGCAGGGCGGCATCGACCCCGAACTGCCGGTCACCGGGTACGCCGATCTGGTGCGGGCGGTCAAGCGCCGGGTGCCGTCGATGCACGTCCACGCCTTCAGCCCGATGGAGATCGTCAACGGCGCTTCCCGTGGTGGGCAGAGCATCCGGGACTGGCTCACCGAACTGCGCGCGGCCGGACTGGACACGATTCCCGGCACGGCCGCCGAGATCCTCGACGACGAGGTCCGCTGGGTGCTCACCAAGGGCAAGCTGCCGACGTCGGCGTGGATCGACGTGATCACCACCGCCCACGAGGTGGGCCTGCGATCGAGTTCGACGATGATGTACGGCCACGTCGACAGCCCCAAGCATTGGGTGGGTCACCTGAACGTGATCCGTGGAATCCAGGACAGGACAGGCGGATTCACCGAGTTCGTGCTGCTGCCGTTCGTGCACCAGAGCGCGCCTCTGTACCTCGCGGGCGCGTCCCGGCCGGGCCCGACGCAGCGGGACAACCGGGCCGCGCACGCGCTGTCGCGGATCATGCTGCACGGGCGGATCCCCAACATCCAGACCAGCTGGGTGAAGCTGGGTATCGCCGGCACGCAGGCGATGCTGCAGGGCGGCGCGAACGATCTCGGTGGCACGTTGATGGAGGAGACCATCTCCCGGATGGCCGGTTCGCAGCACGGATCGGAGAAGACCGTCGAGGAGCTGCGGGCCATCGCCGAGGGGATCGGGCGTCCCGCCCGCGAGCGGACCACGGGCTACGCGTTGCGCGAGCACGCGCCGGCCCTGCCGTTGGTCTGAGTGCCGCGATGAGCGACGACGGCCGCCCGAGCGACCGGACCGTGGCGGTCCTGCTCGACCAGGCGGCGTGGGGCATCAGCCCCGTGCTCGACGTGCTGCACCTCGATCCGCTCGGCATCAAGGCCCGCACGTTCGAGCCGCCGAGCGCGGCCGACCGGGCCCTGGCCGAGAAGGTGCTCGACGCCGCGGCGTGGGTGTTGGACGAGCTGACGGTGCCCGGCACCGCGGCCTGGGAACGGTCGAGCGCGGCGGACCGGGCCGACTGGTGGGTGACGCGGCTCGGTGCGCTCAACACCGTCGCGGTCGCGTTCCCCGGCGTTCTCGGTGCGCTGGTCGGCCGGCTGCCGATCCAGGACCTGCTCGGCTTCGCGAACCAGGCGCTGGTGTTGGTGGCGGTGGCGCGCGAGTACGGCGTCGAGGACCGGGCACGGCAGGTGGATCTGCTCGCGGCGGTGCTGTGCCGACGCGAGCTCGATGCCCGGCCGATCCTCGAGTGTTCCTCCCGCCACGAGGATGCCGAGCGTGACCACGCTGCGGGATGGCGACCGTTCGCGGTGGTCGGATCGATGTGGCGTACGGCACACACGGTTCGCGGGCTGCTGTCCGAGATCGAGCGGCGGCCGCGCGGCAGTGGGCCGTACCGCGTCCTCGGTCGGCTCCCGGTGGTGGGTGCGCTCGCCGAATACCTGGGTGAACGCGGCGCGCTCGCGGAGGTCGCGAGCGAGGTGCGGGACCGGATCGACGCGGGTCGGCCCGCCGCCCGCGCGGTTCGCTGAGGCGACCCTTACCTGACTGTTGCGGTCGGGGAGATTCATACTGGACACTCCGGAAGTTCGTCGGGTCGAGGACCCGACCAGCCGGGTCGTCGAGGCGCCTCGGCGCCCGGGTCAGAAAGGCAGGGAGAGCAGCAGTGACCTACACGATTGCCGAACCGTGCGTCGATGTGCTGGACAAGGCATGTATCGAGGAGTGCCCGGTCGACTGCATCTACGAGGGTGGTCGCATGCTCTACATCCATCCGGACGAGTGTGTGGACTGCGGTGCGTGTGAGCCGGTGTGCCCCGTCGAGGCCATCTTCTACGAGGACGACGTGCCGGATCAGTGGACCGGATACGTGAGCGCGAACGTCGACTTCTTCGACGATCTCGGTTCGCCGGGCGGTGCCGCGAAGCTCGGCAAGGTCGACTTCGACCCGCCGCTGATCAAGGCGCTGCCCCCCATGGGCGAGGAATAGGTCGAGGAAGAGCGTTGCCCCGTAACCCGGTAGCCAAGTCCCTGCCCGATTTCCCGTGGGATTCCCTCGTGTCCGCGAAGGAGAAGGCGCAGTCGCATCCCGACGGCATTGTGAACCTGTCCGTGGGAACCCCGGTCGATCCGGTGGCTCCGGCCATCCAGGCCGCATTGTCGTCGGTGGCGGCCGAGCCCGGCTACCCGACCACGCACGGCACCGATGCGCTGCGCGAGGCCACGGCCGCGTCGGTGGCCCGCCGCTACGGGATGACCGGAGTGGATCCGGCGGCGATCCTGCCGGTGATCGGCACCAAGGAAGCCATCGCGTGGCTGCCGCGCCTGCTCGGTCTCGGGGCCGGCGACCTCGTGGTGATCCCCGAGGTTGCCTACCCGACGTACGAGGTGGGCGCGCTGCTCGCCGGTGCGCGGGTGCTGCGGGCCGACGGGACCGCGCAGCTGGGCCCGGAGAATCCGGCACTCATCTTCGTCAACTCGCCGTCGAATCCCACCGGCAAGGTGCTCGGGGTCGAACACCTGCGCAAGGTCGTCGCGTTCGCGCGCGAGCGGGGAGCGATCGTCGCGTCCGACGAGTGCTACCTGGGTCTGACGTGGGACGCCGACGCGGTCTCGATCCTCGACCCGCGGGTGTGCGACGGCGACCACACGGGCCTGATCGCGATCCAGTCGCTGTCGAAGACGTCGAACCTCGCCAGCTACCGGGCCGGCTTCCTCGCGGGCGACCCGGCGCTGATCGCCGAACTGCTCGAGGTCCGCAAGCATGCGGGCATGATGATGCCGACGCCGATACAGGCCGCGATGGCCGCTGCGCTCGCCGACGACGAGCAGGAGGCCGAGCAGCGTGAGCGGTACCGGCGTCGTCGCGACGTCCTGCTCGCCGCGGTCCGTGGAGCAGGTTTCACGGTCGACGACTCGGAGGCCGGGCTGTACCTGTGGGCCACCCGCGGTGAGGACTGCCGGGACACCGTCGACTGGTTCGCCGAGCGCGGCATCCTCGTCGCGCCGGGAGACTTCTACGGCCCGCGCGGGCAGAAGCACGTGCGGATCGCCCTCACCGCGTCCGACGAGCGGATCGCCGCGGCGGCAGCGCGTCTGTCCTGACCACACCGGGCACCCGGGTCCTCACGTTTTGCGCACTTCTCGCGCGCGTGGGGCCCGCGTTCTCGCGTTTTGCGCACTTGTCGCGGAAAGTGGGGCGCAGGTTCCGACGCTTCGCGCACTTGTTGCGGGGCGCCGGAGGCAGTGTCGGGCGTAGCCTGAGCTTGGTTGCAGTCACCCAGCTCGAGGGCAGGAGGGCAGCATGGATGCCGTCACGCAGGTACCGGCGCCGCACAACGAGCCGGTCCACTCCTACGCGCCGCGGAGCTCCGAACGCGATCGTCTGAGGAAGTCGCTGGCGGATCACATGTCCGCCGCGATCGAGATCCCGCACGTGATCGGTGGCAAGCACCGACCTGGCAGCGGTGAGCCGATGGAAGTGGTTCAACCGCACCGGCATTCCTCGATCCTCGGCACGATCACCAACGCCACCTACGACGACGCCCGCGCGGCGATCGACGCCGCGACCGCGGCCGCGCCGGCCTGGCGGGACCTGCCGTTCGACGAGCGGGCCGCGGTGCTGCTGCGGGCGGCGGACCTGCTGTCCGGTCCGTGGCGCGAGACGCTGGCCGCCGCGACGATGCTGGGTCAGTCCAAGTCGGTGCAGCAGGCCGAGATCGATGCCCCGTGCGAGTTGGTCGACTTCTGGCGGTTCAACGTCCACTTCGCCCGGGCGATTCTCGCCGATCAGCCGGTCTCGTCGCCCGGGGTGTGGAATCGGCTCGAGTACCGGCCGCTCGAGGGGTTCGTGTACGCGATCACGCCGTTCAACTTCAGCGCGATCGCCGGCAATCTGCCGACCGCGCCGGCGCTGATGGGTAACACGGTGATCTGGAAGCCGTCGCCCACCCAGACCCTGGCCGCGTACTGGACGATGCGCGTGCTCGAGGCCGCCGGACTGCCGCCCGGGGTGATCAACCTGCTCACCGGTGACGGCCTCGCGGTGTCGGATGTGGCACTGAGCGATCCGCGACTGGCCGGCATCCACTTCACCGGATCCACCGCCACCTTCCACCGTCTGTGGCGCGAGGTGGGCGCGAACATCGACCGGTACCGCAGCTATCCCCGAATGGTGGGCGAGACCGGCGGCAAGGACTTCGTGGTGGCGCATCCGTCCGCCGATCCCGCGGTGTTGTCGACGGCGCTGATCCGCGGCGCGTACGAGTACCAGGGGCAGAAGTGTTCGGCGGCGTCGCGCGCCTACATCCCGCGGTCGCTGTGGTCGCGGATGAAGGACCAGTTCCTGGCCGAGGTGGACGCACTCACCTACGGCGACGTCAGCGATCTGGAGAACTTCGGCGGCGCGGTGATCGACCGGCGCGCCTACGACAAGAACGTCGCGGCGATCGAGCGGGCGCGGGGCGCGGCCGGAGTCGAGATCGCGGTGGGCGGCAAGTACGACGACGGCGTCGGCTACTTCGTCCGGCCCACCGTGCTGCTGGTGGACGATCCGCGCGACGAGGCGCTGTCCAAGGAGTACTTCGGCCCGATCCTGTCTGTACACGTGTACGACGACTCGGCGCCGAACGCGTTCGCGGACGTGCTGACCGCGGTGGACACGGCGTCGGCCTACGCGTTGACCGGCGCCGTCGTCGCCGACGACCGGGCCGCGATCGAACAGGCCTCGGCCGCATTGCGATACACGGCCGGGAACTTCTACGTCAACGACAAACCGACCGGGGCGGTGGTGGGTCAGCAGCCGTTCGGGGGTGCGCGCGCGTCAGGCACCAACGACAAGGCCGGCTCGCCGCTGAACCTGCTGCGGTGGGTCTCGGCCCGCACGATCAAGGAGACCTTCGTTCCGCCGACTGACTACCGCTACCCGCACATGGAACCCGGGACCGGTCGATGACACCGTCGGTCCTGTCGAATCCGCTGCGGCCGGCGATCCTCGCCGCCGCCCGGTCGGCGCGGGTCAAGAGCGCGGTGACGCGCGCGCCGGTGACGAAGTCGATCGTGCGCCGGTTCGTCGCGGGGGAGACGCTCGCCGACGCGATGGCGGCGTCGTCGACCCTGCTGGCGGCGGGACGGGCGGTGAGCATCGACTACCTCGGCGAGGACACGCTCGACCCGGCCCAGGCGCGCGACACCGTCGTCACGTACCTCGAGCTTCTGGCCGAACTGGGCCGCCTGCCGCAGGTTCGGGACGCCGTCGTGCGCCCGATCGAGGTGTCGGTGAAACTGTCCGCGCTCGGACAGGGCCTGCCGGTGGACGGGGAGAAGATCGCGCTCGACCACGCCCGGACGATCTGTGCGGCCGCGCGCGAGCACGGGGCGGCGGTCACCGTCGACGCCGAGGACCACACCCGAACCGACTCCACACTGGCGATCGTGCGCGAGCTGCGGGCCGACTTCCCGTGGCTCGGGACCGTCCTGCAGGCGTACCTGCGACGCACGGAGGGCGACTGCCGGGACCTGTCGGGGGCCGGCTCACGGATCCGGCTGTGCAAGGGTGCGTACCGCGAACCGGAGTCGGTGGCGTTCCGGTCCCGGGCGGACGTCGACGCGTCGTACGGGCGGTGTCTGGCGATCCTGATGCGCGGGGACGGTTACCCGATGGTCGCGACCCACGACCCGGCGATCATCGCGTCGGTGGACGACCTGGTTCGCGAGACGGGCAGGGGGCCTGACGATTTCGAACACCAGATGCTGTTCGGGATCCGGGACCTGGAGCAGGCTCGCCTGGTGGACGCCGGACGGCGCGTGCGCGTCTACGTGCCGTACGGCGGGCAGTGGTACGGCTACTTCATGCGCCGACTCGCGGAGCGGCCGTCGAACCTGACGTTCTTCCTTCGCTCGACGCTCACCCGGGGCTGACGCGCGATGTGAGACAGTGGGCGTCGTGCTGCTCAGTTCGCTGAATCCTCTCGCAGTCGCCCGCGGCGACGACATGCCCGACGCCGTCCGGGTCGGCGACGCCACACTCTCGCGCACGGACATCCTCGGTGCTGCCGGAGCGCTGGCCAAGCGCATCACCGGCGCCCAGCGGGTCGCTGTGCTGGCCACGCCGTCGGCCTCGACGGTGGTCGCGATCGTCGGCTGCCTGCTCGCCGGCGTCACCGTCGTCCCGGTGCCACCGGATTCGGGCCCGGACGAGTTGGCGCACATCCTGTCCGACTCCGGGGCGCAGGCGTGGCTGGGGCAGGCACCCGAGGGGAGCGACCTGCCGGTAGTGCCGGTCCGGGTGCACGCCCGTGACTGGCACTCGCATCCCGAACCGCACCCCTCGTCCACCGCTTTCGTGCTCTACACGTCCGGCACGACGGGCCCACCGAAGGGTGTGCTGCTGAGCCGCCGCGCGATTGCCGCGGGCGTCGATGCCCTCGCCGAGGTATGGGGCTGGACATCGAAAGACATCTTGGTGCACGGCCTTCCGCTGTTCCACGTGCACGGACTGATTCTGGGTGTGCTCGGCCCGCTACGCATCGGCAGTCGGCTGATCCACACCGTCAAGCCGACGCCGCAGGCGTACGCGGAGGCGGCGAAGGCGGGCGGGTCGTTGTTCTTCGGGGTGCCGACCGTGTGGTCGCGCGTGGTCGAGGACGAGGAGTCGGCCCGCGCGCTGAGCGGCGCCCGGCTCCTGGTGTCGGGCAGCGCGGCACTGCCGGTGCCGGTGTTCGAGCGGCTGCAGGAGCTGACCGGCATCGCCCCGGTCGAGCGGTACGGCATGAGCGAGAGCATGCTCACCCTCAGTACCCGCGTCGACGGCGAACGCCGGCCCGGTTGGGTGGGCACCCCGGTGCGCGGCGTCGAGACCCGGCTGCGCGACGAGCAGGGCGGCGACGTCCCGCACGACGGCGAGAGCATCGGCGGCCTGCAGGTGCGCGGGCCGATGCTGTTCGACGGTTATCTCGATCGCCCCGACGCGACCGCCGAGTCGTGGACCGAGGACGGGTGGTTCAAGACCGGTGACGTGGCGGTGATCGACGAGGGCGGCTTCCACCGCATCGTCGGCCGCGAATCCACCGACCTGATCAAGTCCGGCGGCTACCGCATCGGCGCCGGCGAGGTCGAGACCTCGCTCCTCGGGTATCCGGGCGTGAAGGAGGCCGCGGTGGTGGGACTGTCGGACGCCGACCTGGGGCAGCGGATCGTCGCGTACGTCGTGGGGGAGGGCCTCGACGAGGAGGCCCTCATCGCGCACGTGGCGGGACAGCTGTCGGTGCACAAGCGGCCCCGCGAGGTCCGCATCGTCGACGGCCTGCCGCGCAACGCGATGGGCAAGGTGCAGAAGAAGCTGCTCGCCTGAGGCGACGCCGCTACAACAGGTACGTCACCTTCGACTCCCCGAGGAAGTCACCGGGGTGGGTGACCGGGGCGCCGAGCATGCCCGCGCAGGCGTCGATGAGGAAGTAGCCGAGGCCCGTCCAGTCCGCTGGGGTGGGTTCCACCTGGACCCGGGATTCGTACTCCGCGCACGCGTCGATCACCGTGCGTCCGAGCATCCAGGATCTTCCGTTGAAGATCGGTTCGGGGACCGCGGAGAAGTGCGCCCGGATCCGGTGGATCAGGTGGTCGGTGAGCGGATCTGCCGTGACGGACTCGGCGACCGAGGCAGCCACGGACGGCACCGTGCGTAGTTGCTGCAGAAACCGTGCCCGCCAGCTGGGGGCGGGACGCGCGGCCAGCAGATCGGTGAACGGCAGGATCAGGCAGGCCAGCAGGCCGGTGATCGGGGCGTCGTCGCCGAGTTCGGCGACCAGTTCGGCGCGCCGAGCCCGCGCGTACTCGGTGTGGCGATCGAGCAGTGCCCGCACCAGTTCGTCGCGGCCGCCGAAGTGATAGCTCACCGCTGAATGGTTGGCGTTGCCGGAGTGTTCGGCGATACGCCGGTTGGAGACCGCGTCGATGCCGTCCGTGGCGTACAGCTCCTCGGCCGCGTCCAGCAGGGCATTGCGCACCCGGTCGCCGTGCTGTCCCAATGTGGTTCCCCTCTCGCCGTGACCGTGGGCCGAGTCGCGGCTGCGGTGCCCTGGTGGGACGAACGTCACCGCCTCGATCATTGTCTAATTTAAGTCAGGCGGCGTAATTTTTGGGTGTCGGTTCGGATCGACGCGTTCATGCACGGACAACGAGTAGCGGGAGCACGACTGTGACATCCACATCCACGGCGACCACCGACGGTCCTCCGGGGCACACCCCCGAGACCGAGGCCGATCCGGCCCGGGCCAAGAAGGAGAGGATCGGTCGCTACGTCGCGATGGTCCTGCTCCCGTTCCTGATGGTCGGGATGATGATCACGGGCTACCTGGCGACCATGCACGCGCCGACGCCGCACGACATGCCGATCGCCGTCGCGGGTCCCGCGCCGCAGGCCGAGCAGTTCGCCGACGCCCTCGCTGCCGAGAACCCGTCCGCGGTCGACGTTCGGGTGGTCGCCACCGATGCCGACGCCCGGCAGTTGGTCCTCGACCGCGAGGTCGCGGGATCGGTGGTGCTCTCGGACCCGGGTGAGGGCAGCGCGACGGTGTACACCGCCACCGCGGCCGGTGCGTCCCAGGTCGGCACCGTCACCGGACTCCTGGCGCCGGAGGTGGTGGGGCAGGGCCTCACGTTGCAGACCGAGGACCTGGCCCCGCTACCCGACAACGACAGCGCCGGCCTCACTGCGATGTTCATGACGACGGCGCTGATGCTGGCGGGCTACATGCCGCTGAGCCTGATGCTGTCGAACTCGCCGGAACTGCTGCGCTTCCGCCGGTTCGTGCCCATCCTCGCGGGCTGGTCCGCGCTGATCGCCGGGCTGGTGTGGCTCGTCGCAGGGCCGGTCCTCGGTGCGGTGGAGGGGAACACCGCGGTGATCCTGGGCATCTCCTGGCTCGCGGTCTTCGCGGTCGGCTCCGTGCAGCTGTTCCTCACCCGGATCCTCGGCCCGATGGCCGTCCTGGCCGGCATGTTGTTCCTGATGGTGCTCGGCGTGCCCGCGTCGAACATGGGCATGTCGGTCCACACGATGCCGTCGTTCTACACGACGTTGCACAGCTTCCTGCCGACACCGGCCACCGGTGAGGCGCTGCGCTCGGTCCTGTACTTCGGTGGCGACGGTGTCGGCACACACCTGACGGTCCTCGTCGTCGGCACACTGCTCGCGCTGGCGGCGACGCTCGGCATCGACGCGCTGAAGCGTCGTCGCAACCCGGACGCCGGGACGCCGGAGGTGACCATGCAGTCGCTGACCGCGGGCCCGCGTCCCGCCAGCAACCGGATTCGCTACGCCACGCTGGCGTTCTTCCCGCTGGGCATGGTCGTGATGATGATTTCGTTCATGCTCGGCGCCATGTACCAACCGGCGCCGCAGGACATGCCCGTCGCGGTGGTCGCGGCGAATGCCGAGCAGGCCGAGCAGGCAGTGGGCGGTCTGGATCGGAGCATGCCCGGCCTGTTCGACCTGCATGCGTCCGACTCGGTCGATGCGGCCCGCGCGCAGGTGGAGGACCGGACCGTGGTGGCCGCCTACGTGCTGCCGTCCGCCGAGAATCCCTCCGCGACCCTGATCACCAACGAGGCCGCCGGTGTCAGCCAGAAGCAGGTCGTGGAGCGCGTGTTCGGTCAGATCGCGACGGGACAGCAGGTGCCGATGTCCGGTGAGACCGTCGCCTCGCTCGATGCCGGGGACACGATGGGCACGGTGAGCCTGTACGTCGCGATGGGTTGGATCATGGCCGGCTTCATGATCGTCATCGTCGCGTCGAGTGCCGCGCCGATGGTGATGGGGCTGCGCAAGCTGCTGCCGGTGATCGCCGGGTGGGCGGTGTTCATGTCCGTCGTCGTCTGGCTGATCGCGGGCCCGCTCGTCGGCGCCGTCGACGGGCACTTCCTGCCACTGGTCGGCGCCGGCATCGTGGCGATCGTCGCGACGGCGCTGTTCACGACCGTCTTCGTGCGTCTGCTGGGCTTACTGGCGGTGCTGCCCGTCGTCGCGATCCTGATGTTCCTCGGTGTCCCGGCCTCCGGTGGTGCGCTGTCGATCTACATGGAGCCCGCGGTCTTCCGGTTCCTGCACGACGTCCTGCCGATGCCGGCAGCCGTCGAATCGGTGCGGTCGATCCTGTACTTCGGCGGCGACGCCGTCGGCTCGCACCTGATCACCTTCGCGATCTGGGGTGTCATCTCCCTGCTGTGCGTCGTGGTCATCGACAGGGTCCGCCCGCTGCCGGCGGCGGAGCCGGTGCAGGCGCCCGCACCTGACGACGCCGCCGTCGAGGTGGCCGCGCGGATCTGACCGGGGTAAGGCGAGCGGGCGTACCGTTCGGTTATGAGCGCCGTCACGAGCACCCGCATCGTCCTCGCCTCACGTCCGCACGGCGAGCCGACCGCCGACAACTTCCGCACCGAGACCGTGTACCTGCCCGCGCTGCAGGACGGCCAGGTCCTGCTGCGCACCGTGTATCTGTCGCTGGATCCGTACATGCGCGGCCGGATGAGCGCCGCCGAGTCGTACGCCGCGTCGGTGGAGGTCGGCGACGTCATGGTGGGCGCCACGGTGTCGCAGGTGGTCGAGTCCCGGCACCCGCGGATCGAGCCCGGCGCCTACGTGCTCGCGTACTCCGGCTGGCAGTCGCACGCCGTGGTGGACGGCGACGCGGTGCGGATCCTGGATCCGGACCGCGCGCCGCTGTCCACCGCGGTCGGTGTGCTGGGCATGCCCGGATTCACCGCGTACTCGGGCCTGCTGAAGATCGGGCGCCCGCATCCGGGGGAGACCGTCGTGGTGGCCGCGGCGTCGGGTCCGGTCGGGTCGGCCGTGGGTCAGATCGCGAAGATCCACGGCGCGCGGGCGGTCGGGATCGCCGGGGGTCCGGACAAGTGCGCGTACGTGCGGGACGAACTCGGGTTCGATGCCGCGATCGACCACCGCGCACCGGACTTCGCCGAGCAGTTGACCGCGGCGGTCCCGGGCGGCATCGATGTCTACTTCGAGAACGTCGGCGGCGCCGTCACCGCCGCGGTGCTGCCGCTGCTCAACCTGTATGCGCGAATCCCGGTGTGCGGGTTGGTGGCCCAGTACAACGCCGCTGCCGTGCCGGAGGGGCCGGACCGGCTGCCCGGATTCATGGGGCTGGTTCTCGTCAAGAGCCTCACCGTCCGCGGCTTCATCCAGTCCGAGTTCGTCCGGGAGATGTACGCGGACTTCGAACGCGACGCCTCCCGGTGGATCGGAGAGGGCCGGCTGAAGTACCGGGAGGACGTCGTCGACGGACTGGAGAATGCGCCGACCGCGTTCCTGGGAATGCTGCACGGCACGAACTTCGGCAAGCTCGTCGTCCGGGTGGGCCCGGACGACGAGTGACGGTCAGGCCGGGATGCCGACCGGCTTGTCGCCGACGATCGAGATGCGGTCCATGACCCGGCGGGCCGGGTAGTAGTCGCTGGCCGCGTAGTGCTGGCAGGTCCGGTTGTCCCAGAACGCGATCGTGTTGGTCCGCCACCGCAGCCGGACCTGGAACTCGGGACGCTGCACGTGCCGGTACAGCATCGTCAGCAGTTCGTTGGACTCCTGCTCCGACACACCCAGAATGCGCTGCGTGAAGCCGATGTTGACGAACAGCACGCGCCGGCCGGTCTCCGGGATGACCCGCACCACCGGGTGCGTCACCGCGGGGAAGTTCGGTCGGAGCATCTCCACGGCCTCCGGCGGCATGCCGCGGCCGAACGAGTTGATCCAGTCGTGCTCGGCGTCGAGGTGGTCGATCCGCGCCCGGATGTCCTCGGGGAGGAGATCGTAGGCCGCGGCGGTATCGGTCCACAGCGTGTCGCCGCCGACCGGTGGGATCTCGACCGCGCGCAGAACGGCTGCGAACGAGGGGAATTCGTGCCAGGTGACGTCGTTGTGCCACAGGTTCTCGACACCGATCGCCATCGCGTCCTTCGCGAGGGTGGCGACGTCCGTGTCGCTCTGGCCGGGCTGGGTGTACTTGAAGAACGGGTGCTGTTCCAGATCGCCCCATCGGGCCGCGAACGCGCGGTGGTCGGCGCGGTCGATGTCCTGGTCGCGGAAGAACAGCACCTTCCACTCGAGCAGCGCGCGGCGCAGTTCGGCGAGCACCTCGTCGGACAGGTCGCCGTCGAGTCGGATCCCGGAGATCTCCGCACCGATCGTGGGGGTCTGCGGATCGAGCGAGAACAGTTCGTAGGGGCGGTCTTCGGTGGTCGGCGCGGCCCCGGCGGTCCGGGGTGCCACGAGCGGGCCGAAGGCGGCCAACGGATCCGTCGGCCGGGGCGCGATGTTGGTGTGGAACGCCTGTGGTGTGGACGAGACGGTCATGGCGGACTCCTCAGGAATCGAAGGTGGCGGGGTCTCCGGTGATTTCGGTGGTTTCCGGCGACATCGGTGCGGTCAGCACGGCCACGCAGATGTCGACGAGATCCGAGACGATCGCGGCCGTCTGTCGCGGCGTGCGATCCTGGCCCTCCCGCATCGCGAGAGTGACCATGGCGAGGGTGATCGCGTCGGACGCCCGCCAGGCCGCGACCTCCCGGGGAACCTCGGCGAGGTTGACGAGCAGGTCGTGCATGTGCCGGAAACTCTTGGCGCTCATGTGCTTCTGGATGATGTCGGCGAGCGCGGGATCGAAGGTGGCCTGGACCAGGAATCGGGCGTAGCGGCTGCCGGGGCGGCCGAGGGTCTGCGCGGCCAGTGGCTGGACGAGGGCCTCGACCACCTGACGCGGCGTGGGCGACAGACCCTGCCGCGCCCACTCGTCGAGGATCTCCTGGCGGCGCCGGTCGACCGGCGACATGCGGGCCTCGACGACGGCCTCGATGAGACCGTCGCGGGAACCGAAGTGATACTTCGCGGCCGACTTGTTCGACTGGTCGGCCGCGATCTGGACGTCCTTGAGTGTCATCGCGGGCATGCCCCGTTCGGCGACGAGGCGTTCGGCCGCGTCGATCATCGCCTGGCGGGCAGTGGTCCGGGTCACAGTGACGACGTTAAGGCCGTGACCTTAAACCGTCAATACTCGTCGACGGCTAGGTGGCATCCTTCTGTCGCGGCGGAACCTACCTGGCGTCGCGGAAGACCGGATCCCGCTTCTCGCGCCGTGCGAGGGTCGCCTCCTCGAAGTTGTCGGTCATCAGCCGGATGAGCAGCTGCCCGAGTCCCTCCTGGTTCATGTGTTGCGCCATCGACGACGCATCCAGGCTCGACCACAGCGTTCGTTTGGTCAGCTCGATGCCGGGGCGGGAGAACGACGCGATCCGCTGCGCCAGGTCGAACGCGTCGTCCAGCAGATCCTCCTGCGCGACGATGCGCGACACCAGTCCGATCCGTGCGGCCTCGTCGGCGTCGATGTCCCGGCCGGTGAGCATGATCTCGAACGCGCGCGACGATCCGATCGCGCGGGGCAGCAGGTAGCTCAGGCCCAGCTCGCTCGCGGTCAGACCGTTGTTGATGCCGGCCGCCCGGAAGTACGCCTCCGGCGCGGCCAGCCGGATGTCCGCCGCCATCGACAGACAGAAGCCGCCACCGATCGCGGCGCCGTTGACCGCCGCGATCACCGGCTGGTGCATGCGGCGCAGCGTGAGCACGACGTCGTCGAGCATCTCCATCGACCGCAGCGCGATCGACGGTCGGGTGAGCCCGTCGATGTGGGGCGGGCTGCCTGCGGACGTCTGGTCGGCGCCGGAGCAGAAGCCGTGGCCCGCCCCGGTCAACACGACGGCGCGCACCGAGTTGTCGTTGCTGATCGCCTCGAGCGATTCCTTGAACGGGACCATGACGTCGAACGCCATCGCGTTCATGCGTTCCGGACGGTTGAGGGTCACCAGCGCCACGTTCTCGCGCGGCCGTTCGACGAGGATGAAGCTCAACGGATCTCCTACGGTCCCGGGGGCGATTGTGCGCCGACCCTACGCCGCAGGAGCGTCCGGTGTGCCCGTTCTCGCGACCTAGATCGCGGGGTCCTCGACTGCCGCGGCCTTCCGCGCCCGGCGGCGCGAATTGATCATCGACAGCAGCAGAATGAGGAGGAACAGCCCCGCCGTGGCGATCAACTGGTCGCGGGCGTCGTCGTCGAACATCATCAGTACGGCGAACGCGGCGAGCAGTGCCAGCGTGAGGTAGCTCAGGTACGGGAACAGCCACATCTTCACGGTGAGCTTGCCCTCGCGCTCGAGCTGCGGCCGCAGCCGAAGGTGCGAGATGACGATGAACACCCAGATCACCAGCAGCGCCGCACCGACCGCGTTGAGCAGGATGCCGAGCAGGTCGTCGGGCAGCAGCCAGTTCAGCAGGACACTGACGAAGCCGAAGAACACCGACAGCAGCACCGCATTGGTGGGCACGCCGGTCTTCGAGAGCTTCGCGAGCGGTGCCGGGCCGTCGTTCCGCCGGGCGAGCGAGAACGCCATCCGGGACGTGCCGTAGACGTTCGCGTTGAACGCGGACAGCAGCGCGATCACCACGACCAGTTCCATCAGGCCGGAGACGTACGGGAGATTGGCCCGCTCGAGCACGGCGACGAACGGGCCGTCCTGCAGGCCGGGATCGTTCCACGGCAGGACCAGGACCATGATGCCGATCGCGCCGATGTAGAAGACGCTGATCCGCCACATGACGGTGCGGACGGCCGTGGCGATCGAGCGCTCGGGGTCCTCGGACTCGGCCGCGGCGATCGTGACGATCTCGATGCCGCCGAACGCGAATGCCACGACCAGCAGGCCCGCCGCGACACCCGCGAATCCGTTGGGCATGAATCCGCCCTCACCGAGCAGGTTCGTGAATCCGACCGGATCGGTGTCCGGGAGCAGGCCGAAGACGAGCAGCACACCGACGACGAGGAAACCGATGATGGCGGCGACCTTGAGGGCCGCGAACCAGAACTCGAATTCGCCGAAGTTGCTGACCTTGGCGAGATTGACGACCGCGAAGAACGTCACGAAGACGAGGGCGATCACCCACTGCGGCACACCGGGCATCCAGTCGTTGACGATCGCCGAGGCGCCCGTGATCTCGGCGCCGAGCACCATGATCAGCATGAACCAGTACAGCCAGCCCATGACGAAGCCGGCCCATTCGCCGATGCCGATGCGCGCGTAGTGCGAGAAGGATCCGCTCGCCGGCAGCGCGGCGCCCATCTCGCCGAGCATGCGCATGACGCACACCACGACGAAACCGGCGATCACGTAGGAGATCAGGACCGCGGGGCCGGCCTTCGCGATCCCGACGCCGGTCCCGAGGAAGAGACCGGCGCCGATGGCCGACCCCAGGCCCATCATCGTCAGATGACGGACCTTGAGGCCGTGCCCTAATCGGACTGGGGTTTCGGTGGAGCTCACAAGCTGCGGATCAGTCGTTGGCGTGCAGTGCTGCGTTCAGTTCCACGCCCGTGCCCTTCCACGGCACCACCTCGACGGCGCCGGAGACGGAGTTGCGACGGAACAGGATGTTCGACTGGCCGCTCAGGTCGGCGGCCTTGACGACGGTGCCGTCCGGGCCGGTGACCTTGGTGCCGGCGGTGATGTAGAGGCCCGCCTCGACGACGCAGTCGTCGCCGAGCGAGATGCCCAGGCCGGCGTTGGCGCCGAGCAGGCAGCGCTCGCCGACGGAGATGACCTGCTTGCCGCCACCGGACAGCGTGCCCATGATCGAGGCGCCACCACCGACATCGGAGCCGTCACCGACGACAACGCCCGCGGAGATGCGGCCCTCGACCATCGAGCTGCCGAGCGTGCCGGCGTTGAAGTTCACGAAGCCCTCGTGCATGACGGTGGTGCCGCTCGCCAGGTGGGCACCCAGGCGGGCGCGGTCGGCGTCGGCAATGCGCACACCGGCCGGGACGACGTAGTCGACCATGCGCGGGAACTTGTCGACACCGAACACGGTGACCGCGCCGCGGATCCGCAGCCGCGAGCGGACCAGCTCGAAGCCGTCCACGGCGCACGGGCCGAAGTTGGTCCACACCACGTTCGCGAGCAGACCGAACTGGCCGTCGAGGTTGACGCCGTGCGGCTGCACCAGGCGGTGCGACAGGAGGTGCAGACGCAGGTAGACGTCGTGCGCGTCGACCGGCGGCGCGGACAGGTCCGTGATCGTGGTGCGCACCACGACCTGCTTGACCTCACGGGCTTCGTCGTGGCCGGCGAGCAGAGCGAGGTCCGACGGAATGTCGGTGCCCTCGAGCGCGACGGTTCCGGCGACGGTGCCGCCCTCGTACTCGCCCAGCTCGGGGGCCGGGTACCAGGTGTCGAGAACCGTGCCCGACTCGGTCACGTTGGCGACGCCTACTGCAGATGCTCCCTGTGCACTCACGGGTGCACAGGTTACGCGAGGTGTGCGAGGCCGTCCGGGGCGGTGAGCCGATTGTGATCCCGACCGCGCGTTCCGACCGGTCGGGTGCCCTGGTGGACAGGGCACCTAACCTGGAAGCCGTGAGCATCCTCGATCTGCACGCCGACCCCATCGACCTCACCACCGCGCTCGTGGACATCCCCAGCGTGTCGCAGGACGAGGGCGTCATCGCCGACGCCGTCGAGGCCGCGCTGCGCGAACAGACATCCGGGTTCGAGGTGATCCGCAGCGGCAACGCGGTGCTCGCCCGCACCGCCCGCGGGCTGCCGAGCCGGGTCATGCTCGCCGGTCACCTGGACACCGTGCCGATCGCCGACAACGTTCCGAGCCGGCGCACGACCGACGAGCGGGGCGACCTGCTGCACGGCTGCGGCACCGTCGACATGAAGTCCGGCGACGCGGTCTTCCTGCACCTGGCCGCGACGATCTCCGACTTCGCGCACGATCTGACGCTGGTGTTCTACGACTGCGAGGAGATCGCCGCGCAGTACAACGGGCTCGGACGCATCGAGCGTGACCTGCCCGAGTGGCTGGCCGCGGACGTCGCGATCCTCGGCGAGCCCACGGCCGGGTTCATCGAGGCGGGGTGTCAGGGCACGCTGCGGGTGCGCCTGACGACGTCGGGTGTGCGCGCGCATTCGGCGCGATCGTGGCTCGGCGACAACGCGATCCACAAGTTCGCCCCGGTGCTGGACCGGTTGTCGGCGTACGAGGCGCGGTCCGTGGACATCGACGGCTGTGTCTACCGGGAGGGGCTGTCCGCGGTGCGGATCGCGGGCGGGGTCGCGGGCAACGTCGTGCCCGACGCCGCCGAGATGGACGTCAACTTCCGCTTCGCGCCCGACCGCAGCGTGGAGCAGGCCGTCGAGCACGTGCGCGAGGTGTTCGAGCCGTCGGCGCTCGGCGGTCTCGAGCTCGGCTTCGAGGTCACCGACAGCTCGCCCGGCGCGTTGCCGGGTCTGTCGAACCCCGCGGCCGCGGCGCTGATCGAGGCCGCCGGCGGGCAGTATCGCGCCAAGTACGGCTGGACCGACGTATCCCGGTTCTCGGCGCTCGGTATCCCCGCGGTCAACTACGGTCCCGGCGATCCCAACCTGGCGCACAAGCGGGACGAGCACGTCCCGGTGGAGCAGATCACCGACGTCACGCGGGTGCTGCGCGGGTACCTCAGCGCGTAGGTGTGCGCCGCGGGTGAACGGCTAGCCTTGCCCGCATGGCACCAGACAGGAAGACCGGGGCCGCCCGGCGCAGTAGTTCCTCGGTGAAACACCGCGGTCCGATCATGTTGCGGCGCGACCGCAAGGTGGAGGCGACCACCACCGACCAGCGGCTCCTCGACCAGCGCGGGCCTACGGACTGGGTGCACACCGATCCGTGGCGGGTACTGCGGATCCAGAGCGAGTTCATCGAGGGCTTCGGCGCGCTCGCCGAGGTGCCGCGCGCCGTGACCGTGTTCGGGTCGGCCCGGACGGGGGAGGGCACCTCCGAGTACGCCGCCGCGCGCGAACTCGGCACGGCGCTCGCGGCGGCCGGATTCGCGATCATCACCGGCGGCGGACCCGGTGTCATGGAGGGCGCCAACCGCGGCGCCAGCGAGACCGGCGGATACTCGATCGGCCTCGGCATCGAGTTGCCGTTCGAGCAGGGACTCAACGAGTGGGTCGATCTCGGCATCAACTTCCGCTACTTCTTCGCGCGTAAGACGATGTTCGTGAAGTACTCGCAGGCGTTCATCTGCCTTCCCGGCGGATTCGGCACTCTCGACGAGCTGTTCGAGGCGCTGACGCTGGTGCAGACCCGCAAGATCACCCGGTTCCCGATCGTGCTGATCGGCACGGAGTTCTGGGGCGGGCTGATCGACTGGGTCCGCGGCACTCTCGAGCGGACCGGGAAGATCTCGCCCGGGGACGCCGATCTCATCCATGTCACCGACAATGTCGAGGAGGCGGTCCGGATCGTCGTCGAGTCGCAGCACGGCGTGGACGAGGCGGCACTGCTGGGAGACGAGGACGAGTGGTGAGCACGAGCGACAAGAAGTTCAGCGTCTGCGTGTACTGCGCGTCGGGGCCCGTGGATCAGCAGTTCCTCCAGCTGGCATCCGAGGTGGGCACGGCGATCGGCCGCCGGGGATGGCAGTTGGTATCCGGCGGCGGCAACGTCTCGATGATGGGCGCCGTCGCGACCGCGGCCCGCGAAGCGGGCGCGTGGACCGTCGGCGTCATCCCGAAGGCGCTGGTGCACAAGGAGGTTGCGGACGTCGACGCCGACGAGCTGATCGTCACCGACACGATGCGTGAACGCAAGCGCATCATGGAGGACCGCGCCGACGCATTCATCACGCTGCCCGGTGGGATCGGCACCCTCGAGGAACTGTTCGAGACCTGGACCGCCGGATACCTCGGTATGCACGAGAAGCCGGTGGTGATGCTCGATCCCGTCGACCACTTCCGCGGACTGCTGCACTGGCTCGAGGGGCTGCGCGGTCAGGGGTTCGTCGCGCAGCGTGCACTTGACGGGCTGATCGTCACGGGCGACGTCGAATCCGCGCTGGACGCCTGCGTGCGCTGAAAACGGTTCCTGTCGAGGGGTTCCGGGGGCGGGTCGTAAAGATTACTGTGGAGTAAGAAACGTCCCCTTTCGACCCTCCCTGCCCCCTCCGACAAGGATGCCGATGAGTTCAGACGCCACCGCTTCGACGATCAGTCTCGTGCAGCTCGCGCTGCAACTGCCGCGGATGGCGACCGAACTCCCCAGCCTGGCGCGCGGGGCGCTGGGGATGACCCGCAAGCCGGAGTCGCGCGAGTCGATCGGCCGGGTGTTCCAGGAACTGGCCCGCCGCCAGCCGGATCAGCCGTTCATTCGCTTCGAAGGCGAGTCGATCGGCTACGGGGATGCCAATTCTCGGGTCAACCGCTACGCCGACGTCCTCGTGCAGCACGGCGTCCGGCGCGGCGACGTCGTCGGGATTCTCATGAAGAACCGGCCCGAGACGTTGCTGCTGACCCTGGCGGTGGTCAAACTCGGCGCGGTCGCGGGCATGCTCAACCACAATCAGCGCGCCGATGTGCTGGCGCACAGCCTGTCCGTGCTGGACAGCCGGGTGCTGGTGGTGGGGGAGGAGTGCGGCGAGGCGATCGCCTCACTGGGGAGCGAGGTGCACGCGAAGGCTGTGTTGGCCGCGGTCGATCTGGACCGACTCGCGCAGGATGCGGACTCGTCGAACCCCGCTGTGTGCGAGCAGATCCGGGGCACGGAGCGTGCCTTCTACATCTTCACCTCGGGCACGACCGGATTGCCGAAGGCCAGCCTGATGAGCCACTTCCGGTGGCTCAAGAGCATGTCCGGGCTGGGCGCGATGGGAGTTCGACTGCGCCGCAACGACACTCTGTACTGTGCGTTGCCGCTGTACCACAACAACGCGTTGACGGTGTCGCTGTCGTCGGTGCTCTCCGCCGGAGCCGCGATCGCGATCGGACGCACCTTCTCCGCCTCCCGGTTCTGGGACGACGCGAAGGCCAACCAGGCCACCGCGTTCGTCTATATCGGTGAGGTCTGTCGGTACCTCCTCAACCAGCCGCCCAGGGCGAACGACCGCGACAACGGAATCCGCCTGATGGTCGGCAACGGGCTCCGGCCGGAGATCTGGACCGAGTTCATCGAGCGCTTCGGCATCGAGCGAGTCGCCGAGTTCTACGGCGCCAGCGAGTGCAACATCGCGTTCGTCAACGCCCTCGGCGTCGACCGCACCGCAGGGGTGTGCCCGCTGCCGTACGCGGTGGTGGAGTTCGACCCCGAGACCGGGCGTGCCCGCCGCGACCCGAAGGGGAGGCTGCGGCGCGTCGGCACCGGCGAGGTGGGGCTGCTGCTGTCGAAGGTGACCGATCGGGCGCCGTTCGACGGCTACACCGACCCGGAGGCCAGCGAGAAGAAGCTGGTGCGGGACGGATTCAAGGACGGCGACTGCTGGTTCGACACCGGCGATCTCGTGCGCAGCCAGGGCTTCATGCACGTCGCGTTCGTGGACCGTCTGGGTGACACGTTCCGGTGGAAGGGCGAGAACGTCGCGACCACCGAGGTGGAGGGGGCGCTGTCCGCGCACCCCGCGATCGAGCAGTCGGTGGTGTACGGCGTCGCGGTGCCCGGCACGGACGGCAAGGCGGGGATGGCGGCGGTGACGGTGCGCTCGGGTCACGCGCTCGACGGCGTTCGGCTCGCCGAGGAGCTGTACACCCGGCTGCCGGCGTACGCGATCCCCCTGTTCGTGCGTGTCGTCGACTCGCTCGAGACGACGTCGACTTTCAAGAGCCGCAAGGTGGAACTGCGCGAGGAGGGGTACTCGTCGACCGTCGACGAGGTGTACGTGCTCGCCGGCCGGGGTGAGGGTTACCGGCCCGCATACGACGGATACGTGCGTGATGTCGCCGAGGGCAATGCTCCCCGGGCGTAACGTCCTCCCGCTCATGCGACTATGGGGGCATGGCACCGCGCCCCGCCTCCGGCGACGACTCGGCCGTCTCGGCCCCCGGACACGTCCTGCCCACCCTGTGTGGCAGGCCGGTCGCGACCGATCGCGCCCTTGTGATGGCGATCGTCAACCGCACCCCGGACTCCTTCTACGACCGCGGTGCGACGTTCTCGGACGAGGCGGCGATGGCGGCGGTCGATCGCGCGGTCGCGGAGGGTGCCGATCTCGTCGACATCGGGGGCGTGAAGGCGGGCCCCGGCGCGCTCGTCGACGCCGCGGAGGAGACGCGCCGCGTGGTGCCGTTCGTGGAGGCGATCCGGGCGCGCTACCCGGACGTAATCATCAGCGTGGACACGTGGCGCAGCGAGGTCGCCCGACTCGCGTGCGGTGAGGGCGCCGACCTGATAAACGACACGTGGGCGGGGGCCGACCCCGAACTGGTGGAGGTCGCGGCCGAACTCGGTGCCGGGATCGTCTGCTCGCACACCGGGGGAGCGGTACCGCGCACGCGCCCGCACCGCGTCCGCTACACCGACGTGGTCGCCGACGTCGTCGGCGAGGTGGTCGCCGCGGCCGAACACGCGTCGCGGCTGGGGGTGCGGGCGGACTCGATCCTGATCGATCCCACCCACGATTTCGGGAAGAACACCTTTCACGGGCTCGAATTGTTGCGTCGCGTGGAAGATCTCGTTAAGACCGGATGGCCCGTGCTGATGGCGCTCAGCAACAAGGACTTCATCGGGGAGACTCTGGGTGTGGAACTGGCCGAGAGGTTGGAGGGAACCCTGGCGGCGACTGCTCTGGCGGCCGCCGGTGGGGCCCGCGTATTCCGCGTCCACGAGGTTGCCTCGACCCGGCGTGTGGTCGACATGGTCGCCGCGATCATGGGAACCAGGCAACCCGTCCGCACCGTACGGGGGTTGGCATGAGCATCACCGAAGCGTCGCGCACCTGGACGGACGCCAACAGTTGGGACCACCCGGTCTGGAGCATCGCGGAACTCGAGCGGGCCAAGGCCGGGCGCACCGTGTCGGTGGTGCTGCCGGCCCTCAACGAGGAGAAGACGGTCGCCGGTGTCGTCGACACCATCCACCCGCTGCTGGGCGGACTCGTCGACGAGCTGATCGTCCTGGACTCGGGCTCGTGCGACGCGACGGCCGAGCGCGCCGCGGCCGCCGGGGCGACGGTGATCAGCCGGGAGGACGCCGTCCCGGGACTCGCTCCGGTGCCGGGCAAGGGCGAGGTGCTGTGGCGTTCCATCGCCGCGAGCACCGGTGACCTCATCGCCTTCGTCGACTCCGACCTGGTCGAGCCGGATCCGGCGTTCGTCCCCAAGCTGCTGGGTCCGCTGCTCACGGTCGACGGGATCCATCTGGTCAAGGGCTACTACCGACGTCCGTTGCGGGTCAGCGGCACCGAGGACGCCAACGGCGGAGGGCGGGTGACCGAACTGGTGGCCCGGCCGATGCTCGCGGCGCTGCGTCCCGAACTGACGTGCGTCCTGCAGCCGCTCGGTGGCGAGTACGCCGGCACGCGTGAGCTGCTGTCGTCGGTGCCGTTCGCGCCCGGCTACGGCGTCGAGATCGGGCTGCTGCTCGACACCTACGACCGGCTCGGGCTCGGCGCGATCGGCCAGGTCAATCTGGGTGTGCGCAAGCACCGGAACCGGCCGCTGTCCGAACTCGGCGTGATGAGCCGCCAGATCATCGGCACGATGCTGCGCCGGTGCGGTGTCGAGGACACCGGCGGCGGTCTGACCCAGTTCCTGGTGGACGGAGACTCGTTCGTGCCCGCCCGGACCGACGTCGCGCTCACCGATCGGCCGCCGATGAACACGATCCGTCCCTGACTGCCGCGCGCGGCGACGTTCCTGTCGGTGGTTCGTGACAGTATCGGGGCATGCTGACGGTCCTTCTGTACCTGTTGATCATGGTGCTGGTCGGTGGCCTGCTGTACTTCGCCGCGAGCATGGTGTTCGGCCGTTCCGAGGAGTTGCCGCCGCTGCCGGCCGGCACCACCGCGACGGTGCTCCCCGCCGAGGGCGTCACCGGCTCCGACGTGCGCGCGCTCCGATTCCAGCAGACGCTGCGCGGGTACAAGGCGAGTGAGGTGGACTGGGCGCTCGACCGTCTCGGTCGGGAGATCGATTCCCTGAGAGCGCAATTGGAGACTCGGGTAGGCCCTGCGCCGGCCGATCGCGGCGAGGCCGCGGACGGGTCCGACAGTGCGGAGCCGGAGCGGTGAGCGCCGTCGGGATCGACGTCGGCGCACCGCCGGAAGAGCGGGTGCGTTGCCCCTGGGCCACCGACACCGACGGCTCCCGAATCTACAGCGACTACCACGATTTCGAGTGGGGGCAGCCGCTGCACGGCCGCGACGAATTGTTCGAGCGGCTGTGCCTCGAGGCGTTCCAGTCGGGGCTGTCCTGGATCACCATCCTGCGCAAGCGGCCGGCGTTCCGGGACGCGTTCGCGGACTTCGACCCCGAGATCGTCGCGGCCTACACGGAGTCCGACGTCGACCGCTTGCTGGGCGACGCGCGGATCGTCCGGAACCGGGCGAAGATCGAGGCCGTGATCGGCAATGCCCGTGCGGTCCTGGATCTGGCCGACACCGATCTCGACACGCTGTTGTGGTCGTTCGAACCGCCGCGGCGCGCGCGGCGGTTCGAGCGAGTCGACGATGTTCCGGCGGTCACGCCCGAGTCCACCTCGATGGCCAAGGAACTGAAACGTCGGGGCTTTCGTTTCGTGGGCCCTACCACGGCATATGCGCTCATGCAGGCCACCGGGATGGTCAACGACCACATCGCGGCGTGCTGGGTGGAACCCGGCCTGTGACGCTGTCTGATTCGGGTGGTTTTGTGCCTCAGCTTCCCGGCAACCCACTCGATAGGGAAGAATGGACTCCAGAGCCTCGCTAATTGCTGGCGAGGTATCCACGGTAACCCGAGGCGCTAGAAAAGTCCGGCGCAGATTTGGAGGGAGCAGAGGATGGCGGCCATGAAGCCCCGGACCGGGGACGGTCCCCTCGAGGCAACCAAAGAGGGACGAGGAATCGTCATGAGGGTTCCACTCGAGGGCGGTGGACGTCTGGTCGTCGAACTCACCCCGGAGGAAGCAGCAGCGCTCGGGGACGAACTCAAGGGTGTCACCAGCTAGCGGATCAACCCTCTTCGGCGTTCCGGCCGGGTCGGCAAGACGACCCGGCCGGAGACGTTGATGCGTGATCGGACGAACGGGTGATCTCCGGAAAGGGCACGGCGGTACAGGTGCTGGCGGATGTGTGCGCGCTACTCGCGTGCCCGCAGTGCGGCGACGAGTTGGATCTGGCCGATCGTGCCCTGGTGTGCGCGCGTGGCCACAGCTTCGACATCGCGCGGCAGGGATACGTCACGTTGCTGACCGGTGCCGCGACCAAGTTCACCGGGGACAGCCCCGAGATGATCGCTGCGCGCTGCGATTTCCTCGACGCAGGGCACTTCGACTCGCTCATGACCGCGGTCGCCGAGGCCGTCGTGCAGACGACGGACGACGGTGTCGATCCCCGCATCCTCGAGATCGGTGCCGGCACCGGGCATTATCTCGCCCGCGTCCTGGACACGTCGGCGTCCGCGCAGGGCATCGGGCTCGACGTCTCCAAGCCCGCGGCGCGGCGACTGGCCCGGGCGCATCCGCGTGCCGCCGCCGTCGTCGCCGATGTGTGGCGGCAACTGCCCGTGCAGGACGCCGCCCTCACTCATGTCCTCTCGATCTTCGCGCCGCGCAACGCCGCCGAGATCGACCGGGTTCTGACAGACGGGGGCACCCTCGTCGTGCTCACACCCACGGACCGGCACCTCGTCGAGCTCGTGGAGCTGCTCGGCATGGTCCGGGTCGACGACCGCAAGGTCGAGCGGCTGGGGGAGACCGTCGCCGGACGGTTCGAACGGGTTCACCGCACGCCCGTCGAGACCCGGATGATGCTCTCGCACCGGGATCTCGAGAACCTCGTGGGAATGGGGCCGTCGGCCCGTCATCTCACGGCCGAGCGCCGAACCGAGGCGATCGCGGCGCTGCCCCAACCGTTCCCGGTGACGGCATCGGTGGTCGTCTCGACCTATCGCCGGTCGAGGACCTCGGTGTAGACGTCCAGGGTCTGCTGCGCGATACGGGCCCACGAGAACTCCGCCGTCGCCCGCAGCCGGCCCGCCCGCCCCATCTCCGCGGCTCGGTCCGGATCGGTCGCCACCTCGTTGACGGCTGCCGCCAGCGCGTGCTCGAACGCCCCCGGCTCGTACGAGTTGTAGTGGACCAGCCGACCGGTGACGCCGTCCTCCACCACCTCGGGAATCCCGCCGACGTCGGAGGCGACCACCGCGGTCTCGCACGCCATGGCTTCGAGGTTCACGATCCCCAACGGCTCGTACACCGACGGGCACACGAATACCGTCGCGGCGGAGAGCATTTCCCGCACCTGCGTGGTGGGGAGCATGTCCCGGATCCAGAAGACCCCGCCGCGTCGGGCGGTGAGGCGTGCGACGGCCGCCTCGGTTTCCGCGGCCAACTCGGCGGTGTCGGGTGCACCCGCGCACAGCACCAGCTGGATCGCCGGGTCGAAGTCGTGTGCCGCGGCGACCAGATGGCCGAGCCCCTTCTGCCGGGTGATCCGTCCGACGAAGACCACGATGGGCCGCGCGGGATCGATGCCGTGCGTCGCCAGCACCGACACGGCGGTTCGCTCGGCCGGACCGGGATACCATGCGCCGGCGTCGATGCCGTTGTGCACCACGTGCACCCGGGCCGGATCGATCGCCGGATACGTGTCGAGGACGTCGGCGCGCATGCCCGCGCTGACCGCGATCACCGCGTCGGCGTGCTCCATCGCGTTGCGCTCGGACCACGACGACACCCGGTAGCCGCCACCGAGCTGCTCGGCTTTCCACGGCCGCCGCGGCTCCAGCGAGTGCGCTGTGACGATGTGCGGGATGTCGTAGAGTTCGCCCGCCAGATGCCCGGCGAGGCCGGTGTACCAGGTGTGCGAGTGCGCGACGTCGGCGCCGCCCGCGGCGTACGCCATCCGCAGTTCGGCCGACAGGGTGCTCAGGGCTGGATTGGCGCCGGCGAGGGCGGGATCGGGGCCGTGGACGAACGCACCGTCGCGGGGCGCACCCATGCAGTGCACGTCGACATCGCACAGCCGCTGCAGGTGGGTGACCAGTTCGGTGACGTGGACACCGGCGCCACCGTAGATCTCCGGGGGGTACTCCTTCGTCATCATCGCGACCCGCACCGGCTAAACGTAACCGCCGGAACCCGTTCCGGCCAGCACGACCCCGCCTGTTCGGGGCAATGCTGGCGGCGGTCGGGGCTGGCCGATAGGTTGACGGGTGTGAGGAGTCAGCCCCATGTGCTCGGGATCGTGCTCGCCGGTGGCGAGGGTAAGCGCTTGTACCCGCTCACCGCTGACCGCGCCAAGCCCGCAGTCCCCTTCGGTGGCGCCTACCGCCTCATCGACTTCGTGCTCAGCAACCTGGTGAATGCGGGGTACCTACGGATCTGCGTGCTCACCCAGTACAAGTCGCATTCCCTCGACCGGCACATCTCGCAGACGTGGCGGCTGTCCGGATTCGCCGGCGAGTACATCACCCCGGTACCTGCGCAGCAGCGGTTGGGCCCCCGCTGGTACACGGGCAGCGCCGACGCGATCTTCCAGTCCCTCAACCTGGTCTACGACGAGGATCCCGAGTACATCGTCGTCTTCGGTGCCGACCATGTGTACCGGATGGATCCCGAGCAGATGGTGCAGCATCACATCGACTCGGGAGCGGGGGTCACCGTCGCGGGGATCCGGGTACCGCGCAGCGAGGCGTTCGCGTTCGGATGCATCGACAGCGACGAGACCGGCCGGATCACCCAGTTCCTCGAGAAGCCCGCACACCCGCCGGGAACGCCCGACGACCCCAATGTGACGTTCGCCTCGATGGGCAACTACGTCTTCACCACGAAGGTTCTCGTCGACGCGATCCGCGCCGACTCCGAGAACTCCGATTCCGACCACGACATGGGCGGCGACATCATTCCGGCGCTCGTCGACGCCGGGCTCGCGTCGGTCTACGACTTCAAGAACAACGTGGTCCCCGGCGCGACGGACCGTGACCGCGGGTACTGGCGGGACGTCGGCACCATCGACGCGTTCTACGACGCGCACATGGACCTCGTCTCCGTCCACCCGGTGTTCAACCTCTACAACCGGCGCTGGCCGATCCGGGGCGGTGCCGAGAACCTGGCGCCCGCGAAATTCGTCAAGGGCGGACTGGCACAGGAGTCCGTCGTCGGTGCCGGGTCGATCCTGTCCGCGGCCACCGTCCGCAACTCGGTGCTCAGCTCCAACGTCATGGTCGAGGACGGCGCCACCGTCGAGGGCAGTGTCCTGATGCCCGGCGTCCGGGTCGGCAAGGGTGCCGTGGTGCGCCGCGCCATCCTCGACAAGAACGTCGTGGTCGGCGAGGGCGAGATCATCGGTGTCGACCTCGAACGGGACCGCCAACGGTTCGCCGTCAGCAACGGCGGCGTCGTCACTATCGGAAAGGGCGTGTGGATCTAGCCGCCGCCGGACCGCGCGTCCAGACCGGTGGCCTGGACGTCAGTGCCGGGCGGCGCAGAGCAGACCGTCGCCCACCGGGAACAGCACGCGGGTGAGCCGGTCGTCGTCGGCGATGGTCCGCGCGGCCTCCCGGACCGCGACCGTGGTGGCATCGCGCTGGCCCGGATCGGCCACACGGCCGCCCAGCAGCGCGTTGTGGAGCACGATCACGCCACCCGGGCGCAGCAACCGCACGCCCTCACGGACGAAGTGCGGGTGGTCGGCAGGGCAGTTGTCGACGAACACCAGGTCGTAGGCCGAATCGGCGAGGCGCGGCAGAACGTCGAGGGCGCGGCCGTTGATCAGGCGGGTCCGGGACGGCGCGATGCCGGCCACTCGGAACGCCTGCTTGGCGGCACGCTGATGTTCGGGTTCGCTGTCGATCGTGGTGAGGACGCCGTCCTCGCGCATGCCACGGAGCAGCCACAACCCGCTGACGCCGGCGCCGGTTCCGACCTCGACAACGGTCTTCGCATCGAGCATCCTGGTGAAGAGCGCGAGTGCGGCACCGACCGGCGCAGGTACCGGCTCGGCACCGAGTTCCGTGGCTCGGTCCCGTGCGGTGGTCAGCATCTCGTCCTCGAGGATCGTGTCCTCGGTGTGGGTGAGAATCCGTTCGGCGTTCGTGTGCACGCAATAGAGGCTAGCCGCGCCGCGTTCCCGATTCCTCGAGGCTCGCTCGTCTGGACCCGTCGAGGCCCGCCTCGGTGACATTGCGAGGCTCGCCTCGGTGACATTGCGAGGCCCGCCTCGGCAGAATTCTCAGCCCCCGCTCAGCTTGTTCATAGTGCGCACATATCGGGGTACGACAGGCTGAGTGCAACGCCGGACGACTAGACCGCACGGCGTGAAGATCACGCTCCTCGCGGGCGGTGGGAACAATTCCGAGTTCTCGGGAGTTGAACGTCCACAATCCCGTGTCTCGTGATCAGCGGTCCTGAGTAGGAGGATCCACCCATCCTGATGATCAATGCCGAACGCACACCCACCGACACCGCCGAAGGAATCGCGGCGGGCACAGATTCTGGTGTGTCCGCAGTCGGCATCGATGTCGAATGCCCCGAACCGACCGGCACGGCCGCGTTCGACGCTACGGGTGACCGGGCCGCGATGCCGTCGTGGGACGAGTTGGTCCGCGAGCACGGCGACCGCGTCTACCGGCTGGCCTACCGCCTCTCGGGCAACGCGCAGGACGCCGAGGACCTGACGCAGGACACGTTCATCCGTGTCTTCCGGTCGCTGCAGAACTACCAGCCCGGCACGTTCGAGGGTTGGCTGCACCGGATCACCACGAACCTCTTCCTCGACATGGTGCGTCGTCGCAACCGCATCCGGATGGAGGCGCTGCCCGAGGACTACGACCGGGTCCCGTCGGATTCGCCGAACCCCGAGCAGATCTACCACGACGCGCGTCTGGCACCCGACCTGCAGTCGGCGCTGGATTCGCTGGCTCCCGAGTTCCGTGCCGCGGTGGTCCTGTGTGACATCGAGGGACTGTCGTACGAGGAGATCGGTGCGACACTGGGAGTCAAGCTGGGTACTGTTCGCAGCAGGATTCATCGCGGACGACAGGCATTGCGTGACCACCTGGCCGCGAATGGGAAGGTCGACTCCGATCAGATCGGTGTCGGGTAGTGGTGCAGGAGGGTTTGATGACGCAGGCGCGCAGACCTCGTCAGTTCGGCTCCACTGAACACCTGGCGAGCGAGGCGATCGCCTCGTATGTGGACGGCGAACTCCGCATGAACGCGTATCTGCGTGCCTCCCAGCACCTGGCCTTGTGTCCCGACTGCGCCGCGGAGGTCGATGCCCAGCAGCAGGCGCGGATCGCGCTGCGGCATGCCGGCGAGGTCGCCATGCCCAGTTCCCTGCTCGGTCTGCTGAGCCAGATCCCGCGCTGCCACGTGCCCGACCCCGAGGACAACCCCGCACGGGATTCAACTCCGGGCATCATCTCGTTCGACCGGGACAGCGACATTTCCCGTCGCTGGCCGTTCCGTCGGCGCCGCTGACGGTGCCTCCCGGCACACCGCTGTCCTGATCGGTGATACTGGCATGCGTGACTGACGCACACGAGGGGGACATGCGCGCGTGACGGCTGATTCGAGCACGCCGGGGACGGCTGACGGCGACACCCCGGACACCGGCGGGCACGCGGGTTCCGCCCGTCAAGACGGGCCGCGGCTGGCTCCCCGCCCTGTGTATCGCCCCGACGTCGACCCCACGGCGCAACACGCGTTCGGGCGTCCCGCGGGCGTGAGCGGTTCCTTCGTGCCGGAGGCCGAGCACCGCGCCACCGGCGCGCCCACGCTCCGCCTCGGTGCGCCCGACGCGGTCATGGCGGAGGCGTTCGGTCGTCCCGCCGGTGAGCCACATTCGCTGCAGCGCGGCCCCGAGGGCCCACCCGACGTCCCCGAGGACGCACCGGACGGCGATCCGTGGCGCGATCCCGAGGCCCCCGTCCGGCTCGGCGCTCCAGCCGAGGCCGCCACCGGTCCCGCGCCGCTGCCGGACGCCCCCAAACTCGGCATCCGTGACGTCCTGTTGGGCGAACGCATCGAACGGAAGGCGCTCGTGGCCCTGGCGGCCACCGCGCTCGCGATCGGCCTGGTGGGCGGCCTGATCGCCACCGCGGTCACGTCGGACCGGGGGTCCCTCACGAGCGATCGGGTGACGCTGTCGCAGTCCGGCGGCGGCGAAGACGCCCCGCAGGGGCAGATCGCCACCGTCGCCGACGCCGTCCTGCCGTCGGTGGTGTCGATCCAGGTGGCACAGGGTGATCAGTCCGGAACCGGTTCGGGCGTCGTCGTCGACGGCGCGGGCTACGTCGTCACCAACAATCACGTCATCTCGATGGCCGCGACCAATCCGGGGGACTCGACGATCCGCGTCACGTTCTCCGACGGCACGAAGGTGCCGGCGCAGATCGTCGGCCGCGACATCAAGACCGATCTCGCGGTCCTCAAGACCGAGGCGGAGAACCTGACCGTCGCCGACCTCGGCCGGTCCGACGACGTGCGGGTGGGTCAGGACGTCGTGGCGGTCGGCTCCCCGCTGGGCCTGAACAAGACCGTGACCCGAGGCATCGTGAGCGCACTCCAGCGTCCGGTGCGGCTCAGCGGCGAGGGCACCGACACCGACGCCGTGATCGACGCCGTCCAGACCGACGCCGCGATCAACCCCGGCAACTCGGGTGGCCCCCTCGTCGATATGGAGGGCCGCGTGATCGGCATCAACTCGGCGATCCGATCCGAGAGCGGCGGCTCGGTGGGTCTCGGCTTCGCCATCCCGATCGACGACGTCACGGCGGTCGCGCAGGAACTGATCCGCAACGGCGTGATGCACCATCCGGAGATCGGCGTCAATGCCCGCACGGTCATCAACGACGCGACCAGCGGTGCCCAGGTCGCCAACGTGCAGTCCGGAAGTCCGGCGGAGGAAGCCGGCATCGTCGAGGGCGACGTGATCGTCAAGGTCGGTGATCGGACCGTGGCGAGCGCCGACGAGCTGGTCGTGGCCGTGCACGACCAGACGGTCGGTCAGCAGGTTCAGGTGCAGCTGGTCCGCTCCGGGCGGCTCGTCGACGTCCAGGTGACGCCCACATCGGACTGATGTGAGCGTCCAGTATGTGACGGGCATGTGATATTTGCGGATCACACGAGCGATTCCGGCGTCGGGCACGTACTCTGAACCCGTGTTTGGCAACATCGGCTGGGGCGAGTTCATGGTGCTCCTCATCGCAGCGCTCGTGATCCTCGGACCCGAGCGGCTTCCTGGCGCCGTCAGCTGGGTCACCAAGACGATGCGTCAGGTCCGGGACTACGCGGGCGGCGCCAGCCAGCAACTCAAGGACGAGCTGGGACCGGAGTTCGACGATCTCCGCAAGCCGCTGTCCGACCTCAACCAGCTGCGCGGCATGACGCCGCGCGCGGTCATTACCAAGCACCTGCTCGACGGTGACGACTCGATCATCAGCGGGACCTTCGACGGCAAGCCCTTCGCGAACGGGTCCACGGGCCCGTCGTTGTCGAAGCAGGCGCCCTCGTCGCCGCCCCTCGCGGCGAACGAGCGCCCGCCGGTCGACCCGGACGCCACGTAGCCGACCGGCCGCCACGTACACACGAGTAGGGCCCCCACGCGGATCGCGTGGGGGCCCTACTCGTCGGAGAAGCGCCTACAGGTGCCGGGTGGTGTCGATGCCGAGGGACATCCCGGCGAGGCCGCGGGCACGCACGGACAGCTTGTCGGCGATGTCGCGCAGCGCGCTGCCGGCCGGGGAATCGGGGGCGCTGAGCACGATCGGCATGCCGGCGTCGCCACCCTCGCGGACGGCCTGCTCGAGCGGAATCTGTCCCAGCAGGGGAACCTTCGCGCCGACGGCCTTCGTGAGACGGTCCGAGACGGCCTGCCCGCCACCCGAGCCGAACACCTCCATACGGGTGCCGTCGGGCAGTTCCATCCACGACATGTTCTCCACGACACCGGCGATGCGCTGGCGGGTCTGCAGCGCGATCGCGCCGGCCCGCTCGGCGACCTCGGCCGCGGCCTGCTGGGGCGTCGTGACGACGAGGATCTCGGCGCCGGGGATGAGCTGTGCGACGGAGATCGCGACGTCACCGGTGCCGGGCGGCAGGTCCAGCAGCAGCACGTCGAGATCGCCCCAGAAGACGTCCGCGAGGAACTGCTGCAGCGCGCGGTGCAGCATCGGTCCGCGCCACACGACCGGGGTGTTGCCCTGGGTGAACTGGGCGATCGAGATCAGCTTCACGTCGTGGGACTGCGGCGGCATGATCATCCGCTCCACCTGGGTGGGCTTGGCATCGGTGCCGAGCATGCGGGGTACGGAGTGGCCGTAGATGTCGGCGTCGAGCACGCCCACCGACAGGCCCTTCGCGGCCATGGCCGCAGCGAGATTCACTGTGACGCTGGACTTTCCGACGCCACCCTTGCCGGACGCGACCGCGTAGACGCGGGTGAGCGAGCCGGGCTGGGCGAACGGGATCACCGGCTCGGTGGTGTCGCCGCGGAGCGAGCGGCGCAGCTCGGTCCGCTGCTCGTCGCTCATCACGTCGAGGTCGACGCGGATCGTGCCCGCGCCCTCGACGTCCGCGACGGCCTTGGTCACGCGTTCGGTGATCTCGGTACGCAGCGGGCAACCCGCGGTGGTGAGGTAGATGCCGATGTCGACACTGCCGTCGTCGCCGATCTCGATGCTCTTGACCATCCCGAGTTCCGTGATGGGTTTACGGATCTCGGGGTCCTGCACCCGCGACAGTGCGGTGCGGACGGCGGTCTCGCTCAGGGCTGCCATGCCCCCATGGTAGGCGGCGCCGTTATGCGACCGGGCCCGGTGGGGGTGCGGGTGCCTCCGCCGGTGCGGCGGGCGGGCAGAAGACGAGGCACGGCAGCGGCGGAAGCCCGGGGATGACGGGGAGGGGCATGGGCGCGGGCGCAGGTGCGGGGACCTGCTCGGCAGGCGGTGCCGCGGGTGCGGTGGGCGGTGTGGCCGACGTGTACTCGGGAGCCGCGGCGGCCACCGATGCCGCCTCCGAATCGGGGGACCGCTCGGGCGGGGCGGGGGTGACGGGAACCGACGGGGCGGCTGTTCCGCCGGTCCGATAGGCCGCCGACCATCCGAGGACGTTCGCCATGTACGAGGCCGAGTTGTTGTAGCGCAGCACGGCGCGCGACGCCTGGGCCGGGTCGTTCAGGTCGAGGCCGCCGGCACACAGGTACCGGGCCGCCGCGAGGGAGGCGTCGAAGACATTGTTGGGGTCCGCGACGCCGTCGCCGTTGCCGTCCGACGCGTAGCGCGCCCAGGTGCTCGGAATGAACTGCATCGGCCCGACGGCGCGGTCGTGCGTCGGATCACCGTCGAGCAGACCGCGATCGGTGTCGGTGATGATCTCGTTGCCGGTCAGGTGTCCATTGAGGGTGGGGCCGAGGATCAGTGTGACGGTGGTGCCGGCCGCGTCGGTCTGGCCGCCACCCGCGTGGCCGGATTCGATCTTCCCGATGCCGGCGAGGAGGTTCCACTGCAGTCCGCAACCCGGCTGGGTGCTCGCCATCGTCAGCTCGGCCGACCGGTAGGCGTTGAGGACGATCTCCGGGATTCCGAGCGGGCCGACCACCACAGGGACCGGGACCGAGCGCGGCGCGGCGCCGGGCAGCAGGCTCGCCGGGTCCGGGATCGTCGGCGTCGCGGCCGGCTTCGCGGTGCGCAGTTGACGCTCGGGCCGGGGTGCGGCGGGGACCAGCCCCACGGTGGGGATGAGGGCGGCCTGCGCGGCCGGAGGCTCGCTGGAGGGATCCAGGTCGTGGGTCGCCGCGGCCGACGCGGACTCGGTGGGGGGAGCCTCGAACACGCCACCTATCGATGACGCTGCTGTCACGAATCCGGCAAGGACGAGGGCCGACACTCCGACAGTTCCACGCACACGCACTCGACAACCCCTCCTTGCAGGAACCCTGCATCCACGCTCACGTACCTCGTTCCGAGCGTTCCGTCGGATACATCTCGAACGATGTGACACACGTTACATATCGGTGACGGGTCGTGTCGGGGAACCGTGGCACCCGCGGGGATCGTCCGCTGTGTCCGGGCTACTTGCGCGCGGCGCGAGCCTTCGGGGATGGACCGGGTTCGCCGTCGTCGTCCTGTCGGGCGTCGCGTTCGGCGAGGATCTGCTTGAGGTCGTCGAGTTCGCGGCGCAGGTAGTCCCGGGTCGCGACCTCGCCCACCGCCAGCCGCAGCGCGGCCAGCTCGCGGGCGAGGAACTCGGTGTCCGCCTTGGTTTGTTCGGCGCGCGCCCGGTCCTCCTCGAGCGAGACGCGGTCGCGGTTCTCCTGCCGGTTCTGGGCCAGCAGGATCAGCGGCGCGGCGTACGCGGCCTGCGTCGAGAACGCGAGGTTCAGCAGGATGAACGGGTAGGGATCCCACTGCAGGCTCACCGCGAAGATGTTCAGCGCGATCCACACGATCACGATCACGGTCTGGATCAGTAGGTAACGGCCGGTGCCGAGGAACCGTGCGATGCTCTCGCTCACCCTGCCCACGGCCTCGACGTCGAAGTGCATGCGCAGCCCGCGAGTCCCGCGGGGGGTCTCGAGGCGCTGGCGTCCGGTCGGCTCACTCATCGCCGGCCTCCTCTTCACGCCAGTCCGTCGGCAGGAGGTGGTCGAGCACGTCGTCGACGGTCACCGCGCCGAGCAGATGGTGCTCGTCGTCGACGACGGGCGCGCACACCAGGTTGTAGGTGGCGAAGTACCGCGTGACGGTGGCGAGCGAGTCCTCGGGATCGAGTCGGGGCAGGTCGTCGTCGAGCACGCCGCCGACAAGGCTCGCGGGCGGCTCGCGGAGCAGCCGTTGCAGGTGGACGCACCCCAGATATCGCCCGGTCGGCGTCGCGGTCGGTGGCCGCACCACGAAGACCATGCTGGCGAGCGCGGGGGTCAGGTCGGCGTTGCGGGCGCGGGCCAGCGCCTCGGCGACCGTCGTGGACGGCGTCAGGACCACCGGTTCGGGCGTCATGAGACCGCCCGCGGTGTCGGGGGAGTGCTCGAGGAGACGACGGACCGGGGCGGAGTCCTCCGGATCCATCAGCTGCAGCAACGACTCGGCGTCGGTCTCGGGGAGCTCGCCGAGGAGGTCGGCGGCGTCGTCGGGGTCCATCGCCTCGAGCACGTCCGCCGCGCGTTCGACCTCGAGGTGGAGCAGCAGGTCGGTCTGGTCGTCGGCGGGCAGCTCCTGCACGACGTCGGCGAGGCGTTCGTCGTCGAGCGCGAATGCCACCTCGTGGCGGCGCTTCTCGGGCAGCTCGCGCATCGCGTGCGCGACGTCGGCGGGGCGCATGCCCTCGAACTGCATCAGCAGCTGGGAGACGCCCTGGCCCGGCATCGACAGCGCGGTCGGGGTCAGCCCGTGCACGTGCTGCCAGTCGACGACGTGGATCGCGGAGCGGCGGCCGAGTCGCCCGCGCGGAGCACGCACCGCGACCCGGGACACCACCCAGTCGCGGGTGCGGGTGAGCTCGATCCCGAGGTCGACGATCACCGCGTCGGTTCCGATGGTCTCGGTGACCTCCGGATCGTCGATCCGGACGCGGGAATCGAGAACCTGGGCGAGTGCCAGGATCTCGGTCGGACGCTGGGTGAAGCGGCGCAGACTGACGTTGCCGGTCTTGAGGGTGACCGACGCCGGTTCGATCGCGGTGACGCGGAGCATGGGCACGAAAATTCTCTTGCGCGTGAACATTTCGATGACCAGGCCCAGCACCCGGGGCGGTTGTCGGCCTATTCGGATCGTCAGGACCACGTCCCGCACACGCCCGATCGACTCGCCGTCCGGTCCGAGAACCACCAGGCCGGCGAGCCTGGCTGCGAATACCTTGTTCACAGCTGCCATGATGAAAAGGCTAGATCCTTGCTGTGTGATCCACTGAATTCGGAGGGCCGTCGGTCATGACTTCTCGTATCAGGCCGCGTCGGTCCGTCCTGGCGGTGCCGGGTTCGAGCCGGAAGATGATCGACAAGGCGAAGGGTCTGCCTGCCGACGAGATCTTCC
The DNA here is from genome assembly GCF_050433545.1 of Rhodococcus sp. BE178. Lineage (NCBI taxonomy): Bacteria > Bacillati > Actinomycetota > Actinomycetes > Mycobacteriales > Nocardiaceae > Rhodococcus > Rhodococcus sp. BE178. Next base: position 84,675 of record NZ_JBNPXA010000003.1, on the reverse strand, counting down.
TCGATCTCGAGGACGCGGTGGCGCCGATCGCGAAGGCCGAGGCGCGGGCGCGGATCGTCGACGCGCTCAACGAGGACGGGTGGGGCGAGCAGATCAAGGTGGTGCGGGTCAACGACTGGACCACCGAGTGGACCCACGCGGACATCGCGACCGTTGTCGGCGGCGCGGGCGCCAATCTCGACGCCGTGCTGCTGCCGAAGGTGCCCGACGCCAGTCACGTTCAGGCCCTCGACCTGCTGCTGACGCAGATCGAGAAGGCCAACGGCCTCGAGGTGGGCCGGATCGGCATCGAACCGCAGATCGAGAATGCGATCGGCTTGACGAACATCAACGCGATCGCGACCGCCAGCCCGCGCGTCCAGACGCTCGTGTTCGGTCCGGCGGACTTCATGGCCAGCATCAACATGCGCACGCTCGTGGTCGGCGAGCAGCCCGACGGGTACGACCGCGGCGACGCCTACCACCACATCCTGATGACGATCCTGATGGCCGCGCGGGCGCACGACCTGCAGGCCATCGACGGCCCGTACCTGCAGATCCGGGACGTCGACGCGTTCCGTCGCTCCGCGCAGCGGACGGCCGCACTGGGGTTCGACGGCAAGTGGGTCCTGCACCCCACCCAGATCGACGCCGCGAACGAGGTCTTCAGCCCGCGGCAGGAAGACTTCGACCAGGCGGAGATGATCCTCGACGCCTACCAGTTCCACACCTCCGCGGAGGGTGGCGGACGCGGTGCGGTCATGCTCGATGACGAGATGATCGACGAGGCGAGCCGCAAGATGGCCCTGGTGATCTCGGCGAAGGGGCGCGCGGCCGGCATGGCGCGCACGTCGGCGTTCACGCCGCCCGCGAACGGGTAGGCGCTCGTCGCTCGGTGCGGGCACAATTGATATCAAGAACCGGACATCGGTAGAACCGGACATATCGCACGCCCCCGAGCAGAAGAGACGAAGACGATGACGAATCCACTCTCGCAGCCGAACCGACAGGGCCGCGGGCTACCGACGCCGCCCACCGGCTGGCCCATCGGTTCGTATCCGACGTACGCCGAGGCGCAGCGCGCCGTGGACTACCTGTCGGATCAGGAGTTCTCGGTCGAGGACGTCACGATCGTCGGCGTCGACCTGATGCAGGTCGAGCGCGTGCTCGGCAGGCTGACCTGGGCCAAAGTCATTGGTGGCGGCATCGTTTCGGGTGCCTGGCTGGGCGTGTTCTTCGGCCTCCTGCTCGGCATCTTCACCGGCGGATTCCTCGGACCGTTGCTGGTGGGCGTGTTCGGCGGCATCATCTTCGGGCTGATCTCCACCACAATCCCGTACGCGGCGGCCCGTGGCACGCGCGACTTCTCGTCGACGATGCAGTTGGTGGCCGGACGTTACGACGTGCTGTGCGACCCGAAGACGGCGGAGTCCGCCCGCGACATGCTGGCCAAGCTTGCGCTCTAGCCGACCGGCGCCGCTTCCGCACCGGCCTGCCGGCGCCGGTGGGACTTCGCGGTAGCGAGGAACACCAGCAGGGTCGCGGCCACAGCGCATCCGGCACCGATCGCGAACGCGATCAGGTAGGCGTCCACCGTGGCTACACCGGCGGCAGTGTGGGTCGTGAGCAGGGTCGCCAACAGGGCGCTCGCGACGCTGCTGCCGACGGTCCGGGCGATCGAGTTGACGCTGTTGGCGACGCCCGTCAGGCCCGGTTCCACCTCCGCGACCAGCAACGCGGGCAGGGACGCGTACGACAGGCTCGTGAACGCGCACATCAGCATCGACGCGCACACCACCTGCCACGCGTGCTCGTGCGCCACGATCATCGAACCGAACCCGAGCACCCCGAGCACGGATGCCGCCGCCATCACGCTGCGCGGGCCGAACCGGGTGATGAGCATGCCGCTGCAGATCGACGCGATCACGCCCACGGTCGCGCCGGGGAGGATGAACATCACGCTGGCGCGCATCGGATCGGCGTCGAAGCCGTAGCCGGCGACCCCGCGGGAACTCTGCACGAAGTACATCACCGCCGTGACGTTGACGAACATTCCGGCGCCGACGAGCAGACCGGCCAGGTGGGTGAACAGCACGGGCCGGCGAGTGAGCATCTCGGTCGGCACGAGCGGCTGGCCGATCCGGCGTTCGAGGGCGAACCAGACGCCCAGCACGACGAGGCCGCCGAAGGCGCAGCCGATCGTCGCGGGCGAGGTCCAGCCCCACCGGACGCCCTCGGCCAGCGGCATCAGCAGCAGCACCAGCCCCGCGCCGAGCAGTGCGGCGCCGGCCCAGTCCACCCGACCGGGGGTGGGGTTCGGGCGGGACGGCACCGTCGCGACGACGCCGACGAGCGCGATGATCGTCATGCCTGTCGCGAGCCAGAACACTCGTCGGTAGTCGGTGCCCTCCGAGACGAGCAGTCCGGTCAGGACCATGCCGATGGCGCCGCCGAAACCGAGCGTGCCGGACAGCAGGCCCATCGCGGACGTCAGCCGCTTCGGCGTGAACTCGTCGCGCAGAATCGCGATACTCACCGGGAAGGCTGCGAACGACAGACCCTGCAGCACGCGTGCGACCAGCAGCCACGGCAGCGACTCGGTGACGGCCCCGATGATCGACCCGACCAGCACGATCACCAGGACGCCCAGCAGGACCGTCCGCTTGCGGCGCAGATCCGCCATCCGGCCCGCTATCGGTGTGGTGACCGCCGCCGCGAGGAAGCTCGCGGTGAGCGTCCAGCCGATCGCGGTCGTGTCGACGTCGAGCTGGTGGCCGATCACACCGGACAGGGGGATGACGATGGTCTGCTGGACCGACGCGACGAGGATGACGAAGCAGAGCGTGGCGGTCAGGGCGGTGCCGGGCGGGCGGGTTTCATTGCGGGGCAAGGGGACTCCTGGACGAATCTGAACGAGATCGAGCAAAGGGCGGAGCAAGGTGTGCGCGAGGCAAGGGGGAGTGCAAATTGGTTAATTCATCTAACTAGTGCGTCGGGTAGGGGATGTCCAGTCGGCTTCCCTGTGGTCGGGAGAGGATCGAAGTAGGTTCGAGCCCATGAACGTTCGACGCCCGAGCCCGACCACCGTTCGGCCCCACGCGTTGTCGCAGCGTTCGGCAGGGCGGGCAACGCTCGCGCGTCAGCACCTACTGCGGCGCAGCGCCGGCGACACGCTCACGACGGTGGAGCACCTGTACGGCGTCCAGGCGCAGTCCCCGTCGGCGCCGTACTTCGCGTTGTGGTCGCGGCTGAAGGGATTTCGGCCCGAGCATCTCGCCAGGCTGATCGAACGCGGCGAGGTGGTCCGCATCGCCTTGATGCGTGGCACCGTCCATCTGGTGACCGCCGACGATGCGTTCGCGCTCCGGGCTCTCGTCCAGCCGCTCTTCGACCGCGATCTCGACACCACTACGCAACACGCCCCGCACCTGGCCGGAATCGACCGGGTCGAACTCGCGGCGGTCGGACGGCGACTCGTCGAGCAAGAGCCCCGCACGATGGCACAGTTGCGCCCGCTGCTGGCCGAGTGTTGGCCCGGACGTGACCCGAACGCCCTCGCGCACGGGGTGCGCGGGCTGGTCCCGCTCGTGCAGCTTCCACCCCGCGGACTGTGGGGCCGGTCGGGGTCTGCGGTGTGCACCACACTGGACTCGTGGGTGGGCAGGTCCGCCGCGTCGGCCCCCTCGGTGGAGCAGATGGTGCTCCGGTACCTCGCGGCGTACGGTCCCGCGAGCGTGCGCGATGTCCAGGCCTGGTCCGGCCTCACCCGGCTGGGGGAGGTGGTCGACCGCCTGCGGCCCGGGCTCGAACGATTCTCGTCGGAGGCGGGGGCCGAGCTGTTCGACCTTCCGGACGCTCCGCGGCCCGACGCCTCGGTCCCGGCCCCGGTGCGGTTCCTCGCGCCGTACGACAACATGCTGCTCTCGTACGCCGATCGCACGCGTTTCCTCGCCGACGAGCACAGGCGGGCGCTGTTCACGCAGAACGGGATCGTCAAGCCCGCGCTGCTCGTCGGCGGCACTGTCGCCGGATGGATCGCAGCGCGGATGGAGGGTGCGACCGCGGTGCTCGAGGTCTCGACCTTCCGGACCCTCGCCCGCACCCACGCGGCGGCCGTGGAGGCGGAAGGGCGGCGTCTGCTGCGCTTCGCCCACCCGGAGGCCGAGACGTTCGATGTGCGGATCGGGCGAGCGGAGTGAGCCTCGCGCGCCCGGGTGTTAGATGGGTGTGTGACTGACAGCGTTATCTCCGCCGTACGCGCACATCTCGACGAATACATCGGCGGGCCGGAGCCGACCGCTGCGTCCGTGACGTTCCTCGGAGTCGAACCCGTCGATGTCCTCCGCTACCCCGGCGACGGTGATGGTCCGGTCCGCTACGCGAGCCTGGGGTGCTCGCGGCACCCGATGGGCGATCCGAGCGACATGATCGCCGACCCGACACGTGGTCCGCGCGCCGAACTGGTGCTCAGCCTCGTCGGCGGCGCGGGCGTCGCGTCCGGCGTGCACCGCACGCTGGCCGTCCTCGCCGCTGCACCGTCCGTCGAGGGCGTGGTCCTCAAGCCGGACGGCCTGATCGACCTGGGGGAGCCGCTGTGGAAGGGCGTGCCGTTCACCGCGGTTCTGCTGGGGCCCAGCGAGATCCCGGACCTGGTGCTGCCCGAACCTCTGGACCCCGTCCAGTTCCTCTCGGTGGTGCCGTTGACCGGAACCGAGGCGGCGTGGGTGCGTCTGCGCGGCGCCGCCGCGCTGCGTGAGGCCTGGGCGGAGGCCGGAATCGACGTGCGCGACCCCGATCGGGGCGCCGCCGCCTTGTGACCCGCCGGTAAAGCGGGCGCAGCGCACATCTTTCGGACCTGACACACTGGACCGGTGCGTATCGATCTCCACACCCACTCGACCGCCTCCGACGGCACGGACACGCCGACGGAACTGGTGCACGCCGCGGCGCGGGCCGGAGTCGACGTACTCGCGATCACCGACCACGACACCACCGCAGGCTGGAGCGACGCGGCGGCCGCCCTTCCCGCCGGAATGCAGTTGGTGCGGGGCATGGAGATGTCGTGCGAGGGGCGGGGCGAGGACGGGCGTCCGGTGGCCGTGCACCTGCTGGCCTACCTGTTCGATCCGAGCGCGCGCGAATTCGCCGTCGAGCGCGAGCGCCTGCGCGGGGAGCGGGTGGCGCGGCTGCGTGCGATGGCGACACGGATGGCCGACGACGGGCTTCCGATCGATCCCGACGAGCTGATGGCCGACGCCGGCCCCGCTGTCGGACGGCCGCACCTGGCGCAGGCGCTGGTCCGTGCCGGCGTGGTCGCCAGCGTCGGCGAGGCGTTCACCGATCTGCTGTCCACCCGGAGCCGCTACTACGTGCACAAGGTCGACACCCCGCTCGAGCACGCGGTCCAGATGGTCGCCGGTGCCGGCGGGGTGAGTGTGATCGCGCACGCCCGGGCCCGCACGCGCGGACGGCTGCTGTCGCTCGACCACATCCGTGTACTCGCCGAGCGCGGTCTGGGTGGACTCGAGGTCGATCACCCCGATCACGACGAGCACGACGTCGCGGTCCTGCGGTCGCTGGCGTCCGAACTGGATCTGATCACCACCGGGTCGTCGGACTACCACGGGTCGAACAAGACCATCGAGCTCGGCCGGCACACCACCGATCCCGGCGAGTTCGAGGCGCTGGTGGCGCGGGCGAGTGGAGTGCCGGTGCTCTCCGGCAGCGACGTCACGATCGGGGGATCCGGCCGGTGATGCGGGACGGATTCGACGGCGTCCGTCGTCGGGGTGACTCGTGGGCGGTGCGTGCCCTGCGGGGGCTGTCCGGTGTCGTGGCGGGCGGCGTCGTGGTCCTCACGCTCGTCGTGATCGGTACCGCGTACCTCGCGTCGGACCGCGGTTTCCCCGGGCCGGGCGGCGAGTCGATCACCGCGCACGTGCTGGCGAGTGTCGCCGTTGTCGGGCTCCAGGTGTTCGCGGATCGGCGCCGCGGGGGAGCCGCGGTGATGTCGGCGATCGCGGCGCTGGCGATCACCGGGCTGTTGCTGTGGAGCCAGTGGTGGTCCTGACCGCCCACTTTCGTCGCCATCCGGCGCGCGACACTGTGCGTCCTCACAGGTAGAACCACTTTTCGGTGAGGTTTCGACCGATCTGACGGATTTGATTCCTGCCTCCCGATGGTGCAGAATTACTGCACTCCACGTGGGTGCTACCGCCCTTCGTTGGAGTTCTCCAGGTGGCAGAACTTGAGCCAGGGCCCACCCCGCCCGGCGCCATCACGCTCCGGCAGTAGTGCAGCGATCGCGCGCCCCGGTAGCTGCAACCGATCAAATCCTGTGTTTCGAAGTGCTGTCTCGTTTTCATCTTGCCGAGACGGTTACTTCTCAGTAACCAGGACCCGAGTGAGTCTGGCCTCAAGAGGAGTGTCATCGTGTCCCCTGTGTCTGAAGCTTCCGTAACGCCAAAGGTCGAAATCACCGACGAGGAAATTTTCGCGGGCCACATCGGTGGCAAGCTCTCAGTTGAGACGACCGCGCCCCTCGATTCCCAGCGTGCGCTGTCGATCGCGTACACCCCCGGTGTTGCGCAGGTCAGCCGTGCGATCCACGCCGACGAGACGCTGGCCGATCGCTACACGTGGACCAGCCGGCTCGTCGTCGTCGTGAGCGACGGCACCGCGGTTCTGGGCCTCGGCGACATCGGCCCGCGCGCCTCGCTTCCCGTCATGGAGGGCAAGTCGGCGCTGTTCAAGAACTTCGCGGGCCTCAACTCGATCCCGCTGGTGCTCGACACCAAGGATCCCGACGAGATCGTCGAGACCCTGATCCGTCTGCGCCCGAGTTTCGGCGCAGTGAACCTCGAGGACATCTCGGCGCCGCGCTGCTTCGAGATCGAGCGCCGCGTCATCGAGGCGCTGGACTGCCCCGTGATGCACGACGATCAGCACGGCACGGCCATCGTGGCGCTCGCGGCGCTGCGCGGTGCCGCGAAGGTCCAGAACCGCGGGATCGAGGGTCTGCGCGTGGTGATCTCCGGTGCCGGTGCAGCCGGTGTCGCGTGCGCCAACATCCTGCTCGCTGCGGGTGTGCCCGACGTGACCGTCCTGGATTCGAAGGGCATCGTCTCGAGCGACCGCGGCGATCTCAACGAGATCAAGGCCGACCTCGCTGCTCGCACCAACCCGGCCGGACGCACCGGTGGGATCGTCGAGGCACTCGACGGCGCCGACGTGTTCCTGGGTGTCTCGGCGGGCACGGTGCCCGAGGAGATCATCGCGACGATGGCTCCCGAGTCGATCATCTTCGCGATGTCGAACCCGGATCCCGAGATCCACCCCGACATCGCGAGCAAGTACGCCGCGATCGTCGCGACGGGCCGCAGCGATTTCCCGAACCAGATCAACAACGTGCTCGCGTTCCCCGGTGTCTTCAAGGGCGCCCTGGACGCCGGTGCGCGCCGGATCACCGAGGGCATGAAGCTGGCAGCCGCGGAGGCGATCCTGTCGGTGCTCGGCGACGAGCTCGCGGTCGACAAGATCGTCCCGAGCCCGCTGGACCCGCGGGTTGCCCCGGCGGTCGCCGCGGCGGTCGCGCAGGCGGCCAAGGACGAGGGTGTCGCGTAGGACGTCCAGGGCGCATCGCGTCTATCGGATCAGCGAAACGCTCGGCCGGGGTTCCCCGGCCGAGCGTTTTCGTGTTCTGGCCCGGTCCCCGTCAACGTCGTTGCGCGAGTAGCGCCGCAGCGAACGCGTCGAGGTCGGCATTGAGGCGTCGCACTCGCTCGGCGCCGAGTTCCTCGACCAGCCGACCGTGGAAGTCCTCCAGGATGTCCCGGCCTGCGGCGGCGGCCGTTTCGCCCGCGTCGGTGAGGGAATGACCGATGATCCTCCCCTTGCCCGGGGTGCGGAGGATCAGGCCGTCGCGTTCCAGGATCGCGGCCATGCTCGTGAGGGACTGGGGCGTCTGCAGCGTCGTGTTCGCCAGCGCCGCGCCCGAAACACCTGGGTGGCGCTTGATCGCCGCGAGCACCGTGTACCTCGCGATCGTGAGATCGATCGTCGCCATCTCGTCGTCGACGACGCGTAGCGCGAGTTGGGAGACATACCGGAGTCGGTGATGAAGGTTGTCGAGTCCGGTCGGATCCGGTTGCGAGAGAAGGTCGGACAGATAGTCCGCCACGGTGGTCTCCTCGAGTTCGTCGTGCCGTTGCCGGCAGTCTATATCAGGTGCCTTATCAGGGACCTGATATAAATGGTTCGGCTCGCCTTCCGGTTCAGCCGACTCCAGAGAGAAGGGATGGACCGTTGCGGGCAGTGCGGCCGACCAACACGGACCGAGGCCGCCTCGACGCGGATCGCGACGACGACGCCGACGGGAAGCGCTCGAGAATGACCGTGCCCGTCATCGCCTTCTCGGCGCTGCTGGGCACGATGATGCAGGCCCTCGTCGTCCCGATGCTGCCGGAGCTCCCCGAAATGCTGAACGCATCGTCCGGTGCGACTTCGTGGATGGTGACCGCGATGCTCCTGTCGGGAGCGATCAGCAGTGTGCTGTTCGGCAGTCTCGGTGACCTCTACGGTCAGCGGCGGATGATGGTCATCGCCATGGCCTGCATGGTTGCCGGATCGGCGATCGGCGCATCGGCGACGACAGTCGGTCCGATGATCGTCGCCCGTGTCCTCCAGGGCGTCACGATGGCGATGATCCCCCTGGGCATCAGTGCGTTGCGTTCGTTCGTGCACGGCGACCGCGTGTTCAAGTCCGTCAGCCTGGTCAGCGCGATGGTGGGTGTGGGCGGTGCTCTCGGCTTCACGGTGAGCGCCGTGGCCGCCGAGTTCGTCGGGCTGCGCGGGTTGTTCGGTGCGTGTGTGGTTCTCGGCCTCATCGCTCTGGCCGGCATCGTCGCCGTCGTGCCGGAAACGACCGGGCGGCCGGGCACGCGAGTCGATGTCGTGGGCGCAGTGGGGCTGAGTATCGGCGTGATCGGCCTCCTGATCGCCCTCAGCAACGGAAACCTGTGGGGATGGGGTTCCGCGGCGACGATCGGCACACTCGCCGGTTCCGTGATCGTGCTCGCGTTGTGGGGGTGGTACGAGTTGCGGATCAGTGCGCCGTTGCTCGACCTGCGTACGACCGCGACCCGCCCGATCCTGTTCACGAACCTGGCCACGATCGCGGTCGGAATCGGTATGTACGTGATCCTGCTCGCGCAGCCTCAGTTGATGCAGCTACCGACCCAGACGGGATTCGGACTGGGGAAGTCCCTCGTCTTCACGGGTCTCTGTGTCGCCCCGAGCGGCCTGGTGTCGCTGACGATGCCGGGCATCGCGGCGCGGGTGTCGGAGCGGTTCGGCCCGAAGATCACGATGGTCATCGGCGCGAGCGGGTTCGCCGCCGGGTACGTGTTTCTCGTACCGTTCCATGGTCAGCTCTGGCAGTTGGTCGCGGCGAGCATGCTCATCATGGGTAGCGTCGCGTTCTGCTTCTCCGCGGCGCCCGCTCTGATTCTCCTGCACGTCGACCGGGCCCAGTCCGGCCAGGCGAACGGAATCAACACTCTCGGACGCTCCCTGGGAACGTCGATCTCGAGTGCCGTGACGACGGCCATCCTGTCGACGACGCTCATCACCACCGGCTTCGGTGCAGGAGAACTCCCGAGCGAACGCGGTTTCACGACGGCGTTCGTCATCGCAGTCATCGCCGGCGTATCGGCGGTCGCGTTCGCCGCAGCGATCCCCCGCGAGGGTCCGGCTGCGGACCGACTGTGACGGGAGCTTCGGAGTCGGTGGGGACGGTCGGTGCGGTGCTCGGTGCGATGTAGGGGCGGCGCAGGCGCCCGGTGCCGGGCACCGACGCCCACACCGCCGCGGCCAGCACGCCGTCGACGATCAGAGCCAGCACCGCCACCAGGATCGCGCCGACCAGGACGCGGTCGTAGCTGCGCAACGCCAGTCCGTCGAAGATGTAGCGGCCGAGGCCACCCAGATTGACGTACGCGGCGACGGTCGCGGTGGCGATCACCTGCAGGGTCGCGCTGCGCAGCCCGCCGAGGATCAACGGCAGCGCGTTGGGGATCTCGACCCGCACCAGCACCTGCAGCGGCGTCATCCCCATCGCCTCCGCGGCGTCCACCACGGTCCGGTCCACGTTCGCGACGCCCGCGTACGTGCCGGCCAGCAGCGGCGGGATACCGAGCAGGACCAGCGCGAGGATCGGCGGCACCAACCCCAGCCCCAGTAGCAGTACCAGCAGTGTGAGCACGCCCAGGGTGGGCAGGGACCGCAGCGCGTTCACCACGCCCACGACGACGATCTCGCCGCGGCGGAAGTGACCGATCGCCAGACCTGCCGGCACCGCGATCACCGCCGCGAACACGACCGCCAGCAGGCTGTACCAGAGATGCTGCAGGATCCGGGCGCCGATCCCGGTAGGACCCTGCCAGTTGGCGGGGTCGACGATGAAGTCCCATGCGCTCGTGAACATGTCAGGCCGGCCCCTCGGACAACTCGAGGGTGTCGCGCCGGGAACGATCGGGGCGCGGGCCGTGCTCCCACGGCGTGAGCAGCCGACCCAGGACGTACAGCGCGGCGTCGAAGATCAGCGCCAGCGCGACGATCGCGATGATGCCGGCCACGATCTGGTCCGGGTAGTCCCGCTGGTAGCCCTTCGTGAACAGCTCACCCAGGCCGCCCACTCCGATCAGCGAGCCGACCGACACGAGCGAGATGTTGGTGACGGCCACGACCCGGACGTTCGCGATCAGGACGGGCAGGGCCAGGGGGAGTTCGACGGTGAGCGCGCGGCGCAGCGGCGTGAACCCGATCGCGGTCGCGGCGTCCACGACATCGTCCGGCACCGCGTCCAACGCCTCCGGAACCACACGGATCAGCAGCGCGGTGGAGTACACGCTCAGCGCGATCACGACGTTGTTCGGGTCGAGGACGCTCAGCCCGAACACACTCGGAATGGTCACGAACAGCGCCAGCGACGGGATCGTGAACGCGATACTCGCGGCGACGAGGGTGGTGCGGCGCAGCCAGCGGACACCCCGGATCGCGGTGCCGACCGGCACCGCGATCACCAGACCGATCAGGAGCGGAAGCAGCGCCAGATAGAGGTGTGTGCGGGTCAGTTCCAGCACGTGCGAGAAGTTGTCGATCAGCCAGCGCACACGATCACCGGCCGTTCCGCAGTCGGTCCTCTTCGCGCCGCTGCTCGGCCAGCCGGGCGATCACGTCGGCCGCGTCGATGCCCCCGGCGACCACACCGCGCTCGTCCACCGCGACACCGATCCCGGAGGGCGAGGAGATGGCGGCGTCGAGGGCCCGGCGCAGGTCCGTGCCGACCGTGAACAGCGAACCGCCGGCCGCGGTCGCGTCCGCGACGGTGCGTCCGGTGCGGACGGCGTCGACCCCGGCCGCGTCGATCCAACCCTGGGGGCGGTCGTCGGCGGTGACGATCAACGCCCATTCGTCGGGGCCGAGCGTGGTTGTCGCGGCTTCGGATTCGCGCACGCGGCGGATCTCGCGCAGCTCCACCGTGTCGGCGCTGCGGAAGGACAATCCGCGGTACCCCCGATCGTGCCCCACGAAGTCGGCAACGAAATCGGTTGCGGGCGCCGAGAGTACGCTGCGCGGCGTGTCGAACTGCTGCAGGCGGCCGTGCGGGCCGAACACCGCGAGCCGGTCGCCGAGCCGGACGGCCTCGTCGATGTCGTGGGTGACGAATACGATGGTCTTGCGCAGCTCGGACTGCAGCCGCAGCATCTCCGACTGCAGATCGGCCCGTACCACCGGATCCACCGCGCTGAACGGCTCGTCCATCAACAGGATCGGGGGATCGGCCGCCAATGCCCGGGCCACGCCCACCCGCTGCTGCTGACCGCCGGACAGCTGGCCCGGATACCGTCCGGCCAGCGCCGGGTCCAAGCCCACGCGTTCGAGCACCTCGAGCGCGACCCGCCGCGCTGCGCGGCGCGAGTCGCCGCGCAGCACCGGAACGGTCGCGACGTTGTCGACGACGGTGCGGTGCGGCAGCAGGCCGGCGCTCTGGATGACGTACCCGATGCCGAGTCGCAGTCGGACGGCGTCCGTCGCGGCCACGTCCTGACCGTCGACGGTGACGGTTCCCGCGGTGGGCAGCACCATCCGGTTGATCATCCGCATCGACGTCGTCTTGCCGCACCCGGACGGGCCGACGAACACCGTGAACGAGCCTTCGTCGATCTTCAGGTCGAGGTCGTCGACGGCCACCGTGCCGTCGGGAAAACGTTTGGTGACACCGGAGAACGAGATCACGAGACGGGAGCGTCCAATCCCTGCCGTGCGACCCACTGCTTCGCCGCGGCCTCCGGTTCGGTCTTGCTGTCGCCCGATACGGCGTCGTTGAGGCCCACCAACTCCTCGGTGGTGAGCTTCGCCGACACCGCGTCCAGGACGCGCGCCAACTGCTCGGTCTTCGCGGATGCACGCAGCAGCGGTACCACGTTCTGCGCCGGGAAGTTGCTCTTCGGATCGGCCAGCACCACCAGATCGTTCGCCTCGATCGCGGGTGAGGTCGTGAAGATGTTCGCGGCGGTCACCTGTCCCGACGTCAGCGCCTTCACCGTCGTGGGGCCACCGCCGTCGGCGATCGGAACGAAGTTGGACGGCGAGATCTCGAGTCCGTAGTTCTCGCGCAGGCCCGGAAGACCCACCGCGCGCTCCTGGAACTCGGCCGGCGCCGCGAACTTCACCTCCGCCGAATGCGCGGCGAGGTCGGCGATCGACGTCAGGTTCCATTTCTCGGCCGTCTCGCGCGTCACCACGACGGCGTCCTTGTCCTCGGCCGGTGCGGGTGTGGTGATCGCGAGATCCGGCGCGAGCGCAGCGGGCAGGGCGGCGTCGATTTCCTCGGCGGTCGTGGCCGTCGAGGACGGGTCGATGTAGTCGAGGAGATTCCCGGTGTAGTCGGGAATGAGCGTGAGCGAACCGTCGCGCAGGGCCGGGACGTAGATCTCCCGGGAACCGATGTTCATCTTGGTCTGCACGTCGAAACCGTTGGCCCGCAGCGCCTCGGCGTAGACGAAGCCGACCGTCTCCGACTCGGGGAAGTTGGCGGAGCCGACGACGATCGAGTTGGGGTCACCACCGCTCGATCCATGGCTTTCGAGCGGGTCGCTGCTGCCGCACGCCGTGAGGAGTGCCAGTGACGCCGCGACTGCGACGCCCGCGAGCCTGTGGATCCGAGAACTCTTCATGTCGTCCTTCCATCGGATCCGGCGTGGCGGCCGCCCAGGGGAGCGGAGCCGTGCGGTGACAAGCCGGATCTCTCGACCGCTCGTGATGGTGCGCGAAGTCAGTGTAACGATAGGTACGACAAGTGCGCGGTACCGACAGGTGCCGGTTCGCACCGCAGCAGAGCGGAGAGGGACACGGTGTCACCGAACGGAAATGGGCGCGTGGGCAGGTTCGCGGCGCGGTTGACGATCGCTGCGCTGCTCGCGGTCGTGACGGCCTGCGGTGTGGACACCGGCAGCAGCGTCGGGGGACCCGAGACACCCGAACCGGTCGTCGTCGGCGCCTCGGACACGGTCGAGAGCGAACTCGTCGCCCGGTTGTACGCGGGCGCGCTCGAAGCTGCCGGGCGCAGCACCGAAGTCGTGCTGGGGCTGGGAGACCGCGCCGACCGCGTCGCCGCCCTCGACGCGAACCGGGTGGCACTGGTGCCGGAGCACACCGGGCGCCTCCTGCACTGGTTCGATCCGGACGCCGATGTCACCGACGCCGAGGACGTATTCGAGGCGCTCAACAAGTCTCTGCCCGAAGGCCTTACGGTGTCCGACTACTCGCCGGCCGACGACCGGTCCGCGCTGGCGCTGTCCGCGGCACAGGCCGACGACCTCGGTGCCCGGTCGATCGACGACATCGCTTCCGCGTGCGCAGGCATGACGCTGTACGCATCCGACACGTTCCGCGAGGATGCGCAGGCGCTCTCGGGTCTCCGATCGGCCTACGGGTGCACGTTCGGGACCGTCGTCCCGGTCCGTTCGACCTCCGACGCGGCCCGTGAACTGATCGTCGGCGCGTCACCCGTCGGCGGCACCACGGCCGCCGCACCCGACGTCGCGCGGGACGAGCTCGTCGTTCTCGCCGACACGAAGGACGCGTTCACCGCGCAGAACGTGGTGCCGCTCTTCCGCAGCGGGGTGCTGCGGGCCGACGACGTCAAGGGGCTCAGCGTGGTCCTGCAACTCACCACCGCGGACCTCACGGACATGGCCGGGCGGGTCCGCGGCGGCGAGATCACCTCGGCCGACGCCGCGGGGGAGTGGCTCGCCGAGCACATCTGACGGCCCCGCGGGGTCGGCCGTCGTCAGCCTCCCACCCGTGCCCGCGCTGCCGCGGCGGCGTCGTGCCGGCCGAGAGCTTCGTGGGCGTCGCCCTCCATCAGCGCGACCCGGACCGCGAGCCGCGGCGCCTCGGTCACCCGCGGCGCGGCGTCGGCGAGCACCGCGAGGGCCTCCTCGTGGCGGTCGGTCGACAGCAACGCCTGCGCGACGACGATCAGTGCGCTGCCGGAGCCGACGACGTCCTCGGCTGCGGCGTAGGCATCGGAGGCCGCGAGCCCCGTCCGTACCGCCTCGTCGAACCGGCCCAGCTGGGACAGTGCCCGAGCCGTCGAGTCCTCGATGTCCGCACGGGTCCAGGGGTCGGCGTGTTCGGCCGCGGCCCGTAGGTCCTCGAGCCCGTCCTCGTCGGCGAACTGGCACCGAGCCCGCCCACGTGCGTGCAGGAGGTCGGCGAGTGCGTCCGGCTGATCGGTGAGTTTCCGGGCGTCCTCGACCGCGTCGTCGAGGGCTTCGACGGCGTCCTCGTCGTCGAACTGCATCATCAGAAGCCCGAGTTCCTTGCCGACCCGTGCCGCCACCGCATAGTCCTCGCCCGCCCGGGCCAGCTCCCGGCCTTCGGCCCACACCGCGACCGCTGCCCCCGGCTCGCCGGCGTCGCGCCTCGCGTAGCCGAGCCACAGGAGGGTCAGGGCACGGGATGCGGGCTCGGTGTCCCGGGCTTCCTCGATCTCCGCCACCGTCGTGAGTTCGTCGACGGCCTCGTCGGGGTGTCCGGACCGTACGAGCGTCACGCCGAGCCGGTAGCGGTGGCCGACGGACTCGGTGCCGGCCAGATCCGCCTCGCGCGTGGCCAGGCGCAGTCGGCCGGCCGCCTCGTCCAGCCGGCCCAGGTCGTCGCAGATCTGGGCGCTCAGGGCAGCCAGCGGGGCGGTCACGGACCGGGCAGCGTGGGTAACGGACAGGTCGAGCGCGGCGTCGACCGCGGTCAGCGCCTCCTCGAACCGGCCGCCCCCAGCCAGTAGTTGGGCCAGCAACCGCAACAGCACCGCGCGGCGTCCGGGCGCGGTTGTCGGGGTCAGTTCGGACTCGAGCCAGGCGAGCGCCGCCTCCCCGCCCTCGGCACCCAGGATCGTGTCGACCTGCTCGTCCAGCGGGCCCGAGCCTGTCACCTCGTCGACGAAGGCCGTCGTCGCGGCCGGGTCAGCCGAGGCGGGAGGAGCTGGCACAACGTGCGTCGTGCCGATCGGCAGGTCCCAGTGCTGCCCAGCCAGAGTCCTTGCGGCGGCGACCTTCTCGCTGCGGCGCTCGGTGCCGTTGCGCTCGTCGAATCGGGTCGCGAGTTCCTCGGCGGCACGCCAGGATGACTGTGCCAGTTCGGCGACGGTCCAGGCGCCGGTGTGCGCGCCGAAGAACCGGCGGAGGGGCTCCGCGCCGGCCCCGCGGACGTGCTCGTGTCCGAGCCCGGCACGGTCGGCCGCCGTGCACGTCACCGCGAAGGCGGTGAGGGCGTCGAGGTGCGCGATCGCGTTGAGGTTGTCGTGCGCCAGCCAGCCGATGTGCCGTTCGAGCATCTCCAGGGCGCGCTGAGCGTTTCCGGTGACCGAGAGGAAGATCAGGTGCTGCCCGACCATGTCGATGTTGTCGACGTTGCGGCGTGCGAGTCGGTAGCCCCGCATGTGCATCTGCTCGGCATCGTCGAGACGGCCGACCTGGAGCAGCGGCACCAGCGTGTGGGCCATCGCCCGCTCCGGTTCGTCGGCGCACCCCATGTCCTGGTCCAGCATCTCCTGGACGACGGCCAGTCCGGCCTCGAGGTCCCCGGTGGCGAGTCGGAACTGGGCCTCCTCGGAACGAACGCACGCCTCGCAGTGGCTGTAGTCGTCGCGCGGGGTCCGTCCCAGCTCCTCCAGGTAGCGGGCGGCCTCCTCGATCCGGCCTGCCTCGAATGCCTGCCAGAACCGGGTCTGCACCACCCCGGACAGGCCGACGCCGGCCTGCCGGTACGCGATCTCCATCTGCTCGATCGACTCGGCGATCGTCGCCCGCGGGAACATCGGGTTCGAGGCGAGCGCGTCGGCGATCCACTTGTGGAACCACAGCAGGTCGTGGTCGTCGACCTCGGTGGGGAAGGTGGCCGGGTCGGCGGCGTTTCGCCCGACACACCACGCGAATGCGGTGAGCAAGGCGTCGGTGTCGCCCGTCATGGAGGCGGACTGGATCAGGCGCATCCGCACGGCGTAGGCGGCGGCCTCGTCGCCGGTCTCCTCGGCGAGCGTGATCGCCCGCTCGATGAGTTCGCGTTCCGCCGGTCCGTAGGCCGTCGAGTCGATCTCGCTGATCAGTGCGTCGAGGGTGGTCTCAGTCGGCATGGTCGTCCTTGTCGATGGTGGAGGGGGAGTGCGGTCCGGGATCGGTGACGACGCCCGCGTCGAGACCGACGGACAGGTGCACGATGTCGGTCATGGCGTCGGTCAGGGCCGAGCGATCGGTCGCCCGCAGCGGCCGGTGCCCGGCGAGCAGTGCCTGGACGTAGAGGATCCGCACCGCCCGCGACAGCACCGCATCGTCGTCGACTGCGGCGAGGGTACGCACCAACCGATTTCGCCAGTTCAGGGCCAGCCGACCGGAGGCGTCGGCACCGGAGGCCGCCGCTGCGTCCTCCACCCGGCCGAGGACATCGGCCCAGAACCCACCGGCCGACTCGCCGGCTTGCTCGCGCCGCAGGTTCCGGAGCACCGCCTCGTCCGCGACGTACAGGGCCGGGACGGTTTCCGGCTGGAACGCCCGTACCGCGGTCGCGCAGTCGAGGTCCGCCAGCGCGGCGTCGGCACGCTCCTGCAGGCGGCGGGACGCGGCCCGCTCGGACAGCGGCGGCACGTCGAGGTGATCGATTTCGTCTGCCACGGTGACGATCTCGACTGCGGCACCGGGCACGAACTCCGGCAGCCGGGCCGCGATCTCCGCGTCGTAGACGTAGCCGCCGTTGACGATCGGAGCGCCGGGGCGGGCGATCCCGGCCAGCTGCCGGAACTCGTCGACGGTCCGGGTGTACCGCACCGTGCCGCGGCGGGCGGCCTCGCCGAAGGTCGTCTGCCCCTCGGTGGTCTCGATCGGCAGGTGGGGGACGATGAACCGGGCCAGTTCGTCGTCGTGGAGGACGAGCGCCCGCAACGCGAGGTGGTGCACGGACAGGAACGCCGCCAGCCGGTGCGGCGATTCCGCCGCCAGACCGATGACCCAGCGGCGAACCGCGGCACCCAGCTCGGCACGAGTCTCCTCGAGCGCGGTGTCCTCGATCAGGGACTCGCGGGAGGCCGTCGGGTGCAGCCCGGTGGTGTCCACGACGGACCGCACGAAGAACGCCCAGTCCGGCAGGAGGTCGTCCATGCGCTCGGACAGCAGCATGCCGCCCAGGTAGACGCGGCTCGACTGCCGTTGGCCGGGGGAGAGCTGGAACGGCAGCACGAACGCGGTGCCCCGGGTGCCGGTGGATGGGACATGCAGCGGAATCGTGGCGAAGGGCTCGGCACCGACGATCTCCCGGCCCAGCTCGCGCAGGTCGGGCGACGGGACTGTCGTGCGCTCGAGGAACGACGCCGGTCGGGTCACCGTCTCACCGGCCACGGTCACCCGCACCGGCAGGTGCCGGCCGAACCGGTCTGCCAGCTCGTACGCCCCCGCGCGCGATACGAGTCCGGCGGAGTCCGGGCGGGGGAACAGTTCGACCCGGGTTCCGACCGGCAGATCGTCGGCGAGTTCGGTCACCGTGAACGTGCCGTCGGTGCGGCCGACCCATTCGACGGCGGGCGCACCGGTGGCCGACCGGGACCGGACCCGGATCTCGTCGCTCACCATGAAGCAGCTGAGCAGGCCGATCCCGAACTGGCCGAGGCGGTCGGTGCGTGGCAGATCGAGGATGTCGCGTTTGGAACTGCGGCCCACCGTCGCGAGCAGCTCGCCCACCTCGGCCGCGGTCAGTCCGACGCCGTCGTCCTCGACCGCGAACACGGCCCCGGCCTCGTCTGCGGGCAGCACCCGGATGGTGCCGACGTGGCCGGGTTCGTGGTCGCGACGGGCCGCGATCGCATCGCACCCGTTCTGCAGGAGCTCACGGATGAAGACCTGCGGCCCGGTGTAGATGCTCGCGCTGAGAAGCTCGATGATCCCACCGAGGTGTACCTGGAATGGACGGCTGCCGCCGTCGGCTCTCGTTGTCATCGAGGGAAGAGCTTAGCGAGGGGTAACGACATTTCGGTCAGCCGCGATCGGCCCAGGTGGTCCGGGGCGGCCGGCCGGATAGTCGGGACCGGCCCGTCAGTTCGCCTTCGGCAGGACGCGCGAGGTGATCGTCGCGACCACCCGCTGGTAGCTCGGGCCGACGATGCGCACCCAGGCGTCGAGGAACTTGGCGTCGGCACCGATCAGCACGCGCGCCTTGCCTTTTCGCACTCCGTTCACGATGGTCTTCGCGGCGTCCTCGGGCGTGGTGCGGGCCAGGTGCTTGTCGAAGAACTGGGCGAAGGTGACCTGGTCGTCGCCGTCGGGCACCGCCGCGTTTCGGGCGATCGCGGTCTTGATGCCGCCGGGATGCACGCACGTCACCTTCACGGGGTGCTTGGCGATCAGCATCTCCTGGCGCAGCGATTCGGTGAACCCGCGCACCGCGAACTTGGCTGCGTTGTACGCGCTCTGGCCCGGAATCGACAGCAGTCCGAACAGGCTCGAGACATTGACGATGTGTCCGTCGCCGGACGCGATCACGTGCGGCAGGAACGCCTTGGTGCCGTTCACGACACCCCAGAAGTCGACGTCCATGATGCGCTCGATGTCCTTGAACTCCGAGCGCTCGACCTCGCCGTGGAACGCGATGCCGGCGTTGTTGTAGATCTGGTTGACCTTGCCGAAGTGCGCCACGACGGCGTCCGCGTACTCGAGGACGGCCTCGCGCTGGGTGACGTCGAGATGATCGGACTTCACGTGCGCGCCGAGCGCCTCGACCTGTCGTACCGTCTCCGCCAGGCCTGCCGGATCCATATCCGAGAGAGCGAGTTTCGCGCCCTGTCCGGCGAGGTTCAGTGCTACGGCCCGGCCGATGCCGGACCCCGCACCGGTGATGACACAGACCTTGCCCGCGAATTCACTCACTGTGCTGCCACCTTGTCGTCGTCGAGATCGGTCAGTTCGGTATCGATGCCTGCTGCGGTCGACACCGCCGCGGGTGCGGGCACCCGCAGGTCGCCGGTGGTCACGCTGCGGTACGCGCCGAGGTCGAATTGCTTTGTCATGTTGCGGAACTCGAACGTGAAGCCCGGCCACAGCGTGGTGTTGTTGCCGTGCTTGTCGAGGTACCAGCTGGCGCAGCCACCGTTGTTCCACACGCTCTTGGACAGCTTGTCCTGCAGTTCCCGGTTGTAGCGGTCCTGCACGTCCTTGCGGACCTCGATGGTGCCGATGTCGTAGCGCTCGATCGCGTCGATCGCATCGACGACGTAGTTGAGCTGCGACTCGATCATGAACACCATCGACGAGTGGCCCAGTCCGGTGTTGGGGCCGACGAGAAAGAACATGTTGGGGTAGTTCGCGATTGCGGAGCCCTTGTATCCCTGCTGTCCGCCCTCGTCGAACGTCTCGGCCAGCGAGCGTCCGTCCTTGCCGAAGATGCCGGCGAAGGTGGGGGAGTCGGTGACGTGGAAGCCGGTGGCAACCACGATCGCGTCCACCTCCCGGACCGTGCCGTTCCTGTCGACGACGGAATCGGCGCGCACCTCGGCGATGCCGTCGGTGACCACGTCGACGTTCGACTGCGCGAGCGCCGGGTAGTAGTTGTTCGAGATCAGCATGCGCTTGCAGCCGATCTGGAAGTCGGGGGTGACCTTGCGGCGCAGCGCCCTGTCCTCGATCTGACGGCGCAGGTGGCGCTCGGCCGCGAACTGCAACGGCTTCATGAAGATCGGGGCCTTCGCCAGACCCACGACCTGAGTCTCCCGCATCCAGTAGATGCCGGTGCGGCAGAGCTTCTGGAAACCGGGCAGGTACTTGAACGCGAGATGCTCCGCCTTGGTGTACTCGCGGTCCGCGCGCGGCAGGATCCACGGCGCGGTGCGCTGGTACACGTCGAGGTGGGAGACCTTCTGCGCGAGTTGCGGCACGATCTGGATCGCCGACGCGCCGGTGCCGATCACCGCGACCCGCTTGCCGGTGAGGTCGGCGTCGTGGTTCCACTGCGCGGAGTGGAAGATCTCGCCCTCGAACTCGTCGATGCCCTTGATGTCGGGCAGCGACGGCTCGCACAGCGCGCCGACGGCGGAGACGACGATCTTGGCCTCGAAGTCGCCCTTCGACGTGCGGACGTCCCAGCGGGCCGTGTCCTCGTTCCAGTGCGCCGAGAGCACGTCGCACCCGAACACGTGCCTGTCGAGCACGTTGTACTTGCGGGCGACCGACGAGATGTAGCGCTGGATCTCGGGCTGTGGCGAGAACGAGCGGGTCCACTCCGGATTGAGTGCGAACGAGTACGAGTACAGGTGCGACGGGACGTCGCACGCCGCACCGGGATAGGTGTTGTCGCGCCACGTGCCGCCCACGTCGGCGCCGCGCTCGAGGACGAGGAAGTTGCGCTTGCCTGCCTGCGTCAGCTTGATAGCCGCGCCGAGGCCGGCGAAGCCGCTGCCGATGATCAGTGTGTCGACCTGGCGCGGAGATGCCGCCCGGGCGGAAGTATCTGTGACGGGAAGACTCATGTAGATGAGCGTAGGGAGTTGTTGATTGCTAGTCAATAGTCTACTGAACACGATTCAGTAAGGTGGACGTCATGGAAGGCGCAAAACGCACGCGGCTCAGCCCCCAGGAACGGCGCGCGCAGCTCATCGATCTGGGCGTGCGCATGCTCGCGGAACGGACGCTCGAACAGATCTCGGTCGAGGACATCGCCGACCGGGCCGGGGTGTCCCGCGGCCTGCTGTTCCACTACTTCGCGTCCAAGCACGACTTCCACGTCGAGATCGTCCGCCACACCAGCGCCGAGATGCTCGACCGCACCGCGCCGAACCTCGATCTGCAACCGATCGAGATCCTGCGCGACGTCATGGCGTCGTACGTCGACTACGTCTCCGAGAACCGCGACACCTACGTCTCGCTGCTGCGGGGAACCGCGAGCGGTGATCCGGCGATGCGGGAGGTGTTCGAACAGACCCGGGCCGAGATGGCCCGGCGCGTCGTCGAGCAGTTGCCGACGCTCGGCATCGAACCGGACGCGCGCATCGCGCTGTCCGTGCGAGGCTGGATCGCCTTCGTCGAGGAAGCGACCATCACGTGGCTGCGGGCGCCCGAGATCTCCCGTGAGGAACTGATCGAACTCCTGGTCACGGCGCTGCCGGCGGTCGCGCTCAGCTCCGACATGGCGGCGGCGCTGCTCCAGTAGCGGCGGTGCCCCGGGATCGCGGCGTGCCGTCGCCGGCCGCTACCGGTAGCAGTAGGAATCCGACGAGGCATCGCCACCCTGGAGCCTGACCTGGTGCGCCCGTAGGCCCCGGAAGTCTCCGTCGTGCGGGAAGAAGCGCTCGTCCACGGTCATCCCACCGCGCGGATCGGTGTGCAGCAACGCCATCCAGGCGCCGACCCCGTCCGGGTAGAACTGGTCGTCCCAGGCGCCGTACAGGGAGTTGGTGACGTACACCCGCCGGCCGTCCCGACTGATCTCGACCATCTGTGCACCGCCGGACAGCGGCCGGTCCGGTGCGGCCGGATGCGCGGTGCGGCCGACGATGCCCCCCAGCCGGACGGACCCGGTCTCCTTCGGGGAGGCGGGGTCCCGCACGTCGAACTGCTTGAGCTCACCGGTGCCCCAGCACGAGACGTAGAGGAACGCGTCGTCGACGGACAGGTCGATGTCGGTGACGAGCGGGGGCACCGCGCCGAACGGTTTCAGCGCCGGTGGGAGCGCGTCCGGCTCGGCGATCTCGGCCGGGATGGTGATCACCTTGTCCACCGCCCAACCGCCGTCGTCACGGTGCCAGCGCCACACCGAGGCCGACAGGTCCTCGGTCGAGACCACCACGCCGACGAATCCCCAGGTGGCCTCCGGATCGTGCGACGGGCGGAGTTCGAGCGGCATCTGGTGTTGTGCGCCGAGGTCCACCCGCTGCTGGTGCCGACCGGTGGCCAGGTCCCAGAAATGGATTGCGTGGCCGTACTCGTTGGCCAGCAGCAGGTCCGGTCGCAACCCGTCCTCGATCATCGACGGCGTGCCCCATTCGCTGCTGATCAGCGTGTTCTGGTTGAGATGCCACCAGGCGTCGTACGCGAAGTATTGCGGTCCCCGATCGGTCTCCCAGCGTCGGAGCACGTCGAACGTGTCGTGATCGAGCAGGGCGATCCCGCCCGGGCCGTCCGATCCGTCGGCCCCTCCGAGGCAGGTCATGAAGATGCCGTCCGGCCCGCAGTGCAACGTGTGCGGCCGGGAGTATCCGGCCTTGGCGGCGAGTTCGGCGGCGTCCACCACCCTGGTCACCGTCGGGCGGCGCGGGTCGGGTCCGGTGTCGAGCACGTTCAGGGTGGACGAGCGCAGCCCCGGCACGATGAGGTACCGGCGGGCCAGCCCCGCCATGTCGTGCCCCTCGTGCTTCAACGCGCTGCTACACGCGTTCCAGCCGAAATGGTGCAACTCGTTGCCCAGGCCGGGAACTTCCGTCCAGCCCACCACCCGGCCGTAGGTGTCCGAGCCGGGATCCACGTCGACGACGCTCATCGCGTCGGGCTTGTCCGCCGCGCGGTCGAACGCGGCCACGTAGGCCAGTGACTCCGGTGGTGCGGCCGCCGCGTCCGCGGCTGTCCGGTAGAAAGTCGGGTCCGTCGTCGGCTGACTCATCTTCAGCCTCCTTCGTAGAGACGATGAGCCCCGCTTCTCAGACTATGAGAGTCGCGCGTGAGACGGAACCGTGGTGACCGGGCCGCCTGGACGGGACCGGCCCGCCCACTCGTGCGAGTGGGCGGGCCGGGATGCCGTGAAAGTCGATCAGACGGTGGGCGTGAACGCCGCGTCGATGATCTCCTGCTGCTCGACGGCGTGGACCTTGCTCGATCCCGACGACGGTGCCGACATCGCACGACGGGAGACGCGCTTGACGCCCGCCAGCTTCTCGGGCAGCAGCTCCGGCAGTGCCAGGCCCAGGAACGGCCATGCACCCTGGTTCGCCGGCTCCTCCTGGACCCAGTAGAACTCGGAGACGTTCGGGTAGCGGTCCAGCGTCTCCGCGATGCGGCGGCGCGGCACCGGGTACAGCTGCTCGATCCGGACGATCGCGACGTCGTCGCGGTTGTCCTTCTGCTTCTTCGCGAGCAGTTCCCAGTACAGCTTGCCCGAGGTCAGCAGCACGCGCTTGACCTTGGCGCGGTCGGCGTCGCCGGTCTCGTACGTCGGCTCCTCGAACACCGAGCGGAACTTGCCGGTCGTGAAGTCCTCGAGGTTGCTGACCGCGGCCTTGTTGCGCAGCATCGACTTCGGCGTGAACACCACCAGCGGGCGGCGGATGCCGTCGAGGTGATGGCGACGCAGCAGGTGGAAGTAGCTGGCCGGAGTGGACGGCACGGCAACGGTCATCGAGCCCTCGGCGCACAGCTGCAGGAACCGCTCGATACGACCGGAGGTGTGGTCCGGACCCTGGCCCTCGTGGCCGTGCGGCAGCAGCAGCACGACGTCCGACAGCTGGCCCCACTTGGCCTCACCGGAGCTGATGAACTCGTCGATGATGGTCTGCGCGCCGTTGACGAAGTCACCGAACTGCGCCTCCCACAGCACCAGCGCGTCGGGGTTGCCCACCGAGTAGCCGTACTCGAAGCCCACGCCCGCGTACTCGGTCAGGGCCGAGTCGTAGACCATGAACTTGCCGCCGTTGTCGGCGTTTGCCGCGATCTCGGAGATCGGGTTGTACTCGTCGCCGTTCTTGCGGTCGATGAGCACCGAGTGGCGCTGCGTGAACGTGCCGCGGCGCGAGTCCTGGCCGGTCAGGCGCACCAGTGCGCCCTGCTCGACCAGCGAGCCGAACGCCAGGAGCTCGGCGAACGCCCAGTCGATGTGGCCCTCGCGGGACATCTCGCGACGCTTCTCGATGACCGGCTTGACGCGCGGGTGCACCGTGAAGCCCTCGGGCACGTTGACGAACGCGTCACCGATGCGCTCGAGCACCGACTTGTCGACGGCCGTGGTCAGGCGCGCAGGCGGCGTCTGGTCCAGCTCCACCGACTCCGACGGTTCGGGCTTGAACTTCTCGAGCTCGCGAACCTCGTTGAACACCCGCTCGAGCTGGCCCTGGTAGTCGCGCAGGGCGTCTTCGGCTTCCTTCATCGAGATGTCGCCGCGGCCGATGAGGGACTCGGTGTAGCTCTTGCGGACGCTGCGCTTGGTGTCGATCACGTCGTACATCGCCGGCTGGGTCATCGACGGGTCGTCGCCCTCGTTGTGACCGCGACGGCGGTAGCAGATCATGTCGATCACGACGTCCTTGCCGAACTTCTCACGGAAGTCGACGGCGAGCTGCGCCACCCAGACACAGGCCTCGGGGTCGTCGCCGTTCACGTGGAAGATCGGTGCGCCGATCATCTTCGCGATGTCGGTGCAGTACTCGGACGAACGCGAGTGCTCCGGAGCGGTGGTGAAGCCGACCTGGTTGTTGACGACGATGTGCACGGTGCCGCCGGTGCGGTAGCCGCGCAGCAGCGCCAGGTTCAGGGTCTCGGCCACGACACCCTGGCCCGCGAAGGCAGCGTCGCCGTGCAGCATCAGCGGCAGGACGGTGAAGCCCTCCTGGCCCTTGTCCAGGATGTCCTGCTTGGCGCGGACCAGACCCTCGAGGACCGGGTCGACCGCTTCGAGGTGCGACGGGTTCGCGGTGAGCGAGACCTTGATGTCGTTCTCGCCGAACATCTGGATGTAGGTGCCCTCGGCGCCCAGGTGGTACTTCACGTCGCCGGAGCCGTGTGCGGCCGCCGGGTTCATGTTGCCCTCGAACTCGGTGAAGATCTTCGAGTAGGGCTTGCCGACGATGTTCGCCAGGACGTTGAGGCGACCACGGTGCGGCATGCCGATGACGACCTCGTCGAGGCTGTGCTCGGCGCTCTGGTCGATGACGGCGTCCATCATCGGGATGACGGACTCGGCGCCCTCGAGCGAGAAGCGCTTCTGGCCGACGTACTTGGTCTGCAGGAAGGTCTCGAACGCCTCGGCGGCGTTGAGCTTGCTCAGGATGTACTTCTGCTGCGCGACCGTGGGCTTGACGTGCTGGGCCTCGACGCGCTCCTGCAGCCATGCCTGCTGGTCCGGCTCGAGGATGTGCGTGTACTCGACGCCGATGTGGCGGCAGTACGCGTCACGCAGGATGCTCAGCACGTCGCGGAGCTTCATCCGGGCCTTGCCGTGGAAGCCGCCGACGTTGAACTCGCGGTCCAGATCCCACAGGGTCAGGCCGTGCGTCGTGACGTCGAGGTCCGGGTGGCTGCGGAACTTGTCCTTGACGAACTGCAACGGGTCCGTGTCGGCCATCAGGTGACCGCGGTTGCGGTACGCCGCGATGAGCTCGAGCACACGGGTGTTCTTGTCGACCGCGCCCTCCGGCACATCCTTGCGCCAGCGGACCGGCTCGTAAGGAATGTGCAGCGAGTGGAAGACCTCGTCGTAGAACTCGTCGCTGATCAGCAGGTTGTGGATCGTGCGCAGGAAGTCGCCGGACTCGGCGCCCTGGATGATCCGGTGATCGTAGGTGGAGGTCAGCGTCATCAGCTTGCCGACGCCCATCTCCGCGATGCGCTCGTCGCTCGCGCCCTGGAACTCGGCGGGGTACTCCATCGCACCGGCACCGATGATGGCGCCCTGGCCCTGCATCAGGCGCGGGACGGAGTGGACGGTGCCGATGCCGCCGGGGTTGGTCAGCGAGATCGTGACACCCGAGAAGTCCTCGGCCGTGAGCTTGCCGTCGCGCGCGCGACGGACGATGTCCTCGTACGCGCTGTAGAACTGCACGAAGTTCATCGAGTCGGTGCCCTTGATGGCAGCGACGACGAGCGAACGGCTGCCGTTCTTGCCGGGCAGGTCGATGGCCAGACCGAGGTTGGTGCTGGCAGGCGTGATGACGTTGGGCTTGCCGTCGATCTCCGCGAAGTGGCGGTTCATGTTCGGGAACGCCTTGACCGCCTGCACGATCGCGTAACCCAGGATGTGGGTGAACGAGACTTTGCCGCCACGGGTACGGGCGAGGTGGTTGTTGATGACGATCCGGTTGTCGAACATCAGCTTCGCCGGGATGGCGCGAACGCTGGTGGCAGTCGGGATGTTGAGCGAAGCCGACATGTTGCGGGCCACGGTGGCGGCCGCACCGCGCAGCACCTGGTTGGTGTTCTGAGCGGGAGTTTCCGAGGCGGGGGCAGCCTGGGGAGCGGCGGCCTTGGCGGCCGCAGGCTTGGGGGCGGCTGCCTGGGGGGCAGCTGCGGGCTTGGGTGCCGGCGGGGGCGCGGCCTTCGGGGCCGGAGTGGCAGCGGGTGCCGGGGCGGCAGGTGCCGCAGCCGCAGCACCGTTGGCTGCCTTCGTGGCGACATCACCGGCGCCGTTCAGCGCCTCACCGTTCCCGCCCGCATTCGCCGCATCGGGCGAGTAATCCGTCAGAAACTCGTGCCAACTAGCGTCCACGGATGAGGGGTCATCCTGAAAGCGTTGGTACATCTCGTCAACCAACCACTGGTTCTGTCCGAACTGGGAAGTAGAGCTGCTGCTCACGGCAGGTGTTCGCCTCGTTTCTTTCTTCGGTACCCGATCAGAGCGCCTATACACATGAGGCTAGCCTCCGCGCGTCGAGCTCGGGCATCCGGTCCGTCGCGTGTCGGCTGTCTCACATTGTTGCGATGCGGTCACCATCGATGACGGTTCTCGACGACGAATTATTCCCCTGATGACTGGCCGCCGCATCACAGAGCCTCGAGTAGTGCCCGCCCGAATGTCGAAGTGTGCTGTGAGCACCGGTTTCGACGATCCGGCCACCGTCGACCACCACGATCAGATCCGCCCGGGCGGCGGTCGCCAGGCGATGCGCGACCACCACCGACGTGCGCTTTCGAGTGACCATTCGGTTCGATTCGAGGACCACGCGCTCGGTCGCCGGGTCGAGGGTCGCGGTCGCCTCGTCGAGCAGGAGCAGGTCCGGATCGACCATCTCGGCACGCGCGAGCGCGATGAGCTGACGCTGACCCGCGGACAGCCCCTGCCCGCGTTCGCCGATCGGCTGGTTCATGCCGCCGCGCAGCGCCGCGATGGTCGGCAGTGCACCCACCGCCCGCGCCGCCGCCTCGATCTCGCCGCGGCTCGCATCCGGTCGTCCGTACGCGATGTTGCTCGCCACGGTGCCGGTGAACAGGTGTGCCTCCTGGGGGACGACCCCGAGCCGGCCCCGGTACGTGTGCAGCGGGTAGCGGCGGAGGTCTTCCGCGTCGACCCGGACCGATCCGGACGTCGGATCGTAGAAGCGAGCGAGCAGCTTCACGACGGTCGACTTGCCTGCGCCGGTGCGGCCCACCAGCGCGACCGTCGTGCCGGCGGGGATGTGCAGGTCGATGTCGCTGAGGGCATCCGAGTCGGCGCCCTGGTAGCGGAAGGTCACGTCGTCGAACGTCACGTCGCCGCGCAGATGACCCTCGATCGGGACGGTGTCGCCGGCGTCGGCCGTTTCGATCGAGCTCGGGGTGGCGAGCAGGTCGGCGATCCGCCGCAACCCGACGGCGGCCTGCTGGTAGCCGTCGAACACCTGCGACAGCTGCTGGATCGGCCCGAACAGCAGGCCCAGGTACAGCACGAACGCGACGAGCGTGCCGGCCGTCGCGGAACCGTCCGCGACACGATGCGCGCCGACGAACACGACCGCGGCGAGAGCGAGGTCCGACAGCAGCGTGATGAACGGGAAGTACACCGAGATGGCCCGCTGCGAGCGCATGCGGCTGCGGCGGTAGCTGTCCGCGCGCTCGGCGAACCGCTGCGCCGCGAACCCTTCACGGCGGTAGGCCTGCGCCGCTCGCAGGCCGGCGATGTTCTCCTGGAAATCGGCGTTGACGATCGAGATTCGTTCGCGGGAGACCGAGTACGCGGTACCGGACACGCGGCGGAACACGATCGTCGCGACCGCGAGAGGGATGAGTGCGGCAAGGGCGACCAGCGCGAGTGTCGCATCGGTCACCAGCAGGGCGACGGCGATACCGCCGAGCGTGAGCAACGCGACCACCGCCGTCGACAGTCCCGTCTGGATGAACGACGACAGCGCGTCGACGTCGGTCGTCATGCGGGTCATGATCCGGCCCGACAGTTCACGTTCGTAGTAGTCGAGGCCGAGTCGCTGCAGGTGTGCGTAGCTGCGCACCCGCAGCCCGAACAGCACGCGCTCCCCGGCACGGGAGGTGATCACCGTGAGCACCGCGACCACGAGCCAGCCGACCAGCGCGAGCAGGGTGCCCACGGCGGTCGCGGCCCACAGCGGACCCGAGTCGGCGGCGGCCACGCCGTGGTCGAGCGCGTACCGGACGATCGACGGGAACGTGATGCCGATCAGCGAGTCCAGGGCCAGACACGCGACGACGCCCGCCAGGATCCAGCGCACCGGATGCAGCAGCCGACCCAGTCGGAACTCGGAGTCGTCGCGGCGCAGCCCGGTGGTGTCGGTGTGCGGGTCCTCCTCGGCCGGCGGCAACGCCTCGACGGCGCGGAGCAGTTCGGGGGTCGCGGCGACACCACCCAGGGCGCCGGCCATCGGGCCGCCGCCGTGGCCGCCGCCCCCGTGCCCGGTTCCCGGACCTGCCTGCGCGGACCCGTTCCCGGCGGTCGCCGCGTCGTCCGCCGTGCCCGCGTCCACGGCCGGCCACAACTGCGCCTCGGTGGGCTCCGCGATCGGTGCCGTGACTGCGGCGAAGCCGTCTCCGTCCGGGTCTGCGGGGTCGGCCGGGTCGGGCGCCGCGAGCAGCGTGCGGAACAGCGCGCACCGCTCGTCCAGTTCGTCGACTGTTCCGATGTCGACGATGCGGCCGCCGTCGAGGACCGCGACACGGTCCGCCAGGGTCAGCGTGGACCGTCGGTGCGCGAGGATCAGCGTCGTCCGGCGCCGACCGTCGCGGAGTGCGTCGAAGATGACAGCCTCGGTGTTCGCGTCCACCGCCGACGTCGCGTCGTCCAGGATCAGGACCCGGGGATCGACGAGCAGGGCGCGGGCCAGCGCGACCCGCTGGCGTTGCCCGCCGGACAGCGTCAGGCCGCGTTCGCCGACCACGGTGTCGTAGCCGTCGGACAGTGACGAGATGAACTCGTCGGCCTGGGCCAGTTTCGCGGCGGTGCGGATCTCCTCGGAGCTGGCGTCGGGCCGGCCCAGTGCGATGTTCGCAGCGACGGTGTCGGAGAACAGGAACGGCTCGTCGAAAACGAGGCCGACCGCCTCGCGGAGTTGGTCGGCGCGCAGCGCCGACACGTCGAATTCCCGGCCGTCGCTCGTGAGGGACACCGTCCCGGCGCTCGGGGTGTAGAAGCGCGGTAGGAGCAGCGACAGTGCGGTCTTGCCCGAACCCGCCGGACCCACGACGGCCACCGACTCGCCCGGCGCGATCGACAGGTCGAGACCCGAGAGCACGCTGCGGTCCTCCTCGAAGGCGAACTCGACGTCGCGCAGTTCCACGCCGAGGGGACCGCTCGGGAGATCGACGGGGTGCGGCGGATCGGAGACGTCGGGCTCGGTGTCGATCACCTCGTAGACCCGCTCGACGGCGGCCCGGGACAGCTGCGCCATGATCACGACCTGCGACAGCGTCCGGGTCGCGGTCGTCATCATCGTGACGTACGCCGCGAACGCCAGGAACGTGCCGACGGTGATCGTGCCGTGGAGGGCGAGGTAGCCGCCGAGCGCGACCACACCGACGAGACCGAGTTGGGGGAGCGCGGCCATCGACGGCGCGAACCGCGCGTTGATCCGTGCCGCCCGCATGCGTTCGGCGTACAGCGTGCGGCCGAGGTCCTCGAGCTGGTCGACCGCCCGCGCCTCCTGCCCGAACCCCTTGACGACCCGGACACCGGTGACGGTCTCCTCGACGTGCTGGGCGAGGTCGGCGGCCCGCTGCTGCGCCGACCATGTCGCGGCGAACAGGACCGGGCGCACCAGGTAGACCACCAGGGCCACCGCGGGGACCACGACGAGGGCGACCAGCGTCAGCAGCGGCGACAGCCAAGCCATGATCCCCAGCGCGAGGACGAACTGCAGCACCACTCCCGCCGACATCGGCACCATCGCCAGCAGTCCCTGCACCAACTGGAGGTCGGTGATCGAGCGGGAGACCACCTGGCCGGTCCGGATCTGGTCCTGGCCGCGGCCGTCGAGGCGCTGCAGCGATCCCAGCAGCCCGAGGCGGAGGTCGTGCTGCACGTCGAGGGAGAGCCGGCCGGCGAGCATCCGGCGGCCGTACTGACAGCCGAAGCGGACGACAGCGAGGACCGCGATGAGTCCCGCCACACCGGTGATGACCTTGGTGACGGTGGATTCGCCCGCTGACGCCGCGTCGAGCGCGACCTTCGTCAGCAGCGGGAAGACGATGTCGATGATCGCCGCCACCACCGTCACGGTGAGCGCCCCGACCGCGGTTCTGCGGTGGTTCCAGCACTCGGCTCCGAGTCGTCGTATCCAGCCGCGGTGCTCGCCGGACACCGTTGTCGCGTCGTGTGTACCCATCGCGATCAACGGTAGTCCGGCCCGGTGACAGGTCGTGTCGAGGCCGGTGTCCGTGTTGCCCGCGGTGTCAGGTGATGTCGCGCGAGCGGGTGGCCCACCAACCGAGTCCGCACGACGCGACGGCCCACAGACACAGCACCAGCAGCGACAGCGGCCAGCCGGGCATGCCGTCGAGGGCGCTGTGGTCGATCGTGCCGACGAAGGCGGTGACGGTGACCGAGCCCGGGAGCCATTGGGCGACCGCGTCGGCACCGAGCCCGGCCAGCACCAGGCGCACGATGCCTTCGCCCATCACGTACCAGACCACGAGCCCGACGGCGCTGGCGATCGACGAACCCGTCGCGAGAGCCAGACCGGCGCCGATCAGCGCCCACAGCGTCGACGCGACCAGGCCGATCGCCAGTACACCGACGATCGTCCCGTCGATCTCGAAGTTGTCCGACAGGGCGAGCAGCAGGGGCACGCTCACGACCTCGATGACGAGGCAGTAGAGGAGGCCGAACAGGGCCGTCACCGCGAGCTTCGCGGCCAGGACGCCGTCGCGCCCCCGGGCGGTGAGGAAGGTCGTGGTGAGCGTGTTGTGGCGATACTCAGTGCCGGCGTTGACGGCCCCGAACAGCGCCGAGAACAGGAACACCAGGCCCAGCGCGACGAACAGTCCGATCGCGGCGGCGGCGGTGTTCGCCTCCTTCGAGGCGACCTCGTCCGCGACCGCATTGAACATCGGGATGCTGATCGCGCTGGACATCACGCCGACCAGCAGCGGGGCCAGGCCCAGCGCCCACCAGAACCTGAGCGATGTGACTTTGCGGAACTCCGCGGTGAGCAGGCGTGTGGTCACTGTCCGCCTCCGTCGGTCGGACCGAACCACTGCTGGGGCGGCGGAGTCGGCGTGTATCCCGGTGGGGCGCCGTATCCCGGCGGCGGGGGACCGGGCGGACCCTGCGGCGGCAGGCCGGGGCCGAAGCCGTGACCGGGGGCCGCGTACTGCCCCGACGTCATCGCCAGGAAGACCTGCTCGAGATCGACGTGCTCGGTGGACGCGCCGAACACCGTCACCTCGACGTCGGCGGCGACCCGTCCCACCGTGGCGGGGTCGGATCCGGAGATCGCGATCCGCCCGTCGGCGAGGTGCTGGATGTCGATGATTCCGGCGGCCGCGAGGGCTGTCGCGAGCCGGACCGGGTCGGAGCACGCGACGAGCAGTCGTGCGCGGTGGGCTCCTCGGAGCTGATCCATGGCGCCTTGGAACACCAGCGACCCACGGCTGACGATCACCAGGTGATCGACCATCTGCTCGACCTCACGCAACTGGTGGCTCGACACCAGCACGGTGCGACCGGACCGGGCGAAGGCGACCAGGAAGTCGCGCAGCCACGCGATGCCCTCGGGATCGAGACCGTTGGACGGCTCGTCGAGCACGAGGATCTGCGGATCGCCGAGCAGGGCGGTCGCGAGGGTCAATCGCTGGCGCATGCCCAGGGAGAAGGTGCCGGCCTTGCGGTCGGCCGCGTCGGCCAGCCCGACCAGGTGCAGCACGTACAGGGCTCGATCGTCCGGCACGCCGATCGCAGCGCAGTACATCCGGAGATGGTGGAGTGCGGTGCGTTTCGGGTGCAGCCCGCGGGAGTCGAGGACGGCGCCGACGGCTCGCGCGGGCTCGTCGATCGCACCGAACGGCCGACCGAAGATCGTCGAGCCTCCGGCGCTCGGGCGCACGAGCCCGAGCAGCATCCGCAGAGTGGTGGTCTTTCCCGCCCCGTTGGGCCCGAGGAACCCGGTGACCGAGCCGTGCGGGACCGAGAAGCTCAGGTCGGACACGGCCCGAATCGTCTTGAACTGTTTGGACAGTCCCCGCGCCTCGATGGCCGGCGCGGCCGGTCCCGCCGGCCCGTAGCTCCCCGCCGGCCCGTAACTCCCTGCCGGCCCGTAGCCCCCGGGCGGACCGAACTGCATGGCTGAACTCACGAATCCCCCTCCGTGGCGATCACAGTCGATCGAGTTCTTGAGAGAGTACCGGCCGGTCTGCACTACGCACTCGGCGCTGTGCGGCGCCGAGTGCGTAGGTCTGCAGCTGGGACTACTTGTTCAGGAGAGCTTCCATCTGGGCGATCTCCGCCTGCTGGCTCGCGACGATCTGCTGGGCCAGGTCGCGCACCTGCTGGCTCTCACCGGTCTGGAGGATCTGCTCGGAGCTGGCGACCGCGCCCTGGTGGTGCTCGATCATCATCTCGAGCCACATCCGGTCGAACTCGGGTCCGTTCGCGTTCTCGAGGGCCTGCATCTGCTCGCCCGTCATCATCCCTTCATGACCGCCCTCCATGCCGGGCGTGCCGGACATCGATGCCATGGGGGCCGAGGTGCCGTGGCCCATACCGTCGTGGTCAGAGCCGTCGCGGTCCATGCCGTTGGGGCTGGCGGTGGCACCGGGCGTCCCGACATGGCTCGGTTCGGGAACGCCCCAGGCCTTCAGCCAGCCCTCCATCTGCTCGATCTCGGGGGCCTGGGCCTTCTCGATCTGGGCGGCGAGGGCGACGACGTCGGGATTCCCGCTCCGGCTCGGCACCAGTTCGGCCATCGCCACGGCCTGCTCGTGGTGCGGGATCATCATCTCGACGTAGGCGACGTCCGCGTCGTTGTGCGGGCCGCCCTGTTCGGCGGTTCCCGCCGCGCTCGCCGGCGTGGTCGTCGAGGTGCCGGTGGCCGAGGTGGCGGTGCCCGAGTCGTTGTTCGAACAGCCGACGACGAGGGTGACGGCGGCCGCCGCCGCACCGATTCCGGCGAGCATGCGCTTGGTTTTCATGACGTGTCGTTCCTTACGTGTGTGCACTCGTGTGCGGGATCAAGGACCGGACTGCGGCCGGAACGACCCGAAGGTCGCGCCGCAGTGGCCCTGTCACACCCGCAGGATGCACAGTGACGAGAGGAAGACCGAGGTGGACGGCGCGAAGGGCGGACCGCGTCCCGCCCGGCGCGCCGGCCCGGAAGCACGGCGCGGGCGCACGCGCTGTTCCCGCGCGGTCCGCAGCAGCAACCACACGGCGAGGGTGAGCGTCGCGGCGAGGAGTACCGCCAGACACATGTGGAAGCTGTCGTGGTCCGGCGGGTGGATCGGGGCGTCGGCGGAGCCGTCCGACCCCGTGCCGCTCTGGTGGCCGAGTGCGTGATGCGCGGAGTCCGCGCCCGACGGTGTCGAGACGAGGGGGCCGGTCGTGACGTGGTGCATCGCCAGGACACCGAACGCGAGCGCACACAGTGCCGCGAGTCGAGCGAACGACACTCGGACCTGGGCACGCATGGCTACAACTGTACCGATCGGCACGGTGCTCACCGTTCGAGAAAGGGGATGACCTCCGCGAGAAATTCGCTGGGGCAGTCCAGCTGTGGGCAGTGCCCGCAACTCGGGATGATCGCAACCCGGCGGTCGACGGACCGGGTGATCCGGTGGGCCGCGCGGGCGGGGGTGAGCAGGTCGTTGGCGCCCCACAGCAGGAGGGCCGGGACGGTCAACTCGTCCACCATCGTCGCGACGGGCAACTCCGCGATCTCCCGGATGACGACCCGCCCGATCGCGAGCAGGTCGGCTACCTGCGCCTTGGTGGCGTAGTGCTGGGTGTAGTCGGCGAGCACCCGGGCATCGGCCCGGCGCGGATGTCGCAGCGCTGCACCGGCATACAGGGTGCCGATCATCTGCTGCAGGTACCGGTCGGGCACCGGGCCGGTGAGCGCCCGCGTCACGCGATCCACACCGAACCGTGCGCCGCGGGTCCACGAGCGCGGAATCCCGGTCACCCCCGGCATGTCCGCGAGGACCACGTCGGTCACCAGGTCGGGGCGCGCGGAGGCGAAGGCGAGGGCGGTCACCGCGCCGAGCGAGTTGCCGATCACACTCACCGGTCCGGTCTCGTCGTCGACGAGGGCGGCGAGGATGTCGACGTAGCCGTCGATCAGCGGCTCGGACCACGATCCGGCGCTGAGGCCGAAACCCGGCAGGTCGACGACGAGGACCCGGAAGCGCTCGCCGAGCGTCGGCACCACTTTCTGCCAGGTGCCGCCGTGATCCGAGTAGCCGTGGAGCAGCACCACCGTGCGATCGCCCGATCCGGAGGTGAGTACGTGGGGAATCTCGGGGGATACGGGGAACACGACGACATCCTTTCGTCGGAGCTGACCCGGTCTCAGGACCGCATGCGGCGAGCCTCGCCCGGCAGTGGTGGGACCACCTGCAGTCGTGCTGCGCCGTCGACCGCGCGGAGTCGGTCCGGCCAGAGGGCCGGTGCCGGGCCGAATGCCTCACGCGCATTGTCGACGACGCCGCGGCCGATCGCGCGATTTCCGGCACCACCGATCACCGCGCCGACCCCGGCGGGGAGCAGCTTGCCGAGGATCAGGGCACTGCGCTTGGCCGCGTACTTGGTCACGAACTTGCGGACCAGCGAGCTGTTCATCGCCCGCATCGTGCTCGGCGGAATCCGGCCGGTGACAAGTCGTGCCCAATTGGTCGCCGTCAGGCCGGTCGCACGCTCGACGATCTCCATGCCCGATTCGCCCAGGGCCACCGCCAGCACGAGCGCGCGGCGCTGCTGGTGATCCTGCGGGGAGATGCCGTGCACCGCGGCGATCGCGAGGGTCAGCAGGGCCGACGCCTCGAGGAAGAACGCGGTCTCGGCGCCCACCGCCGCGATCGAGGTCACGGTTCCCACGGCCGGAACGGCCGCTGCCGCCCCCACCGCGCTGCCGCTGCCGGTGACCGCGGTCAGGAACATCTTCTCCATCCGCGCGACGATCTGTGCCGGGTTCTCGTCGGGATGGGCGCGGCGGACCCGCTCGACGTACTTGGCCACGGCCGGAGCCTGCAGCCGGCTGGCATTGTCGAGGACGGAGACGATGGTCGACTCCACACGTCCCTGCTTCTCGCCCATCATCAGTCCTCACTTCGGTATCCGGCGGTCGGTCGTCCGGTCACGCGATATCCGACTGTCTCGCTATCCGACTATAGGGAAACCGGGCTGTCGACCCCCGAATTCCCGGGGCCGGGACGGAGGCTCCGGGATACGCTGGACGGGTCTGTGACCGCGAGTGGAAGCAGGTGTCGGATATGGCCGAGACGACCAGGGTGTGGCCGGGAGGCGGCATCATGCTCGGCTCGCCCCGCGCCGACTCCGTCCTCGTCGACCTGCCCAGCGGGGTAGGCGCGGTGTACCTCGTCACCGACGATCCCGGCGGGCTCTACACGCGCGCCGTCGACGCCGGTGCGTCGGTGGTGCAGGGGCTCGAGGACGAGGACTACGGTTCCCGGGGATTCACGTGCCGGGATCCGGAGGGCGTGTACTGGAGCTTCGGTACCTATACCGGTGAATAGCGGGTCAGTCCCGCTGCGCGCTCGCCCAGTGTGACAGCGGCACAACCTCTTCCGGTCGTGGCGGGTGCGGCGCAGTGCCGCTGCCGAACGGCCGGCCGCCGAGTGCTTCGCGGCCGTGCGGTTCGAGCCAGTGCGACAGGTCGGGGCCCTTGGGCACGATCTGCGTCGGATTGATGTCCTTGTGGACGATGTAATAGTGCTGCTTGATGTGGGTGAAGTCGATCGTGTCCCCGAAACCCGGGGTCTGGAACAGATCCCGCGCGTAGTTCCACAGCACCGGCATCTCCGACAACTTGCTCCGATTGCACTTGAAGTGGCCGTGGTAGACCGCGTCGAACCGGGCGAGCGTGGTGAACAGGCGGACGTCGGCCTCGGTGATGGTGTCGCCCACCAGGAACCGCTGCGTCGACAGACGTTCGGTCAACCAGTCGAGGCGCTCGAACAGACGGTCGTACGCGCCGTCGTACGCCTCCTGTGAGCCGGCGAAACCGCAGCGGTAGACGCCGTTGTTGACGTCGTGGAACACCAGTTCGGACACCTCGTCGATCTCGCCGCGCAGGTCCTCCGGATACAGGTCCGGGGCCCCCTCGCGGTGGAATTCCTTCCACTCGGTGGACAGGTCCAGCGTGATCTGCGGGAAGTCGTTGGTGACGACCTGCCCGGTCTCGATCTCGACGATCGCCGGCACCGTGATCCCGCGCGAGTATCCGGGGAAGCGGGCGAAGTACGCGTCCTGCAGTCGGGGGATCTTCAGCACCGGGTCCACCCCGCCGGGATCGAGATCGAACGTCCAGCTGCGTTCGTCGTGGGTCGGCCCGCAGATCCCCATGGACAGAACGCCTTCCAGCCCCAGCAGACGTCGCACGATGATCGACCGGTTGGCCCACGGACATGCGCGGGCCACGATCAGGCGGTACCGGCCGGGCTCGACGGGATAGCCGTCACGGCCGTCGGCAGTGATCCGTGTCGTGATGTAGTTCGTGTCGCGGGTGAACTCCTTGCCCGGTTCCACGAAATCGGCTCCGACGTCTTCGGTGTCTTTCCTGTCCGTGCTCTCGCTCATCGCGCATCAGCTCCGTGTCTCGGCCTCGCCGCTGCCGTGTCACCCCCACTTCACACGGTACTGGGAGCGACCTCGATCGACACCGAGGTTCCGAGTTCCTCGTATCCCAGCGTGGAGGCCAGTCGGCGGGAAGCGACGTTGTCGCGGTGCGCACGCCACTGGGGGATCAGCCCGGCGTCGAGCGCATCGTTGGTGGCCAGCAGTGTTGCGGTCGCACCGAACCCACGCCGGCGGGCACCGGGTGCCGTCAGCGCGCCCATGTCCGCGACGATGCCCTGCCACTCCGTGTAGCCGGCCGAGGAAAGTGGACGGTGGGCGTCGTCTACGACGGTGAACCAGGCGCCCTTGTCGGCGAGTCCGGCCTCCGCGACGTCGTCGGGCGGGCAGAGGTTCTGCAGTTCGAGAACGTGCGCGAGGTCGTGCGAGACAAGCGGTTCCTCGACCGCGATGTCCGTCCCGAAATCCGCGGCCCAGGCCAGTTCGGTGGGTCCGCCGCTGCGACCCGCGTGATCCTTCGCGAGTGCGGACAGAGCGCCGGAGCGGGCCAGCTCGTCGTCGGACCATTCTTCCGCGCGTTCGGTGGCCCACGCCGGGCCCACGAGCGCGCTGGCACCGGCGATCGTCACGAACCGGATCCGGTTCGCGGTCTCGTCGACCCGCACGTGGCGGGTGCCGGGGGAGTCGAGGGCGCGGTCGGGGAGACCGAGTTCCCGAGACCAGGCGAGCCGGATGATGTCGATCTGATGCGCGTCCACGGGCCCAACGGTAGTGCGGGTTCGCGGCGTACCGTCGAAGCTGCAGGGAGCGCGAGGGAGCGTGACGGTTGATGGCGACCACCGTCCGGAGCAAGGTCGGGAATCTGCCCTCCGCGCTGACCACGTTCATCGGACGTCGGCGCGAGCTCACTGCGGTCAAGCGTTTGCTCTCGTCGGCGCGGCTGGTGACGTTGACGGGTATCGGGGGTGTCGGCAAGACTCGGCTCGCGCTGCGGGTGGCCGAGGACGTGCGGCGCGATTTCGCCGACGGTGTGTGGCTCGTCGAGCTCGCGGAACTGCACGACCCCGAGCTGGTGCCCGACACCGTCGCCGCCGTCTTCGGGCTGCACGACCAGGCGGCCCGGTCTCCGATGGACCTGCTCGTCGAGCACTTCGCGGATCGGGACGCGTTGTTGATTCTGGACAACTGCGAGCACCTGGTGGCCGCGGCCGCCGAGTTGACGTCGGTGCTCCTGCGCGAGTGCCCCCGCGTACGGGTGCTCGCCACCAGCCGGGAGCCGCTCGGTGTGGGTGGGGAGGCGATCTTGCGGGTGCCGCCCTTGGCGGTTCCGGATCCGGACGCACCACCGACACTGCACGCGCTTCCCCGGTACGAAGCGGTGACGCTGTTCGTCGATCGAGCACGCTCGGCGCTGCCGGATTTCGTTGTCACCGAATACAATCGAGTTGCGATTGCTCGCATCTGCCATCGCCTGGACGGTTTGCCCCTGCCGATCGAGTTGGCCGCTGCCAGGGTCCGTGCCCTGTCCCCGGACCAGATTCTCGAGCGCCTGACGGACAGGTTCCGGCTCCTCACCGCGGGTAGCAGGGTCGCTCCGACGCGGCAGCAGACTCTGCGCTGTTCCGTCGACTGGAGTTACGAGTTGTGCACGCCGAAGGAACGTCGGATGTGGACTCGGTTGGCGGTGTTCTCGGGTGGTTTCGAACTCGATGCTGCAGAGGGCATCTGCGTGGATGACGCCGCGCCGGGGGAGGTTCTGGACGTCGTGGCCTCGCTGGTCGACAAGTCGATCCTCCTCGTGGAGGGTTCCGGCCCGGTGGTGCGGTACGGCATGTTCGAGACTCTGCGCGACTACGGCCTGGAGAAGCTCGAGGAATCCGGCGAGCACGTGCGCTGTCGGCGGCACCACCGCGACTGGTTTCGTGGCTTCGCCGAGCGCGCGGCGGCCGGCTGGATCGGGCCCCGACAACCGGAGTCGATCGCCCGACTCGACCGGGAACAGGCGAACCTGCGTGACGCGCTGGAGTTCTGCGTCACCGAACCGGGCGAGGCAGACGCGGGGGTGGGCATGGCGGTCGCGATCTTCCCGTTCTGGTTCTGTCGCGGGATGTTCGGCGAAGCCCGACGATGGCTCGCGCGGACGCTCGAGCGGGCCGAGGACCGTCCCGATCGGGTCCGGGTGGGGGCGATGTGTGCGGCGAGTCAACTGGCGGGCATGCAGGACGACTTCGCGGCGGGTGCGGACTTGATCGCGCACGCCGCACACCTCGCCGAGCTCATCGGAGATCCGCTGGTCGACGCGACGGTCGCACACGCCTGTGGTCGCCAAGCGATGTTCCGGCGTGAGTTCGAGCGCGCGACCGGCTTCTTCGAGCAGGCGGTCGGTCCGTTTCGGGAGGAAGCCGATCCGCATCGGCTGATCTGCGTCCTGCAGGGTCTCGGACTGGTCGGCGGCATGAGCGGCGACATCGCGCGAGCGAAGGCCTGTCACGAGGAGGTCGTCGCGATCACGGCCGCACGTGGTGAGTGCGAGTTCCGGGCGCGGGCGATGTTCATGCTGGGCGTGGCCTTGTGGTGGCAGGGCGACCGTGCTCGCGCGTCCGGATTGTTCGTCGAGGCGCTGCAACTGACCCGCCGGGTCGACGATCACTTCGGGGGCGCGGGCTGCCTCGAGTCGATGGCGTGGGGGGCCGCGGCTCTCCGGGAAGGCGAGCGAGCGGCGATCCTGTCCGGTGCCGCGGAAGCCCTTCGGCAGTCCATGGGTGTGTCCGTCGCGCTGATAACGACCATGCTCGCCCCCCACGAGGAATGCCGGCGGTTGTGCCGTCAGATTCTCGGCGACCGGGCGTTCGAGGCAGCGTTCGCGAACGGGGCGGCACTCGAGTTCGCCGAAGCCGTCGACTACGCGCTCGGCCGCCGGGACGGGTTCGAACTGTCCCGCGCCGAGATGGAGGCCCCGACGGCGCCGATGCGGATCGTGATGCCGACCCCCGAGACGCCGGCGCTGACCCGCCGCGAAAGTCAGGTCGCGGATCTCGTCGCCCGCGGGCTGACGAACCGCGAGATCGCGGAGAAGCTGGTGATCTCGCCGCGCACCGCGGAGGGTCACGTCGAACGCGTGCTCGCCAAGCTCGGATTCGGCTCACGCGCCCAGATCGCGGCCTGGGTGGCCGAACACGATCGAACCTGACCTGGTCATTCCGTGTGTGGCGCGGATACCCGCCGTAGCGAAGCACGTATGGATACCGGTAGATCTACCGTCCCCGACGGGACGATTCCAGGGCACGCTGCGACCTGTCCCATCCGGTTCCGGAAGTCGAGGTCGTCCTGTGCGCCAGTATCCACCCGTTCACAGTTCGATCGAGGCCC
The DNA here is from genome assembly GCF_050433545.1 of Rhodococcus sp. BE178. Classification (NCBI taxonomy): domain Bacteria; kingdom Bacillati; phylum Actinomycetota; class Actinomycetes; order Mycobacteriales; family Nocardiaceae; genus Rhodococcus; species Rhodococcus sp. BE178. The sequence goes on along the minus strand of NZ_JBNPXA010000003.1, from coordinate 43,842 downwards.
GCTCTGCGGAGGTCCGCTGGCGGGACGTCGTGGTGGACGGGCGGAACGCGCCGTACGGCGTGGCCGGATCGGGGTCACCGGTGGTGTTTCTCCACGGGTTCGGGCTCACCCACCGCACCTATGCGGGCGCAGTCGAGCGACTCGCGGCCACCGGTGTGCGCGTGTACGCGCCCGCGTTACCCGGCTTCGCCGGCACCGACGCGCTGCCCCCGCACCGGGACGGGTTCGGAGGCTACGCGCGGTGGCTGGACCGGTTCCTCGACACGGTCGGTGTCGACGGGCCCGTGATGCTCGTCGGGCACTCGTTCGGCGGCGGGGTGGGGATCGCGTCGACGCACGACCTCGGGGCGCGGGTGTCGAGGTTGGTGCTGGTCAATTCTGTGGGTGGTGGGGCCTGGGCGCCCGGTGGGCCGCCGCGCGAACTCCGCGAACGTCCCCTCTGGCGGTGGGGCGCATCCGCGGCCGTCGACGCTGTCCTCGCCCGGACCCCGGCGAGCGCGATCGCGTCGATCGCCGGCGACGCGCTGCGCAACGCGGTCCGCAACCCGGCAACGCTGTGGCGGATCGGTGAACTGGCCCGCGGCGCCGATCTGCGGGCCGAGGCGTCCCGGATCGCCGAGCGCGGCGTACCGACCACGATGGTGTGGAGCCACGGCGACACGTTCATCCCCCGCGCCAGCTTCGAGTCACTGCGGGGAGCGCTGCGCGACCCGCACGTGCACCGGGTCCCCGGCTGTCACGGCTGGCTGATCGGCGATCCGGACAGCTTCGGCCGGGCGATGACCACGGTGCTGGGGCTGCCGATCGCGCCGGCCGCGTGACGGTGGCATTCTGTGCCCATGACCGAACCTGACGCCGTGTCCGCCGCAGGATCCCGTCCGACCCGACTCGAGCGCGTCATCACCGACGCCGGTGCCGAGATCGCGATCCTCACCTTCGCGCACGGGCCGCTGAACCTGTTCGACCGGGCCATGTTCGACGCTGTCATCGCCGACATCGCGGACCTCACCGCCCGGCCGCCGCGGGCGGTGCTGTTGCGGGCCGAGGGCAAGGTGGTCTCGGGCGGCGTGGATGTCCACGTGTTCGACGGGCTCACGGTGGAACAGGGCACCGCACTGTGGCAGTCGCTGTTCGCGCAGATCGGGCATCCACTCGAGACGTTGCCGTGCCCCGTCGTCTTCGCCGCCCACGGGTTGACCCTCACCGCCGCGTTCGAGATCGCGCTCGCGTGCGACATCGTCGTTGCCGGTCCGAAGGCGAAGTTCGGACTGGTCGAGACCGTTGTCGGGTTGACGCCCTCGATGGGCGGCCCGCAGCGTCTGGCCGAACGCGCCGGATCGGGACGCGCCCGGGAGTTGGTGATGACCGCGGACCTGTACGACGCGGCGACCATGCACGAGTGGGGTGTCGTCAACTACGTCCACGAGGACGTCGACGGCGCGGCCCGGTCGCTGGTCGCGCGCCTCGCGGACGGTCCCACCCGCGCGCATGCCGCCACCAAGGAGATTGTCTCGGCGTGGCGTTCCGGCGGTGTCGCGCACGCGGATTCGATCACACCGGAGACCTCCGGTGCGCTGTTCGCGACGGCCGATCTGCAGGGGGCCGTCCGCAGCTTCCTCGACGTCGGGCCGGGGCACGCGACGTACACCGGGGAGTAGCGGCGCGCCGAGGGTGCGGTTCGACGGACGCGAGTGTGACGGCGGTCATATAGTCGTGCTGGTGGAACCTACTCGGTGGAGGTGGGCATGGCGTCGCTGCTCGAGTACCCGGCCGGGCCCGGTCGCCTGCGGGACGACCGCTTGGTGCGCGGTACGGACGGTCTGCTCCGATACACCGGGCTGACCTCCTCGCTCACCGAACTCCTCGACGTCGCCGCGCACCGCTTCGGCTCCCGGGAGGCCGTCGTCGAGGTCGGCGGTGCGCGCCTCACGCACGCACAGTTGTGGACGTCGGCGTCGCGGGTTGCCGGGGGTCTACTCCAGCAGGGGATCGACATCGGTGACCGTGTCGCGATCCGCATGCCGAACGGGGCCCGCTGGGTGCAGGCGTTTCTCGGTGTGCTGCTGGCCGGGGGAGTGCCGGTGCCGATCCATCCGGGCCACGGCGTCGAGGAGACGTGGCACATCATGGCCGACAGCGGCAGTGTCCTCGTGCTGGACGGCGAACTGCCGCAGGGGGTTCCGTTCATCGACGACGGTGCGGGACCCGACGATTCGGCGCTGCTGTTCTATACCGGCGGCACGACGGGCCCGCCGAAGGGTGTCGAACTCTGCCACGAGAACGTGCTCTCGACGATCGAGTCGGTGATCCGGGCCTGGGACCTGGATGTGGGAGCCGCCGGAGCCGTCGGCGGCGTACGCCACGCGATCGCGTTGCCGCTCAGCTCGGCGGCGGGCTGCGTGTCGCAGTTGCTTCCGACGCTCGTCGTGGGCGGCACCGTCGTCCTGCAATCCCACGCCGACGTCGGCGGTCTGCTCCACGCTCTCGATGTCGAACGAGTCGAACGTCTTTCGGTGGCCGCGCCTCTCTACCGGCAGATGGTCCGGGCGCCCGGCCGCGAGTTCGATGCGGTGCGGTTCCTCGCACTCGACGACGAACCGCTCTCGACCCCGATGCTGCGTCGCCTGCGCGACCGCTTCCCGGCAGCCGACGTCGCCTCCGGCTGGGCGATGACCGAGACGGGTGGTGCCGGACTGATCCAACGGGTCGGTGCCGCCTCCGGTGACGACCACCTACTCGAATCACCTCACGGGGGAATGGAGTTCGCGGTCGCCGAATCCGATCCGGGTATCGGCGAGTTGTGGTGCCGAGGCCCCAGCGTGATGCGGGGCTACTGGGGTGATCCCGCGACCACCGCCCGCACCACGGTCGGGGGATGGCTGCACACCGGTGACGTGATGCGGGTCGGTCGCAACGGTTCGTTCCGCATCGCGGGCCGTGCCGGGGATGCGATCGAGTTCCCCGGCGGGGTCGTCTACAGCCGAGAGGTCGAGGTCGCGCTGCTCGAATGCCCCGGGGTGTCCGAGGCTGCGGTGGTGGGGGTGACCACCGCCGGCGGGCCGGACCTGGGCGTGGCCGTCGTCCGGGAGTCCGGCGCCGACGCCGGTCTCGACACGGTCCGTGAGCACGTCCGAGCCGTGCTGTCGGGGTATCGCCCGTCGCGTCGCCTGTGCGCGAGCGTGCCCATGCTGCCGCGCACGTCCACGGGACGCGTCGACCGGCGGTCGGTACGGTCTTGGCTACAGCGTGTGCACGGTTCGCCAGGTTTCTGCTCCACGACGAAGGGATATGTCGATGTCGGATGAGGTCCTGCTCGACCGCCGCGATCGGGTGCTCGTGATCACGATCAACCGTCCGGAGGCGCGCAACGCGATCAACGGCGCGGTGAGCCGCGGTCTCGCCGCCGCCGTCGACGAGTTGGACGAGGATCCGGATCTGTCCATCGCGATCCTGACCGGTGCCGGTGGGAACTTCTGCGCGGGTATGGATCTCAAGGCATTCGTGGCCGGCGAGAACGTCGTGGTGCCGGGCAGGGGCCTCGGCTTCACGGAGGCGCCGCCGCGCAAGCCGATCATCTCGGCCGTGGAAGGGTATGCGCTGGCGGGCGGCACGGAACTGGTGCTCGCGACGGATCTGGTGGTGGCGTCGCGCGAGGCCAAGTTCGGCATTCCGGAGGTCAAGCGCGGGCTGGCCGCCGGGGCCGGTGGCCTGTTGCGGCTGCCCGAGCGGATTCCGTACCAGAAGGCGATGGAGTACGCCCTGACCGGCGATCCGTTCACGGCCGCGGAGGCCGCCGCGTACGGGTTCGTGAACACGCTGACCGAGCCGGGCGGCGCGCTCGACGGCGCGCTCGCGCTCGCCGACCGGATCACGGCCAACGGCCCGCTCGCCGTCGCCAAGACCAAGGAGGTGCTCGTCCGTGCCCGCGACTGGCCCGCCGCCGAGGCGTTCACCAGGCAGCTCGAGGTGATCGGCCCCGTGTTCGGTTCCGAGGACGCGCGGGAGGGGGCCACCGCGTTCGCGGAGAAGCGGGCCCCCGTGTGGAAGGGGCGTTGACGAACATGGCCGCGTTGCCGTTCGCGGAGTTGCACATGCACATCGAGGGGGCTCTCGGCCCGGAGCTGATCTTCGCGTTGGCCGAGCGCAACCGCATGCACCTGCCCTACGTGGACCTGGCCGATCTCGAATCGCGCTACGAGTTCACCGATCTGCAGTCGTTCCTCGACCTGTACTACGCGAACATGGCGGTGCTGCGGACGGCGGAGGACTTCGCCGACCTCACCCGGGACTACCTGCGCCGTGCGGCCGCCGCGGGAGTGCGGCACGCGGAGATCTTCTTCGACCCGCAGGCCCACGTCTCGCGCGGTGTTCCGCTGCAGGTGGTGCTGGACGGGATCCTCGACGCGCTCGCCGCCAGTGAGCGGGAGTTCGGCGTGAGCAGCGGCCTGATCGCGGCGTTCCTGCGCGACCAACCCGTGCACGACGCGGAGGAGGTGCTCGCGGAGATCCTGAGACTGCAGGCGCCGATCATCGGCGTCGGACTCGATTCCGCGGAGGTCGGCTACCCGCCGACGCTGTTCGAGGACGTCTTCGCCCACGCCCGCGCCGAGGGTCTGCACGTGGTGGCGCACGCCGGCGAGGAGGGCCCGCCCGAATACATCTGGCAGGCATTGGATCTCCTCGGCGCCGAGCGGATCGACCACGGTGTGCGCTGTCTCGAGGACCAGGCACTCGTGCAGCGTCTGGTGGACGAGGAGATCCCCCTGACCGTGTGCCCGCTGTCGAATGTCCGTCTGCGCGTGGTGGATACGATCGCCGAACATCCCCTGCGCACGATGCTGCGCGCGGGTCTGCGGGTGACCGTCAACTCCGACGACCCCGCCTACTTCGGCGGTGATGTGGGCGAGAACTTCGCACAGCTGCGGGCCGGGATCGGGTTGACCGACGACGAGGTCGAGACGCTGGCACGCAACTCGATCGAGGCGTCCTTCGCGTCGCCCGCCCGCAAGGCCGAACTGCTCCGCACCTAGGCGGACGGGCGGTCCGGGCGCCCCCGACGGGCGCCCGGACCGGGATCTGGTGGATGCGCTGGTGCGTGTGGCGGGTACCGGTCAGCGCACGGCGGCCGCGGCCTTCTTCTCGGTGGGCTCGCCCTCGTTGGCCAGACGGCCCCCGGAGTTCTCGAGGTGGGCACGGACGAACCACTGGAACTTCTCCAGTTCCGCGGTCTGACCGATCAGCATGTCCTCGGTGATCGGGTCGATCTCGCCGACCTTCGCAATCGCCTTCCGATTGTGCTCGATCACGCCGGTGTACACGAGATCGAGAGCAGCGAGGTGCGCCTGGGCGCTGTCGCGCCCGACGGAGTAGTCGTCCCACGACCGGTCCTTCTCGATGGCGCCGGGCGTGCCCTGGGGGGAGGCACCCAACGCTGCGATCCGTTCGGCGACCGCGTCGGCGAAGCCGCGGACCAGGTCCACCTGCGGGTCGATCATCTCGTGGACGCCGATGAAGTTGGGGCCCACGACGTTCCAGTGGATGTGCTTGAGCGTCAGGTGGAGGTCGTTGTAGGCGCTGAGTCGATTCTGGAGCGTGTTCGCGACCGTGGCGCCCTGGTCTGCGGTCAGTCCGGGAACGGTGAAGTTCGTCATCGTCTGTCCTTTCGATCCTGTGTCCACACCTGCCGGCCGATTCGAACTCTTTGTCGGCCGAGCGATGTTGTCCTGTTCAACAGTACTACAAAATCTATGTCCTGCACGGTAGATAAGTTGACGCAGGTGGGGCGAGAATTTTCGAACCCTGGTCGGTGGGCGAGCGCGGTGTCAGGATCGACGCGTGGACGTCGAGGAAGTGGCCGACGAGCTGTACGGGCTGGATCCGTCCGTGTTCGTCGCGGCCCGCACCGGCCGTGTCGAACAGGCGAAGGCGAGGAAGGATCGTGACGCGGCCCGGGCGCTGGCGGCGTTGAGGAAGCCCACGACCGTCGGGTGGCTCGTGAACCTGCTGGCCCGCGAGTCGCCCGACGACGTCTCCGCGGTGCTGGCGCTCGGGGATGCGCTGCGACAGGCGCAGCGACGCCTCGACCCTACGGCGCTCCGCGAACTCTCCGATCAGCGGCAGCGGGTGGTGCGGGCGCTCGCGGAACGCGCGGGCCGGTTGGCTGCGGAGCGTGGCAGGGCGGTGGGCGAGGCGGCACTGCGAGAGGTCGCGCAGACGCTGCATGCCGCGATGGCGGACCCGGACCTGGCGCGCACCGTGGAGCGGGGACGGGTGCTCTGTGCCGCGAGGTACAGCGGTTTCGGGCCGGCCGTCCTGGAATCGGTGGGTCGCGGAGAGCGCTCGGCGGCGGGCGCCGCGGCGGCTCGGAAAGGCTCTGGCGCAGTGAGTCTCGGTGCGGACGCCCGGGAGGTCGCGCGGGCCGAGCTCACCGCCGCCCGCGCCTCGGCCGAGGCGGCGCGGGAGGCGACGGACGTCGCCGAGCGTGAGGTGTCCCGGCTCGATGCGGAAGCCGCGGAGATCGCGGACCGGATGGAGGTCCTGCGGCGCGACCTCGAACATCTGGAACAGCGCGACGCGTTCGTTCGGGAGTCGGCGCACGCGGCGAACGCGGCTGCGCGGTCGGCGCGAAGCGATCTCGAGCGTGCCCGCCGCTGGGAGTCGGAGGCGGAGGCGGCTGTCGAGGACGGCAACTGAGGTGCGTATTCTCGTATTCCAAGGAGTGATGGAATATGAGTGAGTCCGATGCGGACATGTACGACCAACTCGCACGCACAGCGAAGGCGATGGCGAACGGCAAGAGGCTGGCACTACTCGAGTTGATGGCGCAGGGCGAGCAGTCCGTCGAGACCCTCGCTCGGGGAGCGTCGCTCAAGGTGACGAGCGCGTCCTCGCACCTGCAGATCCTCAAGAGTGCCGGCCTGGTGCGCACGCGGCGCGAGGGCACCACGATCTTCTACCGGCTCGCCGGGCTCGACGTCGCGCGGCTGTACGTGTCGATGAAGGACGTCGGTGCGGCGCACCTGCCCGGACTCGCGCACAGCGAGGGGACCGAGTTCTCCGACGAGCTTGCGACGCAGATGCGTTCCGGATCCGTCGTCGTTCTCGACGTCCGGCCGCACGCGGAGTTCACGGCGGGACACCTGCCCGGCGCGGTATCCATCCCGCTCGACGAGCTCGGCGCGCGCGCCGATGAACTGCCGGTGAGGACGCACGTCGTCGTGTATTGCCGTGGTGAGCTGTGCGGAATGGCCCGCGCCGCCGCCGACCTCCTCCGGCAGCGGGGACTGAGCGCGGCCGCGTTGGACGAGGGCATCCTCGAATGGCGGGCCTCGGGCATCGAACTCGCCGGGACCGCCGGAGACGCCTCGTGACGGCGCAGCGGGCGCTCGTGACGCCGGACCTTGCCGCCAGTCAGCGCCGGATCCTCGCGGTCCTGGTCGCGGCGCAGATCCTCAGCGGTGCCGGCCTCGCCGCCGGGATCACCGTCGGCGCGCTGCTGGCCCAGGACATGTTGGGCGGCACCGGCCTCGCCGGTGTGCCGAGTGCCCTGTTCACGATCGGTTCCGCGGCCGCCGCGGTCTCCGTCGGCCGGATCTCGCAGCGCTTCGGCCGTCGACCCGGTCTCGCGCTCGGCTACGGTACCGGCGCGCTCGGCAGTGTGGGAGTGGTCGCGGCGGCGGTCGCCGACAATGTCGTGCTGTTGCTGATCTCGCTGTTCGTCTACGGCGCCGGAACGGCGACCAACCTGCAGGCGCGCTACGCCGGTGCCGACCTGGCCGCCCCGGCCCACCGGGGCCGCGCCGTGAGCACGGTGCTCGTGGCGACCACCGTCGGTGCGGTCGTCGGCCCGAACCTCGTGACGGTCATGGGTGATTTCGCCGAGGGGCTCGGAATCCCGGCACTCGCAGGACCGTTCATCCTGGCCGCAATCGCGTACGCAGCCGCCGGCGCGGTGCTGTGGGTGATGCTGCGCCCGGATCCGCTGTTGCTGGCGCGTGCCGCCGCCGACACTGCGGACCACGCGGCCGGCCCTGACATCGAACCGTCCTCGGCGCGCACGTGGAATCCGTCCGTCGTGCTGGGCACGACCGTCATGGTCGTCACGCAGCTGGTCATGGTCGGTGTCATGACGATGACCCCGATCCACATGCAGCATCACGGGCACGGAACCGGGGCCGCAGGCCTGGTCATCGCGATCCATGTCGCCGCGATGTACCTGCCCTCGCCACTGTCGGGGAGGCTCGCGGACCGGTTCGGCCCGCGGGTCGTGGCCGCCGCGGCCGCGGTGACGATGCTGGCCGCGGGTGTCACGGCCGCCGCCGCTCCGGTGCACTCGGTGCCGGCGCTCGCGGTCGCGCTGGCGCTGCTCGGGCTGGGCTGGAACTTCGGGCTCATCAGCGGCACGGCGATCATCACCGATGCGGTCCCGCTGGCGACACGTGCCCGCACGCAGGGCACCGTCGATCTGACGATCGCGATCGCCGGCGCGGGCGGCGGACTGTCGTCCGGTGTCATGGTCGCGGCCACCAGTTACGGCTGGCTGGCGCTGCTCGGGGCGGCGATCTCGTTGCTCATCGTCCCCGCGCTCGCCCTGCACGCGCGCCGGGTCTGACGAAACTGAAGGCGGCCGGCTCCGAAAGGAACCGGCCGCCTTCACGACGTGCGGGAGGTGCTAGATGCGCTCGTAGATGGTGGCGTTCGCGGTGCCGCCACCCTCACACATGGTCTGCAGGCCGAAGCGGCCGCCGGTGCGCTGCAGGTGGTGGACCAGCGTGGCGGCCAGACGCGCACCGGAGCCACCGAGCGGGTGGCCGAGCGCGATCGCGCCGCCGAGCGGGTTCATCTTGTCCATCGACGCGCCGGTCTCGAGCTGCCACGCCAGCGGCACCGAACCGAACGCCTCGTTGACCTCGAACGCGTCGATGTCGTCGATCGACAGACCGGCCTTCTTCAGCGCGAGCGCGGTGGCCGGGATGGGGCCGGTGAGCATCTTGACCGGGTCGTCGCCGGCGACGACGGCGGTGTGGATGCGAGCGAGCGGGGTCAGGCCCAGGGCCTTCGCCTTCTCGGACGTCATGACCAGCACGGCGGCCGCGCCGTCGGAGATCTGCGAGGCGCTGCCGGCGGTGATGACGCCGCCCTCGAGGAACGGGGACTTGAGCTGGCTGAGCTTCTCGGTGGTGGAGCGGCGGCGGATGCCCTCGTCGGCGGAGAAGACGGTGCCGTCCTCGAGGGTGACCGGGGCGATCTCCGCCTCGAACGCGCCGGCGTCCTGTGCGGCGGCGGCACGCTCGTGCGAGGCAACCGAGTACTCGTCGAGCTGCTCGCGGGAGATCCTCCACTCCTGCGCGATGAGCTCGGCGCCGACGCCCTGGTTGAAGCGGCCGTTGAAACCGGGTGCCTCGAGCTGGGCGGCGTAGCGAGTGCGGGCGGGACCTGCGGAGTCGCCGGTGCCCGGAACGTTCGAGGAGCCGAGCGGCACCGCGGTCATCATCTCCACGCCACCGGCAACGATGATGTCGGCCTGGCCCGAGATGACGGACGCGGCCGCCATCGAGATGGTCTGCTGCGACGAACCGCACTGGCGGTCGACGGTCAGGCCCGGCACCGACTCGGGCCAGCCGGCGCCGAGGACGGCCATGCGGCCGATGTTGCCGGTCTGCATGCCGACGCTGTTGACGTTGCCCCAGTAGACGTCGTCGACGATCGCCGGGTCGATGCCGGTGCGCTGGGCAATCGAGCGCAGGACGTGGGCGGACAGCTCCACCGCGTGCACGTCCGCGAGCGAGCCCTTCCGCTTGCCGATGGGGGTACGAACTGCCTCGACGATCACTGCGTCACGCATGGCGCCTCACTCTCGATGAAGTCGGTCGAATCTAAAGAGTTAAACGAATGTACTTCATCGGTGGTGCGGCCTCAGGAGCGGGCGGCGATTCCGGTGCCGGCCATCCGGCCCGCCAGTGCGAGCAGGTCCCGGTCCCGGCCGGGTGGACCCACCAGGGACAGGCCCACCGGCAGGCCACCCGGCGAGGTCACGGGCACGGTCACCGTGGGCAGTCCCGCGACGGCCGCAACTGCGACGAGCATCCCGGTGGTCCGAAGCTTCTCCGCGACAAGGACATTGCCGGGATCGTCGGCGGTCGACGGTGCCGGGGACGCCGCCGTCGGCATAACGAGGACACGGGCGCCCAGATAGTCGCGGACGGAGCGGCCCGCGGCGCCGAGTTCGTCGAGGCTGCGCCGATACGTGGATTCGGAGATCTTCGACGCCGCGAGGAAGTTCGCGCGGGCCTCGTCGCCGACCGACCCGACGGCCGTCGACACCCAGGCGCCGTGCTGCTGCCACGCCTCGTAGCCCTGCACGGTGGTCACGGCGTCGTACCAGTCGGGGAGTTCCGCGATGTCGAGGTCCTGCTCCGACAACGGCGGTAGCGCCGACCGCCTCCACGATGCGAGCGCCTCCCGGACCGCGGGTTGGACGTGCTCGTCGGCGACGGCGGTCACGCCGGGCGCCGTCACCGCGGCACCGAACGGACTCGCCGACGCCGGGGGGAGCAGCGCGTCGCCGACGGCGATCAGGGTCGTCGGGTCGGCGCACACCCAACCGACCCGATCGAGGGTCTTCGAGAGCGGCATCATGCCGAGTACCGAGACGGTGCCGTGCGTCGGGCCGAAACCCCACAGCCCTTGATAGGAGGCAGGGATCAGGACGGATCCGGTGGTGTCGGGGCCCAATCCGACGGACGCGCTGCCGAGCGCGACGGCGGTGGCCGCCCCCGAGGTCGCGCCTCCCGGAATGCGGCCGGACGCGGCGGGATTGGCCGGCGTCCCGTAGGCCGCGTTCACGCCGGAGTGGCCGAAGCCGAAGTCGACGGTCTGCGTGATTCCGGCAACGGCGGCGCCCTGCCCGAGCAGGCGGGAGATGCTGTCGGCGGTGGTCGTCTCGGTGGGCGCCAGCCCCAGCCATCGGGGATTGCCCGCGCCGACCCGCTGGCCCTCGACGGCGAACAGGTCGGTCACGGCGACCGTACGGCCCGCGAGCGGCCCGGAACCGCTACCTGCGATCAGCGGATCGCCCTGGAGTCGCCACGTCGCGGTGTCGGCGGGCTTGGTGTCCCCGCCGGGTAGTGGCGGCACGCCGGGGTCGCGGAGGTCGTCGCCACATCCCGCCAGCAGCGTCGCGCCGCCCACCGCGGCGCCGAGCGCGCCGGCCCGCAGGAACGAACGACGGTCGAGGCGAGGGGAGTTCGGTCCGGTCGGCACGCCGCTCACAGTAGCGACGCGCCGACCGGATCCGGACGGTTCGAGCCCCGTGTCAGGCGAGAACCTGGCGGAGGTACTCGTTGTCGAACGTTCGCGACGGGTCGTGCTTGTCGCGGACCGTGCAGAAATCGTCGAACCGGGCGTACGTGGGGCGCAGGTCGTCCGCGGTGCGGCTGTGCATCTTGCCCCAGTGCGGACGGCCGTCGACCGCGCGGGCGATCGCCTCCACCGCGTCGAAGTACTCGCGGTGATCGCGGCGGTGGTACTGGTGCACGGCGATGTAGGCGCTGTCGCGGCCGTTCGCGGTGGACATCCACACGTCGTCGCCGGGAGCGAAGCGGACCTCGACCGGGAACGCGATGTTGCAGTCGGACCGGTCGAGCCAGTTCGAGATCTCCCGGAGGGTGTCCTTCACGGCCTCCTGCGGCACCGCGTACTCCATCTCGCGGAACCGCACCCGGCGCGGCGACGCGAACACGCGGTAGCTGCGGTCGGTGAACTCGCGGGCCGACAGTGCCCGCGCGCTGACCTGGTTGACCTGCGGAATCGTGGCAGGGAACGCCGACGTCAGCCGGTTGACGCCCTCGAAGAGCGTGTTCGACATCAGCTCGTCGTCGATGAAGCCGCGGATGCGGCCCACGGGTTCGAGCGGCGTGTCGCCGGGCAGTCGTGTGTTCCGCTTCGTCAGAACGCGATTGGTGTGCGGGAACCAGTAGAACTCGAAGTGGTCGACGGTCTCGAGATCGTGCGCGAGTCCGTCGAGCGTCTCGTCGAGTCGCGCCGGTCCCTCGACGGCGCGCATCGCGTAGGCCTGGGTGACCGCGAGGTCGAGTTTGGTGATGATGCCGAACGCGCCGAGGCCGATTCGGGCGGCCTGGTAGAGCTCGGGGTTCTCGGCGTCGGAGCAATCCACGACCGACCCGTCCGCGAGCACGATCTGCAGTCCGCGGATCAGCGTCGCGAGCCCACCGAACCGCGCTCCCGTCCCGTGCGTGCCGGTCGAGAGCGCGCCGGCGATCGACTGGACGTCGATGTCACCGAGGTTGATCATCGCCAGCCCGCGCCCCCACAGCTGCTCGTTGAGGCTGCGCAGGCGAGTCCCGGCCATCACCGTCGCGACCGGACCCTCCGGCGTCGTGCGGACGGATTCGATGCCGGCGAGGTTGTCGAGGCTCACCAGAACGCCGTCGGTGACAGCAACTCCGGTGAACGAATGGCCCGCCCCCACGGCTTTGACGCGTAATCCCCGCTCGGTCGCATTCGCGACCAGCGTGCTCAGCTCGGCTACCGATCGCGGTGTTTCGAATCGGTGAGGTGTCGACGAGTGGGTCCCCGCCCAGTTGCGCCACGTGTCCTGTGCCATTCCCGTCACTATTCACCTGGACGAGCGTCCAGGCAAATGAGACACGTTTTTTCCGTTTCGGGTTTTACGATCGGGGGATGTTGAATCGGCTTCCAGCGGAAGAACGCCGCGCCCAACTCGTCGAAGCGGCGCTGTCCATCGCCGAACGCGGCGGGATCGCAGCGGTGACGATCCGTGCTGTCGCGGAGGAAGCGGGCGTCTCGCTCGGCGTGGTGCACTACTGCTTCGAGAGCAAGGAAGCCCTGGTCGCGGCCATGGCCGAGAGTCTGGTGCTGCAGCTGAGCGCCGGGATGCGCGAGTCGTTCGCGTCGGTGTGGGACTCGCAGGAGTTGAACGGTCTGCGGGATCTGCGCGAGGTGCTGCACACCGGGCTGACCGGGATGTGGCCGCTGGTCGAGGCCACCGCGGATCGCCAGTTGCTCACGTACGAGATCACCGCGTACGCGCTGCGCCACCGCGCGGCGGGCGCGCCGCTCGCCGGGAGTGTCGCGGACGAGCAGTACCGAACCATGGACATCGAGGCCACGGTGTTCCTTCAGGAGAGCGCCCGCAGGACCGGGACCACGTGGACCGAACCGGTCGAGGCGATCGCGCGGTTCGCCCTCGCCGTCATCGACGGCATCGTCCTGCGCTGGCTCGTCGACCGCGACAGCAATGCCATCGTCACCGAGCTCGACGATCTGGTGCGCATCGTCGCGAGCAAGGCGGTCGACGCGGACCCAGACCTGGACAATCGTTCAGGAGAGTGATCGACTGGTCCGAACGCCTACGACGAACGGACTGATGTGACTGCTGCGATCGACCGACTCACCGCTGCCACGGCTCATCTCGATCCGCCGCTGGCGGCTCTGGACCTCGCCACACTGCACACCAATGCCGCCGACCTGGTGCGGCGTGCCGCCGGCACCCCGGTCCGGGTTGCCAGCAAGTCGGTGCGGTGCCGTGCGGTGCTCGAGGTGGCGCTCGGCTCCGGGCTCACCGCGTCCGGAGGGTTCCGCGGCATCATGTCCTACTCGCTGCGCGAGGCGATGTGGCTCGCGCAGCGAGGCGCCGAGGACGTGCTGATGGGTTATCCCACCGCCGATCGCGCGGCGCTGGCCGAACTCGGCGCCGACCGCACGCTCCTCGACCGCATCACCCTGATGGTCGACGACATCGCGCAACTGGACCTCATCCGGTCGGCGGTCGGATCCGAGAGCGTCCGGCCGCGGGTGTGTCTCGACGTCGACGCGTCGTTGCGCCTCGGCCCGGCCCATCTCGGGGTGCGCCGGTCGCCGCTGCGGGAACCGGGGCAGGTGGCACGGCTGGCTCGGCTGGCGGCCGACCGCGGCTTCGCCGTCGTCGGGGTGATGTTCTACGAGGCGCAGATCGCGGGCCTGCCCGACAGCAGTTTCGCCGTGCGCATGGTGAAGAAGGCGTCGGCCGCCGAACTCGCCACGCGCAGAGGCGCAGTCGTGGACGCCGTCACCGAGGAAGTCGGGAAGCTCGAGATCGTCAACAGCGGCGGTACCGGCTCGCTCGAGGTCAGTTCGGCCGACTCGGTGGTCACCGAGGTCACCGCCGGATCGGGGCTGTACGTGCCGACGCTGTTCGACCGCTACCACTCGTTCACGCCGCGTCCGGCGCTGTTCTTCGCCCTGCCGGCGGTCCGCAAGCCGACGCCGAGGATCACGACGTTGTTCGGTGGCGGCTACATCGCGTCGGGTCCCGCCGGGAACACGCGCGTGCCGGCTCCGGTGTGGCCGCGCGGGTTGAAGCTGCTGCGCAACGAGGGCGCCGGCGAGGTCCAGACGCCCGTCACCGGCGCGGCGGCCGCCGAGTTGGCTGTGGGCGACCGGGTCTGGTTCCGCCACGCGAAGGCCGGCGAGCTGTGTGAGCGTTTCACCGAGGTGCACCTCGTCGACGCCGACGGCACGGCCACGTCCACACCCACCTACCGCGGCGAGGGCAAGTGCTTCGGGTGACCTCGGGTCACTCGCCCAGACGCGTGAACGCGCCCAGTTCGGTCAGCCCGGCAGGTGTCGTCGGAAGGTAGTGCGTGAGCAGCCGCGACCGCACGATCACCGCACACCACTTGCCGCGGGAGACCGCGACGTTGAGCCGGTTGCGGGACAACAGGAACGACATCCCGCGCGGCACGTCCTCGGCCGACGACGCCGTCATCGACACGAGCACCACGGCGGCCTCTCTGCCCTGGAACTTGTCGACCGTCCCGACGTGCACGTCGGCCAGTCCGGCGGCGGCCAGGTGCCGTCGGATCAGGCTCACCTGCGCGTTGTACGGCGCCACGACGAGGACGTCGGACTGTCCGAGCGGGCGGGTCCCGTCGAAGCCGGTCGGATCCGTCCACGCCCGGCCGAGCAGTGCCTGGATCCGCCGGACGACCTCGCGTGCCTCCTCGACGGATTCCGTTGCGTTGCCGCGGTGGTCGAGGACCGTGCTGTCCACGCCGGGCTCGACACCGGCGAGGTGGCGCGCGGTAGTGACCGGTTCCTCGGACTGCAGGCGCCCGCCGTACGACAGCGCCGACACCCGGGCGCACAGCGCCGGATGCATCCGCCAGGTGCGCGCCAGGAAGTAGCCGTGTTCCGGTGGCAGCGCGTCGTGGCCGGCGGCGAGCCAGCCCAGCGCCGACTCGTCCACCGGTTCGGGGTGGGTGCCCTGACTGACCTGCGGTAGCTGCTGCGGGTCGCCGAGGAGCAGAAGATTGCGGGCCGAAGCTCCCGCCGCCACGGTGTTCGCGAGCGCGAACTGTCCGGCTTCGTCGATCACCAGCAGGTCGAGACTGCGGGGTGGGATCCGCTCGGCGTGCGCGAAGTCCCAGGCGGTCCCGCCGACGACGCACCCGGTCGCCGCGGCGTCGTCGAGGAACTGCGGGTAGGCGTTCGCGGTGATCCCCGTCCACGCGCGGTCCTCCGCGCGGCCGTCCTTCTTCGCGACCATCCGGCCGTCGAGTCCCGCCGCGACCACCGCGTCGAGCATGTTCTCCACCACCGAATGCGACTGTGCCACCACGCCGATCCGCCAGCGGTGGTGTGTCACGAGGTGGGTGATCACGCGCGCGCCGGTGTGGGTCTTGCCGGTGCCGGGCGGGCCCTGCACCGCGAGGTACGAGTGGTCGAGGTCCAGCAGTGCCGAGACGATCGCGGCGGCGTGGTCACCGGCGCCGTCGGCCGTCGGCAGCCCCGCACCGCTCCGGGTACGCGGAGGGATCCGGCGCAGGACGTCGACGGCCGCGTCCGGCGGCATCGCCGGCAGCATCGCAGCCATCTGCTCGGCCGCTGCCCCGATCGCGGTCTCCATCCGCACCGTAGCGATCGGGTGACCGGGCGCCACGGCCATCGGCAGTGCCGTGTATTCGTCCGGACCGGTGAGCAATTCCTCCACGACGATGACGTCGTCGAAGTTCTCGTCGGCGCCGACCGACAGCACCACCGCCGTCGCTGTCCCGCGTTGCGTGGGGGTCGATCCGGTCATCGCCTTCGCCGGTAGCGGCGGGTCGTACAGGGTGAACGCCTCCGCACCGGGGACGACGGTGCTCCCGGTCCCGTACCGGCCCGTCAGCCGCAGATGGCGGCGCAGCTTCCGCTGACGAGGGGTGCTGCGGTGCCAGTCCTGCACCACCACGGCCTGGTCCACCTGCAGCACGTCGCGGGTGTCGGCCCACTCGTCGACCACCTGTGTCAGCCGGTCGAAATGCGCCCACCAGAACGGTTTACGTTCCCGCCGGTGGTAGCCGACGGCGGCTGCCATCAGTGCGGCGGCCTGCTGGTCGGCGCTGCGGGACCCGCGTGGTTCGTCGCCGGCGAACCGTCGCAGAGCCTGCTCGGTGAGGTCGACCTCGCCCTCGTCCGGGACGGGCGGAGGGTCCTCGCGTCGATGCGGCGACACGTCGTGGTCCGCCGCGATCGCGAGCAGCCAGTTGCGCAACTCACGGGTCGAAACGCAGTCGTACTCGTTGTAGTCGCCGATCCCGCGCAACAGCTCGGCGGCCTCCGGCCGCCCCTGGTCCCGGAGGTCGCAGTAATCGGCATATGCCACAACGGAATCGGCGGCGTTGGTGACGTCGCCGTCCCGCAAGCGGGTGCCCATGTAGAGCGGCTCGAGCTTCTTGATGCTGTACGACTGCGCCCCGACCCGCAGTGATGCCCGGACGATCGGATAGAGGTCCACGAGCACCCCGTCCCGCAGGAGTTGGTCGACGGCCTCCTCGCCGACTCCGTGCCGACCGGACAACCGCAGCAGCGCGGACTTCTCGTACGCCGCGTAGTGGTAGATGTGCAGGCCCGGGTGCGCGGCGCGGCGGGCGGCGACGTAGTCGAGGAAATCGATCAGCGCCCGACGCTCCTGCGCTCGATCGTGGGCCCAGAACGGCCGGAACACCGGATCTCCGGCGCCGGTGGGCGGCTCTTCGAGCACGCCGAACAGGTACTCGAGCCCCCACTGCGCCGATCCCGCCTCGGCCCACAGCGGGTCGCCCTCGAAGTCGAAGAAGATGTCGCCGGCGTCCGGGCGGGGCAGGCCGGCGAGGGCGGTCGGGTCGAAGACCTCGAAGGGGTGGCCGCCCTGCGCCTCCCGGCGCAGTTGGAGTGCGGCCTGCGAACGGAGGGCGGAGAGTGTTCGCGCCGACACGTCCGGGACCGGGTCGACTCGCTCCGCCAGGGCGTCGATGGTCGACACTCCCGCCGATACGAGGTGCTGGCGGGTGCTCGCGCGAATCCCCGCGACCAGCAGCAGATCTCGATGCGCCTCGACCTCGGCGGCGCAGGTCTCGCAACGCCCGCAGGACTGGCAGTTCGCGTCACCCCACGCGACCGGGACGCCCCGGGATCGGTGGTCGTCGAGGATGCGTTGCAGGCGTGCGCGGCGCGCGGTGTACACCGGGACGAGGTCGGCCAGCGCGTGCACCGAGTCGGAGCCGTCGCCCAGCAGGAGGTGTGCCCGCGGTGCCGGGCGCACACCGCCGGCCGCGAGGGCGTCGGCGTACGCAGCCAGTTGCAGCAGCGCGGGGACCTCGACATGGCGGGCCAGTTTGGTGTCGTACACCGCATACATGTCGCCGTCCGGCCCGTCCTCACGGACGAGGAAGTCGCTGAAGCCGAGGAACCGGCCGTCGAAGAACGTGCCCTGGTAGATCACCGGCGCCCCGGACCGGGCGGCCGCGACGGTCGCCCGGTGCGCGTCGTGCAGGCCGACCGTCGTGTACTCGGGCCGCGCGATGGTCTCGATCCGTCCGAGACGGCGCTCGAAGTCGTCCCGGACCCGTCGTTCGTGGGCCTCGCCGAGCAGGGAGGTCCGCTGCAGCATCGGATCGGCGGCCGAACCCGCCGCGGCCGGAGCGAATCCGAGCAGCCCGTCGAGGCGGCGCAGCAGAGCGAACTCGCACGTCGCGGCGAGCGTCAGATCGCCGGTGCTGTAGACCACCACATCGTCGAGCAGGAACATCGCGCCCCTTTCCCGGTCGGTTCGGGCCGATTGTGCCATCGGGCGGCGACAACCAGGGGAGGGCTCGCGGCCGCCGCAGCGTCCCCCACCACAATGGAGCCATGCCGTTCTTCACCGGGGCGACCGGACAGATCCACTACCGTCGCTGGACCGTCGATCAACCGCGCGCCGTCGTGGTGTTCCTGCACGGGATGGGCCAGCACACCGGGCACTATCACCGGTTCGCCGCCGGACTCGCCCGGCACGACATCGAGATGTGGGGGATCGACCAGGCCGGGCACGGGCTGTCGGAAGGCACTCCCGGTGTGCCCGGCGCGTTGGGGGATCTCGCGGACGACGCGGCCCTCCTCGCGACGACGGCGGCACAGGCGTGTCCCGGGGTGCCGCAGGTACTGATGGGCCACTCGCTGGGCGCGGCCGTGTCGATCACGCTGCTGCGGCGCGGACCGGAGCGGTTCGCGGCAGCCGTCCTCTGTGGAACACCCAAATCCGTTGTGCAGCACGCCGAGACATCGGACTTCGCGAGACCGGATCTTCCGGTGCTCGCGATCCACGGCGTCGACGACCGGTTGGCGCCGATCGACGGGGTGCGCGCGTGGACGTCCGGCCTGCCGGGAGTGACCGTGCGGGAGTACCCCGACACCGGCCACGACCTGCTGCACGAAAAGATCCACCGGGCAGTCACGAACGATGTCGCCGCCTTCGTGCTCGACGCTACGGTGTGCTGATGGAATACACGCGTCTGCTGTCCGCTCTGCGCGACGAGGGTGAGACACTGGCTGCGACGCCGGTCGTTGCGCTGTCCGAACCTGTTCCCACGGTGCCGGACTGGACCGTCGAACACGTCGTACGACACACCGGCAAGATCCACCAGTGGGTGGTCGCCGCGTTGCAGGCCCCGCCGGAGGCATCGGTGTCGGAGATCCGTCGCTCCGGCGACATGCCCCGAGGGCCGGAATGTCTTGCCGCCTACAGGGTTGCGCTCGAGGCGCTACTCGACGAGTTCACCCGACTCGACCCCGGGAAGCAGGTTCCGACGATGGTCGGCCCCGGCACCGTGGCGTGGTGGCTCCGCCGGCAGACGCACGAGGTCTCCGTGCACCGGATGGACGTGTCCGACACGCTGCAGGCTGCCGGGGGTCCCAAGGTCGCCGAGCTGGATCCGGAGATCGCGGCCGACGGCGTCGACGAATGGGTGGACGTGTTCCTGGGCCGCCTCGCCGCCGGCGGCCGGCTGCCGGACTCGCTCGCCGGGCGCACCATCCACCTCCACGGCACCGACACCGACGCCGCGGAGTGGCATCTCGCGTTCGCACCGGGAACGGTGGAGGTTACTCGCGAGCATCGCAAAGCCGATGTGGCGCTGCGTGGTCCGGCGCAGGACCTGCTGCTCACGCTGTGGCGGCGCCGCCCCCTGGTGGGCCTCGACGTGATCGGCGATTCCGCGGTGGCGCGGGCGCTGCTGGGCTCGGCGGCCCTGTAGCGACGCGGGCAAATCCACCGACACTGACGACGGTCCGGGCCCGGGTGCGGTGTCGCACCCGGGCCCGGACGTGAACAACTAGGAGTAGATCGCCTCGATCGCGACCGCGTGCTCCTGGTGGATGATGTTGCGCTTGAGCTTGAGCGTCGGGGTCAGCTCGCCCGAATCGACCGTGAAGTCGACCTCGAGGATGCGGTACTTCTTGATCTGCTCCGGGTTGGAGACCTTCTTGTTGCCCTCGGAGACCGCGGCGTCGATCTCGGCGACGAGGTCGGCATGCTTGACGAGTTCCGAGATCGGGGTGTCGGCAGGCAGGCCGTTGCGTTCCTTCCAGCCGGGTAGCGCCTCCGGGTCGAGCGTGATGAGGGCGCCGATGAACGGCTTCGCGTCGCCGACGACGAGGCACTGGCTGATGAGCGCGTGCGCGCGGAGGGCGTCTTCGAGCACGGCCGGGGCGACATTCTTGCCGCCGGCGGTCACGATGATCTCCTTCTTGCGCCCGGTGATCGACACGTACCCCTCGGCGTCGATGGACCCGAGGTCACCGGTGTGGAACCAGCCGTCGCGGATGGAATCGGCAGTGGCCTGGTCGTTGTGCCAGTAACCGTCGAACACGACCGGGCCGCGGACCAGGAGTTCGCCGTCCTCGGCGATCTTCGCGGCGTGACCGTTGATCGGCTTGCCGACGGTCCCCACCTTCTGGTCGCGGATGGTGTTGACCGTGACGGCAGCGCTGGTTTCGGTGAGGCCGTAGCCCTCGTAGACCGGAACGCCGATCCCGCGGAAGAAGTGACCCAGGCGCGCGCCGAGCGCGGCACCGCCCGAGACTGCACGGTCGCATTCACCGCCGAGCGCGGCGCGCAGCTTGGCGTAGACCAGCTTGTCGAACAGTGCGTGCCGCAGGCGCAGGCCGAGTCCGGGGCTGCCCTGCTCCTGCGCCTCGCTCCACGCGATTGCGGTCTCGGCGGCCTTCGCGAAGATCTTGCCCTTGCCGCCGTCCTCGGCCTTCTGCTTGGCCGAGTTGTAGACCTTCTCGAACACGCGGGGGACCGAGAGGATGAAGTTGGGCTTGAAGATCGCGAACTGGTCGATGAGTGTCGTCAGGTCGGCGGTGTGCGCGACGGTGACCTTGGCGTCGAACGCGCCGAACGAGATCGCGCGCGCGAACACGTGGGCCAGCGGCAGGAACATCAGGGTGCGATTGCCCTCCTGCAACGCGTCACCCAACGCAATCCTCACCGCGGCCGACTCGGCGTAGAAGTTCGAGTGGGTGAGCTGCACGCCCTTGGGCCGTCCGGTGGTGCCGGAGGTGTAGATGAGGGTTGCGGGCGAAGACGCGCGCACCTGCTGTCGACGCTCGTGCAGTTCGTCGTCGCTGATACCGGCGCCGCGGGTGATGAGCTCGTCGAGGGCTCCGGCCTCGATCTGCAGGACCTCGCGCAGCGCGGGGGCGGCCTCGGCGACGTCTTTCACGGTCTCGGCGTGCGTCGACGTCTCGACGATGAGTAAGGACGTGGCCGAGTCCTCGAGGATCCACTGCGCCTGGTCGGAGGACGACGTCTCGTAGATCGCGACCGTGCATCCGCCGGCGGTCCAGATGGCGTAATCGAGAACGGCCCACTCGTAGCGTGTGGCCGAGAGGATTGCGACGCGGTCGCCGAGTTCCACGCCGGACGCGATCAGGCCCTTCGCGATGGCCTTGACCTCGCCGGCGAACTGGGCCGCGGTGACGTCGACCCATCCACCGTTGCCCGGCTTCTTGAAGGGCACGAGATTCGGACACTCCGCTTCGTACCGGAACACAGTGTCGGCCATGGACGCGTCTTCCGGAATGGTGAACGACTGTGGAACCGAATACTCACGCACTTTGACCCCTCCGAGAAATGACATGATGGATGTGCATTGCATCACATTCAGGGTCTCTTTGCACTAAGTCTCGAGTCCGGTTTGCGCATTTCGGCTGTCGACCTGCGGAAATAAATGTAACCGTATGTAATGCTAACTTTCTCCAGGTAGGGGGCTGTGCGAGTCACGCAACGGGATGAAAGTGGTCCTCGCGCGTGCATCGCCACCGCCGGACCGCGTGCTCGAGCGCGGCTGCCGGGACACCGAGGCGATCGGCGGCCGCGGCGAGGATTTCGGTCGGCGGAGCCGAGGGTGCGGGATCGCCGGGGGTGTCCGCGAGTGCAGACCGCACGAACTCGTCGGTGGCCGTGGCGGTGCCGGGCGAACCGGGTGCACCCGTCAGGGTCATCAGGTGCTGCCACATCGCGTCGTCGGGTCCGCCGCAGCACTCGTCCCACGCGGCTCGCAGGTCGCTGCGGGTGCGGTCGTCGCGGGTGGCGCCCACCAGGTCGCCGACCGAGTCGATGTGCAGGGCGTACAGGCGTTCGGCGGTGCGCTGGATCTCGGCGGCGCGCAACGGGGCGGCGTTCTCGGAGTAGCGGCGCTTGTAGTTGCCGATCTTCCCGGCCCACTGATCGGAACTGCCCACTTCCTCGAACGTGCGCAGAAGTTCACGAGCGCCGTCGGTGACCCGGCCCGGAACGTGGGCCTGCCGGTACGCGCGGTATCGGTCGACCACGGTTCCGGCGTCGGCGTACCGATCGCCGGCTGCCTGGACCGACTCGATGATGCAGAGTGCGAGGCTGTCCCGATACTCGTCGGGCGGCACCCAGCCGGCCGGGTCGCCGAGTCTGTCGCGGCAGGCCTGGACCACCGTCTGCACTTGCTGTTCCGAGACGCTCACGAATCCTCCCTCGCTGCGCAGGGCCTGACGAGACGTGTATCGGTGCTGCGGCGCCGAATGTTGCACCGGTCACGTCCGGGGCTCGCCGGCGCGGGCGAGCAGCTCGGTGACCTCGCGGTCGTCCAGCTGGTGGAAGTCGACGTATGCGCCGCCCACGCCACCGAGATTCACGGGCGTGAATGGGCACACCACCTCGTCCGCGGTGACTCGCAGCCGCGAGACTGCCTCCGGCGATGCCACCGGTATCGCGACGACGATCCTGGTCGCCCCCGCGGCACGTGCAACCTGACAGGCGACCGCTGCGGTGGCGCCGGTCGCCATGCCGTCGTCGACGAGTACGACGGTCCGTCCCGTCAGCGGTGTGCGTGCCCGCCCGCCGCGCAGGGCATCGGCGCGTCGCGCCAGTTCCTGCCGCTCCTTCGTGCGGACGGACTCGAGGGCCTGGCGCGTCACGCCTCCGCGATGGATCACGTCGTCGTTGAGGACCTCCGCATCCCCCTCGCCGATCGCTCCCATCGCGAGTTCCGGCTGCCACGGCACGCCGAGCTTGCGGACCAGGATGACATCGAGGGGAGCGCGGAGAGCCTGGGCGACCTCGTATGCCACCGGTACGCCGCCGCGGGGGAGTCCCAGAACCACCGGATCGGACCCGCGCAGATGGCTCAGCGACTTGGCCAGTGCCCGTCCGGCTCCGGCACGCGTCGCATAGTGCATGACGTGCTCCGTCGAAGAGATTCGATCTCGATTTCGACGATACGCCGCAGACCGCGCACAGGTGCGGCGCCCGGAAACGGACTCCCGGGCGCCGCAACCACGAGTGCGAACTATGCCGTCGAGACCAGGTTGCCGTCGATGTGCGCCTGGTAGGCGGGCAGGTCGAGCATGCCGTGACCGGACAGCCCGATCACCAGCACCTCGGGCTCGGTGAGCCCGCGCGCGTACTCGGCGGCGGCAGCGATCGCATGCGCCGATTCGGGCGCGGGGACGATGCCCTGGGTCCGCGCGAACAGCACGCCCGCGTCGAACGAGTCGGTCTGGTCGACGGCCTGTCCCTTGACGTAACCGAGTTCGACGGTGTGACTGAGCAGCGGCGCCATGCCGTGGTAGCGCAGGCCGCCGGCGTGGATCGGGTCCGGGACGAAGTCCTGGCCGAGCGTGTGCATCTTGAGCAGCGGGGTCAGGCCCGCGACGTCGCCGTGGTCGTAGCGGTACTCGCCCTTGGTGATCGACGGGCACGCGGCCGGCTCGGCAGCGATGATCCGGGTCTGTGCCTTGCCGTGCAGGACCTCCCGGATGAACGGGAATGCGAGGCCGGCGAGGTTGGAACCGCCACCTGCACAACCGAATACGACGTCGGCGTTCGCCTCACCGGCGGCGCGCAGCTGCTCCACGGCCTCGAGGCCGATCACCGTCTGGTGGAGCACCACGTGGTTGAGGACGCTGCCGAGTGCATAGCGTGCGTCGGGATCGTTCGCGGCGACCTCGACGGCCTCGGTGACGGCCATGCCGAGCGAGCCGGGGGTGTCGGGGAAGTCGGCGAGCATCTTGCGTCCCGACTCGGTGAGGTCGGACGGGCTCGGGTGCACGATGCCGCCGTAGGTCTCCATCAGATGGCGGCGGTACGGCTTGGACTCGTACGACGCGCGCACCTGCCACACCTCGAGCTCGATGCCGAACTTGGCGCACGCGAACGACAACGCGCTGCCCCACTGGCCGGCACCGGTTTCGGTGGTGATCTTCTTGACGCCGTCCTGGGCGTTGTAGTACGCCTGCGCGACCGCGGTGTTGGTCTTGTGGCTGCCGACCGGGCTCACGCCCTCGTACTTGACGTAGATCCGAGCGGGGGTCCCCAGCGCCTTCTCGAACTCGCGCGCGCGGATCAGCGGTGCCGGCCGCCAGGTCCGGTAGGCCTCACGGATGGGTTCGGGGATCTCGATGTACTGCTCGGCCGTGGCCTCCTGCTCGATCAGTGCGCTGGGGAACAGCGCCGCCAGATCGGCGGGGGTCACCGGCTCCCTGGTGCCCGGGTGCAGGTGGGGCGGCGGGGCGACCGGCAGGTCCGCGACGATGTTGTACCAGTGGGTGGGGATGGGCGTCGGGATACTCGACTCGGACACTGCTGGTTCCTCTCCAGGGGTGACGGGCGGTCGTCCACATTGTGATGTCAGTCATTCCCGCGCTGCATTCGGGGTGCCGCCCATCCGCCACCGCTCATCTTCGGTGGCCGTGCGAGTGGCCATGCGCCGAACGGGAGTTCACGGCACGCGCGGGGCCCGGAAACGGTCACCGAATTCCCGTTCAGGCGTCGGGGTATGGGCGGAGGGGAGGCGCGCCAGACGCGCGGCGTCGCGCATCGACTAAACTGACTGGTCAAATGAGTGACACCGAGCGTGACCCGCAGTCCGACAACAATCCCATCACCTTCGCCGACCTCGAGATCGACGAACGTGTGCTGAAGGCCCTTTCCGACGTCGGATACGAGTCGCCCTCGCCTATCCAGGCCGCGACCATCCCGCCGCTGCTCGCCGGCAAGGACGTCGTGGGTCTCGCGCAGACCGGCACCGGCAAGACCGCCGCGTTCGCGATCCCGATCCTGTCTCGCCTGGACGTGGACCGGAAGGTCCCGCAGGCGCTCATCCTGGCCCCGACCCGCGAGCTCGCGCTGCAGGTCGCGGAGGCCTTCGGGAAGTACTCGGCCCACATCCCGGGTCTGCACGTGCTGCCGATCTACGGTGGTCAGGCGTACGGCGTGCAGCTGTCGGGTCTGCGTCGTGGCGCCCAGATCATCGTCGGAACTCCGGGTCGCGTCATCGACCACCTGGAGAAGGGCACGCTGGACCTGTCGAATCTCGAGTACCTCGTCCTCGACGAGGCGGACGAGATGCTCAAGATGGGTTTCCAGGACGACGTCGAGCGCATCCTCGCCGACACCCCGGAGTACAAGCAGGTGGCGCTGTTCTCGGCGACCATGCCGCCCGCGATCCGCAAGATCTCCAAGCAGTACCTGCACGATCCCGTCGAGATCACCGTCAAGTCGAAGACGGCTACCGCGTCGAACATCACCCAGCGGTGGGTGCAGGTGGCGCACCAGCGCAAGCTCGACGCGCTGACCCGGATCCTCGAGGTGGAGACCTTCGAGGCGATGATCATCTTCGTTCGGACCAAGCAGGCCACCGAGGACCTGGCCGAGCGGCTGCGGGCGCGCGGCTTCTCCGCCGCCGCGATCAACGGCGACATCGTCCAGGCACAGCGTGAGCGCACGATCGGGCAGCTCAAGTCCGGTGCCCTGGACATCCTGGTCGCCACCGACGTCGCGGCCCGCGGTCTCGACGTCGATCGCATCTCGCACGTCGTGAACTACGACATCCCGCACGACACCGAGTCCTACGTGCACCGCATCGGTCGTACCGGCCGCGCCGGGCGCACCGGTGACGCGCTGCTGTTCGTGGCCCCGCGCGAGCGTCACCTGCTCAAGTCGATCGAGCGCACCACGCGGCAGCCGCTCACCGAGATGCAGCTGCCCACCGTCGAGGACGTCAACGCGCAGCGTGTCGCGAAGTTCGGTGACTCCATCACCGCGAGCCTGAGCTCCGACAACCTGGCACTGTTCCGCAAGCTGATCGAGGACTACGAGCGTGAGCACGACGTGCCGCTCGCCGACATCGCTGCGGCGCTGGCGGTCCAGTCTCGGGACGGCGAGTCGTTCCTCATGTCGCCCGAGCCGCCGGCTCCGCCGCGTGCCCCGCGTGAGCCGCGGGAGCGGCCCGCGCGCCGCTTCGACGACGGTCCGCCGCGCCAGAACCGCGACGGCCAGGAGTTGGCCACCTACCGCATCGCGGTCGGCAAGCGGCACAAGGTGGTTCCCGGCGCGATCGTCGGCGCCATCGCCAACGAGGGCGGGCTGCGCCGCAGCGACTTCGGGCACATCAGCATCCGGCCCGACCACAGCCTGGTCGAACTCCCGGCCGACCTGTCCAGCGAGACGGTCGAGGCGCTGCGCGCGACGCGCATCTCGGGTGTGCTGATCCAGCTGCAGCCCGACCAGGGCGCTCCCTCCGGTCGGCCCTCGCGCGGTGGTCGTGACGACCGCGCCGGCGGAAAGTACGGCCGCCCCAAGGGCGATCGGTCGTCGGACCGTCGTCGCCCGCGCGACTGATTCGTCGGGCCCTCCGACAGGACAAATCGACGCCAGGACGGGTGTCGGCGAGTGTGAACTCGCCGACACCCGTTTCCTGTGAATGCGAACGATCCTGTGACGGGAGTGACGCCTGCTCTGTAACGTGCCTCACAGTTTGCGGTCGGGGATCGGCGCAATCTTCAGCAAGGAGGCACGAGCGTGGTCCACACGATTCGTCGAGGTCTCATCGCGGCCGCCCTGATCGTGGGCGGTGCAGTCGGTCTGGCCGCACCAGCGGCGGCAGACCCGAGTTCGCTGTTCGGGAGTTCGGGCGGTAGCGGCAGCGCGAGCCTGTTCGCCGGCAGTGGCGACATCGCCATCCCCCTGCCCATCCCCAGCCCGCGCGGTATCGCCGCGCTGGCCGCGGCCACCACGCAGACCGGCAAGCCCTACCTGTGGGGCGGCAACGGTCCCGACTCGTGGGATTGCTCGGGACTGGTGCAGTGGGCGTTCCGCACGGTCGGGATCAATCTCCCGCGGACCAGTCAGGAGATGGCACGGTTCACCGGCGGCATGCTGGTCCCGCTGTCGGTGCTGCAACCCGGCGACGTCATCACGATGGACACCTACGACATCGCCGGGCACGTGGGGATCTACGCCGGCAACGGCATGGTCTTCAACGCCTACGGCACGGGTGTCCCGACCGGGCTGCGACCGCTGTCAGACTTCCGGATCCACAACATTCGCCGCTTCTTCTGAAGCGGCGCCGAGGTCAGCGCAGTACCTCGGTGAGGACCGGGGCTCCGGGCGTGCCGGTGTCGAACTGGGTCCGGTGCAGCTCGGCGTAGCGTCCGTCGGCCGCGAGCAGCTCGGAGTGGTTGCCGCGCTCGACGATTCGACCGTTCTCGACCACGAGGATGAGGTCGGCCGCGCGAATGGTGGACAGCCGATGCGCGATCACGATCGCGGTCCTGCCGTCGAGCGCCTCGGTCAAGGCTTCCTGGACTGCGGCCTCGGAGGTCGAGTCGAGGTGGGCGGTGGCCTCGTCGAGGATCACGACCCGCGGCTGCGCGAGGAGTAGACGGGCGATGGTGAGTCGTTGCCGTTCACCGCCGGACAACCGGTAGCCCCGCTCGCCGACGACGGTGTCGAGGCCGTCGGGCAGTGACTCGATCAGGGCGGTGAGGCGCGCCCGTCGCAGAACCTCCCACAGCTCCGCCTCGGTCGCTTCGGGCCGGGCGAGCAGCAGGTTGGACCGCACGGATTCGTGGAACAGGTGGCCGTCCTGCGTCACCATTCCGACGGTCCGTCGAATCGAATCGGTGGTCAGATCCTTCACGTCCACGCCGCCGATGAGGACGGACCCGGCGTCGACGTCGTACAGCCGTGGAACGAGCTGCGCGATGGTGGACTTCCCGGCACCGGAGGACCCGACCAGCGCGACCATCCGGCCCGGTTCCAGTCGGAAGCTGACGTCGTGCAGGACCGTCGACCCGGTACGGGTGTCGAGTCCGGCGACCTCCTCGAGCGACGCGAGCGACACCTTGTCGGGGGAGGGGTACGCGAAGTCGACGGACCGGAACTCGACCGACGCCGGGCCTGCCGGGAGGTCGACGGCGTCGGGCTTCTCCGTGATGAGCGGCTTCAGGTCGAGGATCTCGAAAACCCGCTCGAAGCTGACCATCGCGCTCATGACGTCCACTCGGGCACTGGCCAGCGATGTGAGGGGCGAGTACAGCCGGGTGAGCAGGAGCGCCAGGGAGACGACCGCGCCCGCCTCGAGTTGGCCGCGCAGCGCGTAGAAACCACCCAGCCCGTACACCAGTGCGAGTGCCAGCGCCGACACCAGCGTCAGCGCGGTGACGAACACCGACTGCAGCATCGCGGTGCGGACACCGATGTCGCGGACCCGCCGGGCGCGGACCGCGAACTCGGCGGACTCCTGGGCTGGGCGGCCGAACAGCTTGACCAGTGTGGCCCCCGGCGCCGAGAACCGCTCGGTCATCTGCGTGCTCATCACGGAGTTGTGGTTGGCGGCTTCGCGGCTGAGCTGGGCGAGGCGTGCGCCCATCCGGCGGGCAGGCAGGACGAAGATGGGAAGCAGTAGCAACGACAGCAGCGTGATCTGCCATGAGATGCCGATCATCACGATCAGCGTGATCACCAGTGTCACGAGGTTTCCGACGACGCCGGACAGGGTGTCGCTGAACGCGCGTTGCGCGCCGATCACGTCGTTGTTGAGTCGGCTGACCAGCGCGCCGGTGCGCGTGCGGGTGAAGAACGCGACCGGCATCCGTTGCACGTGGTCGAACACGGCTCGGCGCAGATCGAGGATGAGGTCCTCTCCGATGCTCGAGGACAGCCATCGGGTGACGATCGCGAGACCCGCCTCGAACACGGCGATCGCGGCGATGAGCAGCGCAAGCCGCACCACGACGTCGGCCGAGTCGCCGGCCACGATCGCGTCGACGACGCGGCCGGCGAGAACTGGGGTGGCCACCGCCAGCGCCGCGGTGACGACGCTGAGCAGCAGATACCACGCGATGTGGCTACGGTGTGGGCGCGCGTAGCCGGCCACCCGGCGCAGCGTGGCGCGGGAGAAGGGACGACGGTCCTGCTGCGCGTGCATCGCGTTGTACATCGCGTTCCACGCGGTGACCTCCATGCTCATGGTGCGCCCCTCTCGTCGGCCCGGTCACGATACGACCGGGGTCCGACACCGAAGGTAAGACCTCAACATTGCTCGAGGTCAAGGCGCGGGCAGTCAGTGAGCGATGTCGACGACCAGTCGGGTGGGATCGCTCAGGGTGTAGACGCGGTAACCGACATCCCGCTGGGACAGCCCGATCAGCGTCTGCGCCCGACCCTCGAAGACGCCCGCGTCGCGGACCTCGGTCACGACACCGCCGGACCCGACCTCCAGCGGATTGGGTCCCGCATACGGCTCGACACCGGACTGGGGCTGCATGGTCGACCCCTCGATGAGAACCTGGAGGATGCCCTGGCCCGCGACCGCGAGGGGCTTGCCGCTGCCCTGCTGATTCGCGGTGGACACGATCTCGGCCTGCCACCCGGGCGTGCCGACGCCGCCGAACTCGTACACCACCCGGTCGAAGCCGTCGTGCCTGCCGACTCGCATGTCGGTGATGGTCAGCGCGGCGTCGGGGGAGGCCTGCCCGGTCTGCGGGGCAACCTCGGTCGGGGCGTCGGTCATCGTGCCGTCGGCTGCCGCGAGCGGCGCGATGTTCGTCGGAGAGGCCTCGGACGTCGACGTGGTGATCGAGGTCGTCGACGCGGTCTGCTCGGCGTCGGTGCTCGAGCAACCGGCGAGCGTGAGCGCCGCGACGGCGACGGAGGAGATGGCGAGCGTGCGGCGGGACCGAAGGTACGTCATGAGTGGCGATGGTAGGTCGGGCACGTTCCGCGGTCGCGGTCCGACGCGGCGTCGTGTCCGATTCGGTATGTGTGACGTCCGACGCGCTCAGTCGCGCTCAGTCGCCGGCGAGGGCGTCGCGCAGGTAGGCCAGATCGTCGGCGATGCCGTCGGCGGGGGTCTCGAGGATGACGGGGGCACCGGCCGCGGACGCGACGGCGGTGAGCATCGCGGGGTCGATCAGGCCGGTGGTGAGGTTCGCGTGCCGGTCGCGGGCGGAGTCGAACTCGTCGCGCGAGTTGTTCAGGTGGACCAGGTCGATGCGCCCGGTGATCGCGCGGATCCGCTCGACGATGCCGAGCAGTTCCTCGCCGCCCGCCCACGCATGGCAGGTGTCGAGGCAGAATCCCGCGCCGAATTCGCCGACCGCGTCCCACAGGCGTCCGATCGCGTCGAGGTGGCGGGCCATCGCGAAGTCGCCGCCGGCCGTGTTCTCGATCAGGATCGGGACCGGGAAACCGCCCTTGTCCTGCTGGCGCTCGAACAACTTGCGCCAGTTCTCGACGCCCGCGGCCGGATCCTCGCCGTCGCGCACGTGACCGCCGTGGACGACGAGGCCGACTGCCCCGATGTCGGCGGCAGCGGCTGCCTGGTCTGCGACGGCCTTGCGGGACGGCATCCGGAGTCGGTTGTTGAGGCTCGCGACGTTGATGACGTACGACGAATGGACGACGACATCGATCGGGCTCGCGAGGATCTGCTCGGTCTGTGGGTGGGGTTCGGGCTTGTCCCACTTCTGGGGGTCGGTGAGGAACAGTTGGACGATGTCCGCGCCGAGACGCTCGCCGGCCCCGATGGGGTCGGCGTCCTGCCGGACATGGGCTCCGATCCGCATGTCCCGAGAGTAGCCGTGGGGCGGTCCCGGTCATCGAGAAACGCCCGCCGTGGATGGACGCCGCCTGGTTATGTGGCTGTCAGCACACCGACAGATGCGGGAGATTGAGACCACATGGGCAAGTTGGACGGAAAGGTCGCGCTCATCACGGGCGCCGGCCAGGGCGTCGGTCAGGGAATTGCGTTCGCACTCGCCAAGGAGGGCGCGAGGATCGCCGTGTCCGGGCGGACGGAGTCGAAGCTGATCGACACGTGCGAGGCGATCGCGGCGTTCGGCGGGATCGCCGAGCCGGTCGTCGCGGACGTGTCGAGCGCCGACGACATCACGCGTTCGGTGGACACGACCGCGGCGCTCTTCGGCGGCGTCGACATCCTGGTCAACAATGCCAGCCTCAACCCGCTGGGTCCGATCAACGATCTCGAGGCGGGTCTCCTCGAGCGCGCGTACACGTCGGGTCCGGTTGCGGCCCTGCGCACGATGCAGGCTTGCTACCCGCACATGAAGGAGCGTGGCGGCGGAGCGATCGTCAACATGGTCTCGTCGGTCGCGGTGCGCTGGGATGCGAGCGGTTACGGCGGCTACGCGTCGGTGAAGGAGGCCGTCCGGTCGCTCACCCGCGCCGCCGCCTGCGAGTGGGGTGTCGATAACATTCGCGTCAATGCTGTTGCACCGCATGCAATGTCGCCGGGTCTGCAGCGTTGGGCGGACGCCCGTCCGGAGGAGGCCGCCGCCTTCGTTGCGAGCATTCCGATGCGACGGATCGGTGACGCCGAGACCGACATCGGCAGCGCGGTCGCGTTCCTGGTCGGACCCGATGCGGCCTATCTGACGGGTGCCACGATTCCGCTCGACGGTGGTCAGGCCCGCTGGGCCTGAGCCTGTCGAAGGTGATGCGGGCCGATCGGACGTCGTGGACTTTCCGGACTGCACAGGCGGTTTCGGCGTCGTGACGGAAAGCCGAACGTAGTCCGACGATCCGGCCCGCGGTCCTCCCTGTGCGTGTGATGATGAGAGTCTCACCGCATCGGGAGGACCCGGTTATGGCTGCGGAATTCACGGGCAAGGTTTCGGTCGACATTCGGGATTCGACGCCGGACTGGGCGCCGTTCGCGGAACCTCGTGCCCCCGAGGGGGCGCCGAACGTGCTGTACGTCGTGTGGGACGACACCGGAATCGGTACGTGGGACATGTACGGCGGGCTGGTCGAAATGCCCAATCTGAAGCGGATCGCCGACCGCGGCCTGCTGCTCAGCCAGTTCCACACGACGGCACTGTGTTCACCGACCCGCGCGTCGCTGCTGACCGGTCGCAACGCGACGTCGGTCGGAATGGCCACGATCGAGGAATTCACCGACGGGTTCGCCAACGCGAGTGGTCGCATACCGGCCGACTGCGCGCTGTTGTCGGAGGTCCTGGGTGAGCGCGGCTGGAACACCTACGCGGTGGGCAAGTGGCACCTGACACCGCTCGAGGAGGCGAATCTCGCCGCGACCAAACGGAACTGGCCGTTGGCGCGGGGATTCGAGAGGTTCTACGGGTTTCTCGGCGGTGAGGCCGACCAGTGGTACCCGAACCTCGTCTACGACAACCATCCGGTCGAGCCGCCGTACGCGCCCGAGGACGGGTACCACCTGTCGAAGGACCTGGCGGACAAGTCGATCGAGTTCATCCGGGACTCCAAGGTGATCGCTCCCGACAAGCCGTGGTTCATGTACCTTTGTCCGGGTTGCGGGCATGCGCCGCACCATGTCTCGAAGGAATGGGCGGACCGGTACCGGGGTCGCTTCGACATGGGCTACGAGAAGTACCGGGAGATCGTCCTCGAGAATCAGAAGCGGCTCGGCCTGATCCCGGCGGACACCGAACTGTCCCCGATGAACCCGTATTCCGGGGAGGTCAGCGCGGAGGGCCTGCCTTGGCCGCCGCTCGACACGGTCCGCCCGTGGGACTCCCTCGGCGACGACGAGAAGCGGCTGTTCTGCCGGATGGCCGAGGTGTTCGCCGGGTTCCAGAGCTACACCGATGCCCAGCTCGGCCGGCTGCTGGACTACCTGGAGGAATCGGGTCAGCTGGACAACACCATGATCGTGCTGCTGTCCGACAACGGTGCCAGCGGTGAGGGCGGGCCCAACGGGTCGGTCAACGAGTACAAGTTCTTCAACGGGTACGCCGACAAGGTCGAGGACGGACTGGAGAAGATCGACCAGTTGGGCAGCCCGGAGACGTACAACCACTACTGCCTCGGCTGGGCGATGGCGTTCAACACCCCGTACAAGCTGTTCAAGCGGTACGCGTCGCACGAGGGCGGGATCGCGGACCCGTGCCTGATCTCGTGGCCCGACGGCATCGCGGCCCGCGGCGAGATCCGCGACCACTACATCAGCGTCTCCGACATCACGCCGACCGTCTACGAGTGCCTCGGTATCGATCCGCCGCTTCTGGTCGGCGGTGTTCCGCAGCGGCCGCTCGAGGGCACCAGCTTCAGGCCGATCCTCGACGACCCCGATGCGGCGACCGGGAAGTTGACCCAGTTCTATTCGATGCTCGGGACCCGCGGGATCTGGCACGACGGCTGGTTCGCGAACACCGTCCACCCCGCGGCGCCGTCGAACTGGTCGCACTTCGACGACGACCGGTGGGAGCTGTTCCACATCGCGCGCGATCGCAGCCAGGTCCACGACCTCGCCGCCGCGCGGCCGGACAGACTCGACGAGATGCGCGCGCTGTGGTTCGAGGAGGCGGAGAAGTACGGCGGGCTGCCGCTCAACGACCTCGACATGGTGTCGGCGTTCCTGCGGTATCGGCCGTACCTCACCGGTGCCCGCGAGTCGTTCGTCTACTACCCCGATGCCGCGGAGGTGGGTCCGGGTGCGGCACTGGAGATGCGGGGCCGGTCGTTCTCGGTGCTCGCGGAGGTCAGCATCGAGGCCCGCGACGGCGGACCCGCCGCCGGTGCCGCCGAGGGTGTGCTGTTCGCGCACGGCGGCCGGCTCGGTGGGCACACGCTGTTCGTGCAGGACGGGTTCCTGAAGTACGTCTACAACTTCCTGGGCGAGGAGGAACAGGTGGTGGTGTCGACGGAACCGGTGACGGCCGGCGACCACGTGCTCGGCGTCCGGTTCGTCCGGACCGGCGCGGCCGACGACCAGTTCACGCCGCTCGGCGACACGACTCTGTACATCGATGATCGTGCGGTGGGCTCGCTCACCGGGATGCGACTGCAACCGGCGATGTTCTCCGGGGTCGGGCAGGGCATCCGCATCGGTCGCGACCCCGGACAGTCCGTCTCGGCTCTCTACCGGGCGCCCTTCCGGTTCCGTGGTGGCACCATCGCCAAGGTGGTGGCCGACGTCTCCGGTGAGCCGTATCTGGATCTCGAGCGGGAGATCGCCCGCGCGTTCTCCCATGACTGAGGCTTCATCCGCAGGTCGGGGTCCAAGATCAGGGATGTCCCCGATGGTCTTCTGTCGGGCCCGCGGGTGAGGATGGTTGGCATGCCAACCGAAACCGAGTTGCCCACCGAAACCACAGTCGCCGCTCGCGCGGTCAACCTGACGAAGGTCTACGGGTCGGGGGACACCCAGGTCCACGCGCTCGCGGGCGTGTCCGCGGAGTTCGAGCGGGGGGAGTTCACCGCCATCATGGGGCCGTCCGGCTCCGGCAAGTCGACGCTCATGCACTGCCTGGCCGGCCTCGACGAGGCGTCGTCGGGTTCGGTGTTGATCGGAGCCACCGATCTCACCACGCTCTCGGACAAGCAGATGACCCAGCTGCGCCGCGACCGGATCGGGTTCGTGTTCCAGGCGTTCAACCTGGTGCCGACGCTCACCGCCCTCGAGAACATCACGTTGCCGCTCGACATCGCCGGCCGCCGCGCCGACCAGCAGTGGCTCGACACCGTGATCGACCGGCTCGGGCTGCGGGACCGGCTGGACCACCGGCCCGGTGAGTTGTCCGGCGGGCAGCAGCAGCGTGTCGCGTGCGCGCGGGCGCTGGCCGGGCAGCCGGAGATCATCTTCGGTGACGAGCCGACCGGCAACCTGGACTCGAGTTCCTCGGGTGAGGTCCTGTCGATCCTGCGCGCCGCGGTCGACGAGTTCGGCCAGACCGTCGTCATCGTCACGCACGACCCGCGTGCCGCGAGCTTCGCGGACCGCGTGGTCTTCCTGGCGGACGGCCGGATCGTCGACGAGTTGCGCGAGCCCACCGCGGAGTCGGTGCTGGACCGCATGAAGAACCTCGAGACGGTCTGACGCCATGGCAGTGACCAATTCCCCGATGCGCAAGGTTTCGCTGCGCAATCTCGCCGCCCACAAGGTGCGGCTCGTCCTGACTGTGTTGTCGGTGGTGCTCGGCACGGCGTTCGTGGCCGGTTCGTTCGTCTTCACCGACACCCTGCAGAAGACGTTCGACAGCATCTTCGACGGCACCGCGCAGGGCGTCGACGTCCGCGTCAGTCCCGAGGAGCAGGGTTCGAGCGGCGTCCCCCTCGCGGACGTCGACACGATCCGCTCCGTCGACGGTGTCCGCACCGTCGCGCCGTCAGTGGGTGGCCAGATCGTTGTTCTCAACTCGGCCGGCAAGCCGATGCAGAACGGTGGCGCACCCAGTATCGGTTCGTCGTACCTGCCGCCGGATCAGGCACTGGGAGAGCCGACGGTCTTCGTCACGGGTACCCCGCCGGAGCAGCCGAACCAGATCGCGCTCAACGAGGGTGCCGCGAACCGGGCCGGCCTCGAGGTCGGCTCCGCCACGCGCGTCCTGACGATGCGCGGCTGGAACGACGTCACTGTGTCGGGCATCTACGCGCCCGAGTCCGACACGGGTGGATATGTCGGCGCGCTGTTCACCGACGCGCAGGCGCGCGAGCTGTTCACCGACGGCGGCCACGTCGGGTACATCGACGTCGCCGGGACGGGAGTGTCGCAGGACGAGCTGCGTGATCGGATCGCGGCGGCGCTGCCCGACACCAAGGTTCAGACCGGCGCCGAGGTCAAGCAGGAGACCAAGGACGAGATCGGTGAGGCGCTCAGCTTCGTCAACTACTTCCTGCTGGCCTTCGGCGCCATCGCACTGCTCGTCGGCACGTTCATCATCTACAACACGTTCTCGATGATCGTCGCGCAGCGCCTGCGCGAGCTGGCCCTGCTGCGTGCGATCGGTGCCAGCCGCAAGCAGGTGGGCCGGTCGGTCGTGTTCGAGGCGCTCATCGTCGGCGTGATCGGCAGCGCGCTGGGCATCGCCGCGGGCATCGGGCTCGCGTACGGCCTGCGGGGTCTGCTCAACGCGTTCGATCTCGGCCTGCCCGACGGCCCGCTGCAGGTGGCGCCGCGCACGATCATCGTGGCTCTCGTGCTCGGTGTGATCGTCACGGTCGTCAGCGCGTACGCGCCGGCCCGCCGGGCCGCCAAGGTTCCGCCGGTTGCGGCGATGCGTGAGGAGTTCGCCTCCACGGGTGACACCCTGCGGGTGCGCACGTTGATCGGCGCGATCGCGGCCGTGCTGGGTGTCCTTGCGCTGGTCGTCGGAGCACAATCCACCGGTGGCGGAGCGGCCGCCGTCGTCGGGCTCGGGGCGCTCGCCCTGGTTCTCGCGGTGCTGCTGGCCGCTCCGGCGCTGTCGCGTCCGGTGGTGGGTGCGCTCGGTGCCGTGTTCGCCAAGCCGTTCGGTCCGGTCGGGCGTCTGGCCCGCACCAACGCGGTCCGCAATCCGCGCCGCACCGCGGCGACGGCGTTCGCGCTCACCCTCGGGCTGATGCTCGTGTCGGTGATCGGGGTGTTCGGTGCGTCCGCCAAGGCGAGCGTGAACTCGCTCGTCGACAAGGGCGTGGAGGCCGACTTCGTGCTCACCGGCCCCCAGGGGATCGGGGTGCCGGCCGGTGCCGCCGGCGCCGCCGCGCGGGTGAACGGCGTCACCGACGCGATCTCGCTGCACGGTGTCGCCGCGAAGATCGGCGACGACGATGTCTACGGCACCGCGCTGAGCGGGTCGCCGGAAGGCGTGCTCGCCTACACGATGAAGGAAGGGGCCTCGTCGGTGTCCGGCACCGACATGCTGGTCAGTGCGACCGAGGCTGCCGACCGCGGGTGGGCGATGGGCACCCCGGTGACCCTCACCGACCGCGACGGCGAGCAGGTCGTCACGACTGTCACCGGTATCTACGAGGACAACCAGCTGCTGGGTCCGTGGCTCGTCTCGGACCAGGTGTACCAGGAGATGACGGCGCCGAACATGCGCACCGAGTGGGCGGTGCTGATCAAGGCGGCGCCCGGTGCCGACCTCACGGCGATGGCGACCGACCTTGCCACCGCGACCGACCCGTTCGTCGTGGTCCAGGTCCAGGACCGCGAACAGTTCAAGGGCACGCAGGGCCAGCAGATCGATGCGCTGCTCGCCGTGCTGTACGGCCTGCTCGCGCTCGCGGTCGTCATCGCGATCCTCGGCATCGTGAACACCCTCGCGCTCTCGGTCGTGGAGCGGCGCCGGGAGATCGGCATGCTGCGCGCGGTGGGTATGCAGCGGGCGCAGGTTCGCCGCACCATCTACCTCGAGTCGGTTCTGATCGCGGTGTTCGGCGCCCTGGTGGGCGTCATCCTCGGTGTCGTGTTCGGGTGGGGCTTCGTCCGGACGCTCGCCGACCAGGGCCTCGACCAGATCTCGGTGCCGTGGGGACAGGTGCTGGGGATGCTGCTGGGTTCCGCGGTCGTGGGCGTCCTGGCCGCACTGTGGCCCGCCAACCGGGCGGCCCGCACCCGGGCGCTCGAGGCCATCGCCGACATGTAGGCGCGGCGAAACCAGGGGCGGTACCTTCGTCGGCTTCGGCCGCGAAGGTACCGTCTTCGCGTGAGCAACCTGCAGGAAATCGGTGATCGTGACGGCTGGCGCTGTTGGCTGTGCGACGAGCCGGTCGACCCGGACATGTCGGTCAACGATCCGCGCGGACCGAGCGTCGACGGCATCAGCACCGCGAAGAAGAGCAAGGGCAAGTCGGTCCAGGAGCGCCTCGCGCACCGTGCCTGCAATACCAAGAAGGGCGCAATCAAGCCGCTCGTCGCGTGGCCCGACGAACTGTTCGTGGTGGACCCGGCGCCGATCATCGGTGTCGTCGAGCAGTTGACGCGCAAGGGCGGCCGGGTCGCGGTGGCACGCTGTCCCGGCGAGGCGGATGCGCGGGCGGCCGGTGAGTGGCTCCTCGACCGCCTCTCGCGGCTTGCACCGGACCTGGATCTGACCACCCGGGTCGACTCCGGTGGCGGAGGCGCTCTGCTGGTTCTCGAGACTCGCTAGGCGCCGCGGCAAAGCGCCGTTCACCGCCCTACATGGGAGTACCGTTCGCATCGAGGACCCGGATCCGGTTCAGGTGTGGAGGGAATCATCGATGAATCTGGCGTTGACCGCGGACGAGCGCGCGTTCCGCGACGAGATGCGCACCTTCTTCCGGAGCGAGGTCCCGGCGGGGATTCGTGAGCGGGTGGCGTCGGGTGCCACACTCGGCCGCGACGACGTGGTCACGACGCAGCGCATCCTGAACGCCGCGGGTCTCGCGGTACCGCACTGGCCCGTCCGGTGGGGTGGCCGGGACTGGACCGCGGTGCAGCGACACATCTGGCTCGACGAGATGCAGTTGGCGGCGGTCCCGGAGCCGCTGGCGTTCAACGCCAACATGGTCGGTCCGGTGATCGCGGCGTTCGGCTCGGACGAACAGAAGGCGCGGTTCCTGCCCGCGACGGCCAACCTCGACATCTGGTGGTGCCAGGGCTTCTCGGAGCCGGGATCGGGGTCGGACCTCGCTTCGCTGCAGACCCGCGCCGTCCGCGACGGTGACAGCTACGTGATCAACGGGCAGAAGACGTGGACCACGCTGGCGCAGTACGCCGACTGGATCTTCTGCCTCGTGCGCACCGATCCGGACGCTCCGAAGAAGCAGGCGGGCATCTCGTTCATCCTGGTGGACCTGACGTCCCCGGGCGTGACGGTGCGACCGATCCGCCTCATCGACGGCAGCTACGAGGTCAACGAGGTCTTCTTCGACGATGTCCGCGTGCCGGCCGAGAACCTGGTGGGGGAGGAGAACGCCGGCTGGAGTTACGCGAAGTTCCTCCTCGGCAACGAGCGCACCGGCGTCACCGGTGTCGGCCGCACCAAGATCAAGCTGGCGCGCGCGAAGGAGCACGCGGCGCGCACTCCGCTCGGTGCGGGCACTCTGCTCGACGATCCGCTGTTCGCGGCCCGCGTCGCGGAACTCGAGAATGAACTGCTCGCACTCGAACTCACGCAGCTGCGGGTGGTCGCCAGTTCGGTGCACGGCAAGCCGGACCCGGCGTCGTCGCTGTTGAAGCTGCGAGGTTCCGAATTGCAGCAGGCCGCAACCGAACTGCTCGTCGACATCGCGGGCCCGGACTCGTTGCCGTTCGAGGCCGGCGCCGACATCGAGAGCCCACTGTGGGCGCAGCGAGCCGCGCCCGCGTACCTGAACTACCGCAAGGTGTCGATCTACAGCGGGTCGAGCGAGGTGCAGCGCACCATCATCGCGTCGTCGATCCTCGGATTGTGAGGCGTGGCATGGACTTCGAACTCGACGACGAACAGAAGCTGCTGCGCGACACGACGCGGGAACTCCTCGGCCGCAGCTACGACCCAGAGGCACTCGCGGCGGTCAAGGCGACGCCGCGCGGTTGGAGCGAGGACGTGTGGCGGAGGCTGGCCGAGACCGGACTGCTCGGGCTCGGATTCTCCGACGAGGACGGCGGCTCGGATGCCGGCCCGGTCGAGGTCGGACTCGTGATGTCCGAACTGGGCCGACGGCTCGCGCCGGAACCGCTGCTGGATGCAGTGCTGGTGCCTGGTTCGTTGATTGCCGACGTCGGCAGCGAGGCGCAGCGGCGGAAGATCCTCCCGAGTGTCCTCGGCGGCGCGGTGCTGCTCGCGTTCGCCCACGCCGAGTCGGGGACCCGGTGGCCGGCGGTCGAGGTGGGCACCAGTGCTGTGCGGCAGGGAGATTCGTGGACCCTCACCGGCACCAAGAATCCGGTGCCGCACGGTGACTGCGCCGACTCGGTCGTCGTGTCCGCGGCGTTGCCCGACGGCGGCGTCGGCCTGTTCCTGGTGGATGGGGACGCGCCCGGCGTCGCTCGACAGCGATATGCGACGCACGACGGCTTGCGGGCCGCGCAGATCGAATTCCGGGACGCCCCCGCCGAGCCGTTGGGCGACGGCGGCGATGTCGTCG
The DNA here is from genome assembly GCF_050433545.1 of Rhodococcus sp. BE178. Lineage (NCBI taxonomy): Bacteria > Bacillati > Actinomycetota > Actinomycetes > Mycobacteriales > Nocardiaceae > Rhodococcus > Rhodococcus sp. BE178. Next base: position 3,926 of record NZ_JBNPXA010000003.1, on the reverse strand, counting down.
CCGCGATCCGCGCCGCGCAGGTCCGCGCGCAGGCCGCGCTGTGTGCCGAGGCGGTGGGCGCGATGGAGGAGACCCTGCGGCTGACCACCGAGTACCTGCGGACCCGCAAACAGTTCGGTGTGCCGCTGGCGAGCTTCCAGACTCTCACTCAACGCGCGGCCGACATGTATGTCTCGTTGGAACTGGCCCGCAGCATGAGTCTGTACGCGACGATGTCGCTCGCCGACGGCGTGATCGATCCGGTCATCGCATCGCGGGTGAAATTGCGGATCGGCCGGTCGGCCAGGCACATCGGGCAAGAAGCGATCCAAATGCACGGCGGCATCGGTATGACCGCCGAATACGTGGTGGGGCACTACGTGTCCCGACTGACCGCGATCGAACACACCCTCGGCTCGACCGACGATCACCTGCGGGTCCTCGTCGCCGACGTCGCGGGGCACGACATGGTCGACGTCGCGGGCTGACGGCGTCCGCCCGGACGGCGCGAAGGGAGTGACCGATGGCGAACGGAATCGAGTTCGCGGTCCTGGGTCCCGTCACGGCCGTGCGCGGGGGCAAACCGGTCTTGCTCGATCAGCAGCAGCGCGCACTGCTCGCGGCACTGCTGGTGGCCTTCCCCTACTCCGTCGACGTCGAACGTCTCCGCGCGCAGGTCCGGCACACGCGGGCGGCGGCCGAGAGGAACGGGCAGCCCGGTGGCGGGGAGACCGATCCACTCGAGCAGGCGCTGGAGGGGTTGCGGAGTCGGCTCGACGGTGACCGCCCGGCGCCCGGCGGCAGCATCCTGGTGCGTGAGGGCACCCGGTACCAGCTCGCCGTCGAGCGTGATGCCGTGGATTCGGCCCGGTTCGTCGACCACGTCCGCCAGGGCGACGCGATGCTGCAACACTCGTCGGTCGCGGCCGCCCACGCCTACCAGGAGAGCCTCCGTGAGTGGCGCGGCCTCGCCTATGCGGGAATTCCGTCGTCCGCGTTCACCGAGACCGTGTTCATCGAGAGCGAGGTGGCACGGCTGACCTCGATGAGGTACCACGCGCGGATGTCGTTGGCGACGGCACACCTCGAAGGCGCTGCGCCGGCGTCGGCGGTGGTCGAGGCCGAAGCGCTGGTGGCGGATCATCCGCTCGACGAACGGGCGTGGGAGTTGCTGGTGCTGGGGTTGTGCCAGTCGGGTCAGCTGCCGCATGCGCTCGCGGCGATCCGCCGTTGCCGCGCCATCATCGACGACCGGCTCGGCACCGAGATCAGCGCGGGTCTGCGACGCATCGAATCCGCGATCCTGACGAACGACAGCGTGTATCTGGAGTCGGCGCGGGTGTCGCCGCCGCCGCAGAAGGCGGGGTCGAATCTGGTGGTGCCGCGGACTCGTCTGGTCGATCGTGAACGGGACGTCTCGGCGGTCGTGCAGTTGCTCGACGAGCGGCGGATGGTCACCCTGGTCGGTCCCAGTGGCGTCGGCAAGACCAGGCTCGCGGTCGAGGTGTGTCGTCGGCGCGACGATCCGGACGGGCCGTGGGTCGTGGATCTGACCAAGGTGACGGACGGGGCGCTGATCCCGTCGACGATCGCGACCCTGTTGTCGCTACCGGGGGTGGGTTCGGCGACGCACCTGGCGGAGGTGATGGCGGTTCGATCGTGCGTGCTCGTCCTCGACAACTGTGAGCACGTCGCCGACTATGCGGCCGATGTCGCGCGAGCGATCGTCGCCAGGTGCCCGCAGATTCACGTGATCGTCACGGGCACAGCACGGCTCGGGGTCACCGGTGAGGTCGTGTACGAGGTCGAGCCGTTGCCTGTGGACGACGTCGCGGTCGAACTCTTCGCCGAGCGGGCGGGCGGTGTCACCGCCGGATGGGAGTTGGATCCGAAGAACACCGAGGCCGTGCACACGATCTGTCGTGCGGTCGACGGGCTGCCACTGGGCATCGAACTTGCTGCGGCGCAGTTGCGGTGGATGCGTGAGGACCAGATAGCGGCCGGGCTCGTGGACCGGTACACGCTGCAGCACGGGAACTTGACGGAGACCATCGGTACTCGCGGTCGATTGTGGGACACGATCGACTGGGCGAACCGGCTCATGACAGACGAGGAGGCCCGTCTTCTGCGTCGGGTCGCGGTGTTCGCCGGGTCGTTCGACGTGGAGGGTGCTGCGGCGATGTGCCTGCTGGGCACCACCGCGGAGGTGTCCGGGGTACTGACCTCGCTGGTCCGCCGCTCGCTGGTCCGCGTGGTTCCCGGAAGCTCACCTACCCGCTACCGGATGCTGGCGACCGTGCGACGGTTTGCGCGTGAGCAGGCCGACGACGCCGAGATGATCGCGATCCACGCGGCGCACCGGGCTTTCGTGCTTGCGCGCGTCGAGTCTGTCGCGGGTGCGTTGCGGAGTGCTCGGGCAGGGCAGGCAATGAACATGCTCGGACGGGACCAGGCGGAGCATCGGGCAGCGCTTGAGTCGGCCTTCGCGGTGGACGACGCACACTATGCACTGGAACTGGCCGGTGGTCTCGCCTGGTACTGGTATCGCGTCGGCAACATCGGGGAGGGGCTGCAGTTCCTGCGCACAGCGCTGGATCTTGTTGCGGGGGACTGGCGTCCACCGGAGCCTCGCGTCATGGCGCGGGCGCTGGACGGGCTCGCGTCGCTCACCTACCTGACCGGTGATGCCCCCACGGCGGAGGACGCGGTGCGGCGCGGCGCGCAGCTGTGGTCCTCGATCGGTGAGATCGGCGAGGTGGCGCGTGACGACGCCTGGCGCGCGCATTTCGTGGCGATGCAGGGCCGGCCCGAGGTGGCGGTCGAGCTGGCACGCCACGCGGTGCAGTTGGCGGCCGAGCATGACGCAGTGTGGGCCGAGGCGGAGGGGCGGATGGTGCTCGGCATGCTGCTGCGCTCGGTGGGCGAGCTCGAGGAGGCTCGGGTCGAACTTCGGGAGGCGATTCGTGTCGCGGAGCGGTGCGGTCACCGGTGGGCGGTGACGTCGTCGACGTGGGCGCTGATGAAGGCGGACGCGGACGCCGGCGATGTCGAAGGTGCGTTGGCCACGATGCGGGTGCTGCGGGCCGATCTCCAGGAGGAGGGTGATGTGACGTCGTGGCTGGTCATGATCCACTCGACTGCTGCGGTTCTGGCGGCGGCGGGGCGTCCCACCGACGGTGCGGTGTTGTTGGGGGCCGTCGACGCGCTGGGCGCGCAGGCCGGTTTCTTGCCGGCGTGGCTCGACGCTGTGGATGGGCCGATCGAGGCCGCCGTCGTCCACGACGCCCTGGACGACGAGGAGTACGAGCAGTACGCGGCCGTCGGCTCGCACCTCACTCGCGAAGAGGTCAACCGGTTGGTGGGCGAGCTCGTCGAGGGGCCGGTTCCGGAATCACATTAGAGCCCAACGGTATACGGACGAACAGTCCCTCGAGTGTGGCTGCTACGCCGCCCGCGGTCCGGCCCGGTTGTGGGCGGGGATGGGCTTCTTGTGGGGGTCGACGGTGCTTGGTGGTGTGAACCTGGGGGTACCCCCTGCACGAAGTGCTTGGGGGCGGATGTCGGTCGATGCCGATCTCGACGTCCCAGTGCGAGTGGTGGAGTAGTCGGTGGTGGTAGCGGCACAGGAGTACGAGGTTGTCGAGGTCGGTGGGTCCGCCGTCGGCCCAGTGTTTGACGTGGTGGCCTTCGCAGTGTGCGGGTGGTGCGCCGCAGCTGGGGAAGGCGCAGCCGTTGTCGCGGGCGACGAGGGCTCGGCGTTGTTTCTTCGAGACGGTGCGGGTGGTGCGGCCGAGGTCGAGTGGTACCCCGTCCTTCATGACGATCGGGGTGAGGTCGCAGTCGCAGGCGATGCGGCGGGCGGTTGCGATGGTGAGCGGCCCCATCCACGGCATCCAGGCGACGTCCTTGTCTCCCAACGTGTCCGCGTGATCGGCGGGCGTGGTGCT